>JBIOYL010000184.1:0-3343 GCA_044870185.1 Actinomycetes bacterium | reverse complement strand
GGTCACCCCGCGCAGCTGCCAGGCGGTGCGGCGGTGCTCCAGGGCGCCGTTGTCCAGCTGCCGGTGATCGTCCAGCATCGCGGTCAGCGCCGCGGTTTGCTTGCTGGTGGGGCGCAGGGGGAACTTGTCGGCGCGTCGCATGGCCGGAGTATCGCCGCTGGCTGTGCCGGTGGGTGGTCAACCGCAGCGATGGTGGATGGTGGGAGGAGGTGGCGCGCCGATTCCCCTGTCGCCTGACCGCGGCAGTCCCCTCGGCGTATCCTCATGGACCCAAACGACGCTCGCGCAGGTGGCGTGGCGGTGCACGGATCGGAGTCGCGTATGCTCCGCTTCATCGGCAACGTGATCTGGCTGCTCCTGGCCGGTCTGCCCCTCGCGCTGGGCTACGCCGCGTTCGGGCTGGTCGCGTGCATCCTGATCATCACGATCCCCTTTGGGATCGCGTCGTTCCGGCTCGCCAGCTATGCGCTGTGGCCGTTCGGCCGGATGGTCGTCCGCCGCCCCGACGCCGGTGCCGCGTCCACGATCGGCAACGTCATCTGGTTCGTCGTCGCCGGCCTGTGGCTCGCCATCGCGCACATCGCCAGCGGCATCGCCTTGTGCCTCACGATCATCGGCATCCCGTTCGGGGTCGCCTCGTTCAAGATGGCCGGTCTTGCCCTGTTCCCGCTCGGCAAGGACATCGTGTCCTCCGACGAGTTCACCGCCGCGCGTTCGGGCGTCTATGCGGTCACGCCGATCGGCCGCTGACACCTGAAGGGGAGCGCGCCCTGCCGTCAGATGAGGTTGACGCCGAGTGTGACCACGCCGGCGGCGAGCACGGCCGCGCCCAGGTAGGCCAGGCCGATCAGCCTGCTTGGTCGCTCGGCCCGGGGGGCGGCGACCGAGAGGAAGAACCCCGCCGGGATGAGGATGGGCGGGGCGGTCAATGCCCAGCGGACCAGCTCCTTGCCGGTGCCCGACAGCTCCGTCTGGTCGACGTAGACCATCCCGACCAGCGCCAGGATCACCAGGACCCCGGCATGGGCGTGGCCGGCGCGGAACAGGCTCTGGCGGACGGGGTTGTCGAGGTAGCCGGGGACCCGCCTGGCGATGAAGTGCAGCAACGACAGGCCGCCGTACTCGATGGCGACCACGGCCACCAGGAGGATCCCTGCGGTGGACAGCGACGATGCGGACATGCGGAGCTCCCCTTGGTGCTCGAGTCGAGGTGCGGTCCGCCTGACCGCACCTCGGACCTCGGCCAATCTTGTCAGCGTCAAGATAGCGCCCCAGCCCAAATCTTGTCAATGGCAAGATTGGCGCATAGACTCATGGCATGACCGCGACCGGCCGAGCGAGCGCGGGCGCTCGCCCCTACCACCACGGCGACCTGCGCCGGGTCCTGCTCGAAGCCGCCGTCGACAGGATCGCGGAGGCCGGGCCGGCCGCGGTCAGCCTGCGCGACCTGGCCCGCCGCGTCGACGTCTCCCACGCCGCCCCGGCGCACCACTTCGGCGACAAGGCCGGGCTGCTGACCGCGGTCGCCGCCGACGGGTTCCGACGCCTGGCCGCCTCGCTCCGCGAGGCCTACGAGGCCACCGGCAGCTTCCTCGAGGTCGGAGTCGCCTACGTTCGCTTCGCCGTGACCCACCGGGCCCACTTCGAGGTGATGTTCCGCCCCGAACTCTACCGGACCGACGACCCCGAGCTGGTGCGCGCCAGGGAGGCGGCCAGGTCGATGCTGTACCCCCCAGCCGCCGCCATGTCCGACCGCCCCGGCGGCGACGACGTGCGGGCCGCCGTGGCGGCCTGGTCACTGGCCCACGGGCTCGCCACCCTGTGGCTCAACCGAAACCTGCCCCCGCAGCTCGGTGACGACCCCGAACAGATCACCCGCGAGGTCGCCCGCTACCTGTTCTAGCCCTCCAGGCCCAGGACCCGGTCCACCTGCCCATCCCCTGCCGGAGGTGCCGTCCCGGTGGCATCTTGGCAGCCCGGGGATGTCGCTGCTGACGGCACCAAGGTGACATCCCGGGTGGCCGTCTCGGGATGGGCTCGACCGTGCTGGCGCCGACCAGCCACTACAATGGGCCGGTCAGAAGACTGGTCCTGGCCGGACGGGTACGAGGGTGCGGGTCACCGATTGTCGAGCTGCCCACGATGCGGCCTGCTGAGGCCGCTGCAGCCGAGCCCGATGTGCTGCTGGCACCAAGCTGCACGCGCCCCGGCCGCGCCCGGGCCTGCTGCCGCGTCCCCGCCTGCTGGACCGCCTCACCCAGGGGATGGCGCAGGAGCTGACCCTGGTGTGCGCCCCGGCCGGCTTCGGCAAGACCAGCCTGCTCGGCGACTGGGCCCGCCACGCCGGACGGCCGGTCGCCTGGCTGTCACTGGACCCCGGCGACAACGACCCGGTGCGGTTCTGGCGCTACGTCGCCGCGGCGCTGGAGCGCGCGGGGATCGCCGTCGCCGAGCCGCTCGCCCCGCTGCTGCGCGGCCCCCAGCCGGCTTCGCTGACGACGGTCGTGACCGCCCTGATCAACCAGCTGGCCACCCGGTCGGCGTCCGAGCAGGTCGCGCTGGTGCTGGACGACTACCACCGCATCCAGGCGCCGCCAACCCACCACAGCCTCGCCCTGCTGCTGGAGCGCGCGCCGGCCTGTCTGCGGCTGGTGCTGGCCAGCCGCGCCGACCCGCCGCTGCCGCTGGCCAGGCTGCGCGCCCGCGGCCAGCTGGCCGAGCTGCGCCAGCGCGAGCTGCGCTTCACCCTGGAGGAGACGGCCGCGCTGCTGCGGCAGACCACCGGGTTGGAGCTGCCGGCGGCCAGCGTGGCCGCCCTGGCGGCCCGCACCGAGGGCTGGGCGGTCGGGCTGCAGCTGGCCGGGCTGTCGCTGGCGGGCCACCCCGACCCGGCCGGGTTCGTGGCGTCATTTTCGGGCAGCCACCGCTATGTGCTGGACTTTCTGGCCGAGGAGGTGCTGGCCCGCCAGCCCGAGCCGCTGCGCCAGTTCCTGCTGGAGAGCTCGGTGCTGGAGCGAGTCTGCGGGCCGCTGTGCCAGGCGGTCTGTGGCCGGGCTGACGGCCAGCAGCTGCTGGAGCAGGCCGAGCGGGCCAACCTGTTCCTGCTGCCGCTGGACGAGCAACGCCGCTGGTGGCGCTACCACCACCTGTTCGCCGACCTGCTGCGCGCCCGCCTTGGGCGGGAGCAGCCGGAGCGGGTGCCGCAGCTGCATCGGACCGCGGCCGCCTGGTGCGAGCAACACGGGCTGGTCGACGACGCCATCGGTCACGCCCTGGCAGCCGGCGATGGGGTCTGGGCCGCCCGGCTGATCGAGCGGCACTTCGACGCGCTGCTGCGCCGCGC
>JBIOYL010000183.1:0-6884 GCA_044870185.1 Actinomycetes bacterium | reverse complement strand
GCCCGGGCCGGCGCGACGACGGCTACGGGTTGGTGAGCTGGCCGCCGAAGGTGATGCCGCCGTTCATGTTCTGGGCGTCGTGGAAGCGGCAGATGTAGCGCAGCGACACGGGAGCGTTCGGAAGCTGGATCGTCACCGTGCGGCTTTGCCCGGGCTCCAGCACGACGTCCAGGTTGATGTCGCCTTGGCGCACCGTGAACGTGTGCGACGAGGCCGGCGCCCGGTTGTGCAGGTGCACGGTCAACAGCTTGCCCGGCTCGGCCTGGACGACCGAGGGGCGGAAGGCCCAGTCGACCAGGTCGATGCTCACCGCCTGGCTGCCCTGCCCGGTCGTGGTCGCGGCCACCCGGCTGTTCTGCTTGCACGCGCCGACCGACAGCGCCAGCACGGCGGCGGCCAGCAGCGCCCGTGGCCACGCCGGGACCCGTGGCCACGCCGGGACCCGCGTGGTCATGGGGCGGGGGTCTCGGTCGGCCCGGTGGCCGCCGGCACCCCGGCCCGCTCGCTGTCGCCCGCCACGTCGGCCGGGTCGAGCGGGACGACCTCGTAGCCGCCCGCGGCGGTGCGGTGCAGGCGCTCGCCGGCCGTGACCCTGGCCGGGTGCAGGCCGGCGGCCTTCAGCCGCCGGCAGATGGCGTAGGTGGCCAGCCCGACCACGATCGGCGCGACGAAGAACGCGACCTGCAGGATGCGGGTGATCAGCTCGACCGGCACGAACAGCATCACGCTGAGGATGTCGTTGCCGCCCTCCAGGAACATGATGAAGAACGCCATCAGGCCGGCGGCCCCGATCGCGGTGCGCAGCGGCGCGTCCCGCGGGCGGTCGAGCAGATGGTGCTCGGCGTGGTCTTTGGTGAAGCGGCGTTCGATCCAGGGCCACAGGGTCAGGATGCCGAACAGGATCCCCGGGACCAGGACGCCCGGCCAGAACAGCTCGGAGACCGTGTAGCCGAAGATCGTGAAGCTGAGCCGCGGCCCCAGCCGCAACGCGCCGTCCAGGAACCCGATGTACCAGTCGGGCTGGGCGGGCGAGGTCACGTTGAACGGGTTGTAGGGCCCGTACTGCCACACCGGGTTGATCTCGGCCAGGCCGCCCAGCGCGGCCAGCACCGCGGCGGTGAGCAGCAGCAGGCTGACCGACTTGAAGGTCTGCTCGGGCCACAGCCGCTTGCCGACCACGTTGCGCTCGGTGCGGCCCCGGGCCGGGAACTGGGTGTGCTTTTGCAGCACGAGGATGGCGATGTGCGCGCCGACCAGCCCGAGCAGCAGGGCCGGCAGCAGCATCACGTGGAACACGAACAGCCGCGAGATGATGTCGGGGTTCGGGAACTCCCCGCCGAAGATCAGGAAGGTCATCCAGGTGCCGATCACCGGGACGGCCAGGGAGACCGAGTAGGCGATGCGCAGGCCGATGCCGGACAGCAGGTCGTCGGGCAGCGAGTAGCCGGTGAATCCCTCGGCCATGCCGAGCAGCAGCAGGCTGAAGCCGATCACCCAGTTCAGCTCGCGCGGCCGCCGGAAGGCGCCGGTGAAGAAGATCCGGCACAGGTGCACCACGATCGCGGCCATGAACACCAGCGCCGCCCAGTGGTGGGTCTGCCGGAACAGCAGGCCGGCGCGCACCTGGAACGACAGCCGCAGGACCGAGTCGTAGGCGGCCGACACGTGCTGGCCCTGTAACGGGGTGTAGGGGCCGGTGTAGATGGTCTCGCGGGAGTCGGGCGTGTAGAAGAAGGTCAAAAACACGCCGGTGAACACCAGCACCACCAGGCTGAACAGGGCGATCTCGCCGAGCAGGAACGACCAGTGGTCCGGGAACACCTTGCGCAGGGCGCGGCGGGCGAAGCTGGACGTGCCGAGCCGCTCGTCGACCCACTTGAGCGATCTCTCGGTGACGGTGGTCATCGCTTGGTCCTGTTCCAGAAGGCGGGACCGACGGGGGCGTCGAAGTCGGCCAGCGCGACCAGATGGCCGCTGTCGTCCACCCCGATCGGCAGCTGCGGCAGCGGCCGGGCGGCCGGCCCGAAGTAGGGCTTGCCGCCGTCGACCACGCTGAACTGGGACTGGTGGCAGGGGCAGAACAGGGTCTTGCTGTCGGCCCGGTACAGCCCGACCGGGCAGCCGGCATGGGTGCACAGCTTGGAGTAGCAGATGTTGTCGAGGGCGACCCCGGCCATCATGGCGGGGGGCAGCGCGAGCTCGTTGCGGGGCACGTTGATGAGCAGCGCCACCGAGTCGGCCGCGTCCAGGTGGTGTTCCGGGAACACCGTCAGGTACTGGTCGGCGCCCAGGCCGTTGACCAGGATCGGCTGGTTGTCCTCGGTGACCAGCCGCGTGCCCTTGGTCCAGGAGGTGCGCTTGAGCGTGTTGCCGGGGGCCGGGCCGAGCGACAGCACCGGCAGCAGCAGCGCCAGGCCGAGGGCGCCGCCCGCCCCGACCAGCATCCTGAGCAGGAACGAACGCCGGCGCAGCATCGGCCCGGTCTCGGCGCCGAACGCCTCCTCGAGCGCCTGGCGGCCGGCCGGCCCGGAGGTCAGCTCGTGCCGGTCCTCGCTGACCTCGCGTGCCCCCAGCAGCCGCTCGCCCCAGATGCCGATGCCGATGCCGAGCCCGCCGAGGGCGAACAGGAACAGCAGCCCCTCCAGTTGGGTCTGGCCGCCGGCGAAGTACAGGATGAGCAGGCCGATGCCGGCCAGGACGCTGATGCCGAAGAAGATGGCGGCCAGCCGCTCGGCGCGGCGCTGGGTCGCGGTCAGCTCCGGCGCGGCGGGCCGGTCCGGCGTGCCGGTGTCCACGTCGGTGTCCATGGCGTCGCTTGGTCCCACCTCTCTGTTGGCCGGGCGATGGTGGTCTAGGTCCTAGAGCCCAGGAACCGGGCGGCCAGGAGCAGCGCGCCCAGGCCGATGACCCAGGCGACGAAGCCTTCCGGCACGGGCCCCTTGCCGCCGATCGGCGCGCCACCCCGGTCCACCTTGGCCTTGACGGTGCGCAGGTAGTTCAGGTAGGCGGCGATCGAGTCGACCTCGTGCTGCCCGTAGCCGTTCTGGGCGTTGAACACGGGCATCTGGCCGGGGCCGATCTTCATCGCCTCTGCCACGATCTGTGGGCTGACGTGCTGCAGGGCGGGGGCGATGTTCTGGCCGCCGACCGAGGAGCCGGCGCCGTTGTTGCCGTGGCAGGCGGCGCAGGCGCTGGCGTACAGCTGCGCGCCGTCCAGCAGGTCCCCGTCGGCCGGGTTCGCGGTGGGGATCTGGGTGTCGCCGACCGCGTCGCCGACGTAGCCGGACAGGGCGCGGATGTCGTCGTCGTTGGTGAAGCGCGGCCTGCCGGGCTGGGCCAGGCCGTAGGGCTCGGCCATCGGCATGCGTCCGGTGCGCAGCACCCAGTCCACCGCGGCGGCCCCGCCGACGTCGCGCAACGACGGCACCTTCGGGTAGACGGCCGGGCCGGCCGGGTCGGGGCCGTGGCAGGACGCGCAAGCCTGCAGGTACAGCGCCCGGCCGCGTTGCAGGTCGGCCGGGGCCGGCTGGGCGGCGTCGGGGCGGGCGCTGCCGGTGGCCGGCGCGAGCAGCAGCGCCAGCAGCCCGATGCCACCCAGCACGACGATCAGCCTGCGCAACTCCCACTCCTTCGAGACGAGCCGGGCGCGGACCTACCGGGACAATCCTACTGCGGATGCTATGGTCGTCCAGCCAGCCGGGCAAGCCAGCCGGGCAGGCGCTGGCCTGCCATCGCCGACGGGCGCGCGGCTGCCGCCGTGAGGGAGTAGACCCCGTCGGTCGGCGGCAAACGCCCGCGCGGCCGCGCCAGCCCCGCCGGCGCCCATCGCGCGTCGCCGACAGCGCTATCGTGCACGGGAGCCGGTTCCGCCGGCCCGCCCGCAGCCGTGGCGGCCGGTCGGGCGCAGCGCCGGCGTGGCGGCGGGAAGCTGCTGGCAGAGGAGGCGGCAGGCAATGGGCGACGAGGAGCTGACCTACGGCACCTATCTGCACGTCGACGAGCTGCTCGGCCTGCAGCGGCCACGCTCGCACCCGCCCCACCCGGAGGAGCTGCACTTCATCGTCGTCCACCAGGCGCTCGAGCTGTGGATGAAGCTCATGCTCGCCGACCTCGAGCGCGTGATCGGGTTCCTGGACGCCGGCGACTGGCCGCGGGCGACCTGGCTGGTCAACCGGGTCAACCAGACCATGTCGAACGGGCTCGACCAGATGCGCAGCCTGCACTCGATGCCGCCCTGGGGGCTGCAGCAGTTCCGCAGCTACCTCGGCACGGCCAGCGGCTCCCAGTCGATGCAGTGGCGTGAGCTCGAGCTGCTGTCGGGGCTGCGCGACCCGGCCTACCTGAAGGCGGTCCAGGCGCAGTTCGGCGGCCGCCTGCCCGGGCGGCTCCGGCGCCGGCTCGGGCAGCGGTCGCTCGCCGAGGCGCACGCGGCCGCCGCCACGCGGCTCGGCATCACCGACTGGGCCGGCCTCTACATCGACCCGGGCGCGGCGGCCGGCTTCTACGTCCTGTGCGAGGCCCTGGTCGACTACGACGAGCGCTGGATGCGCTGGCGCCAGGAGCATGTCGCGCTGGTGCAGCGTACGCTCGGTGATCATGCCCGCGGCACGGCGGGCACCGCCATCAGCTATCTGCAGCACACCGTCCGCTACCGCTACTTCCCGCGGCTGTGGGCGCTGCGCGACGAGCTGGTCGTGCGCGGCGGCGGCGAGCTGGTCGGCAGACCGGACCGGCCCCCGGCCGGCTGAGGCGAGGAGTTGGAGGGAGGCACACAAGCCAAGTGCAGGAGCTGCTCGCCTACATCCCGCCCCCGCCGACCAGCGGCTTCCACCTTGGGCCGCTGTACTTCCACCTGTACGGCCTGTGCATCGCGCTGGGCATCCTGGCCGCCGTGGCGCTGGCCCAGCACCGCTGGGAGCTGGCCGGCCATGACCGCAACGAGCTCGACTGGCCCATGTTCTGGGCGGTCGTGGCCGGCTTCGCCGGCGGCCGCCTGGGCTACATCATCACCCACAGCGGCGACTACCGGGGCCGCTGGCTCCACCTCCTGTACATCTGGGAGGGCGGGCTCGCCCTGTACGGCGGCCTGACCCTCGGCATCCTCACCGGCATCTACGTCGCCTGGCGCCGGGGTCTGCCCGTCCTGGCGGCGCTCGACGCGGCCATCCCCAGCATCCCGCTCGCCCAGGCGTTCGGCCGCTGGGGCAACTACTTCAACCAGGAGCTGTTCGGCACCCCGAGCAGGCTGCCCTGGGCGCTGCGGGTCGACCCCGACCACCGGCCCGACCGCTACCTCGGCGCGGCGACCTTCCATCCCACCTTCCTGTACGAGTCGCTGTACGACCTGGTCGTGGTGGTGGTGCTGCTGCGGGTCAGCGCCAAGCGGGTGCTGCGCACCGGCAGCCTGGTCCTGCTGTATGTGGTCCTGTACGGCTTCGGCCGGTTCTGGCTGGAGCTGCTGCGCACCGACACGACCTTCCGGCTGTTCGGGCTGTCCCGCAACGCCTGGGTGTCGCTGCTGGCCATGGTGGGCGGCTCGGCCTGGCTGTACCTGCGCGAGCGCGGCGGCCGGGCGCCCGTCGCGGTGCCGGCGGCGGCGCCGGCGGCCGCGGGCGGCGCCGAGCGCGGGCCTGCCGGTGCCGCCGCGGCCGAGGCGGCGTCCGCCCCCGAAGCTGCCGAGCCCACCGGCCAAGCGCCCGCCGCGGAGCCTGCAGCCCAAGGGCAGCAGGCAGCCGCTCCCACGGCCGAGGAGCCGGAGGAGGGCGCCGCTCCCCCACCGCCTGCCCCCCACCCCGGCGGCCAGGCGTCGGCGACGAGCCGTAAGCGCCCGCCCTGAGCCTCGACTGCCGTCGCGGCGCCCGGCGTCGTCTCGGCCACCGTCGGCCTGCACGGTCAGCCTGCGCGGTAGCCGATGTGGAGGTGATCCTGGTGCCCGTCGTCGGTGAAGTAGGGGCGGTGGCCGAGGTCGAACGGGGAGCCGATCTCGGCGGGGCGCAGCGGCCCGTCCACGGCGTCCAGCCACACCACCAGCGCGCGGGCGGGCTGGCAGGCGGGGCTGACCGGCTGGCCGTCGACCCGGCTGATGTCGACCGCGCGCCACACGGTGTGGTTGGACACGCGCCGGGTGCCGGCGACGTAGTAGCTGTGCCCGGTGTGCAGGCAGGACACCTGCAGGCTCCAGCGCTCGGCGAGCACGGCCAAAAGCGACTGCACGCGCAGGTCCAGCCGGCCGGAGGCGAGGTCGGGGGCGGGGTCGCAGCCGGCGGCCCGGCTGGTGGCCAGGCGGGGGTTGCGGGTCAGGGCGGCCACGAACGGGTCGGGGATCGGGCTGGGGCTGGTGTAGCGGGCGGCCCAGGCCAGCACCAGGCGCATGTACCAGCAGGCGTGGTTGTAGGCGTGGACGGCCTGGTGCAGGGCCGGGCTGCCGGGCAGGGCCGGGCAGCGGTCGACGACGGGCGCCGCGGGCTGGGCCAGCCCGTCGCCGCACAGCTTGGCAGCGGTGGCCGCGATGGCGTCGGCGGGGTTGTACACGTCGGCGAGCCCGTCGCCGTCGCCGTCCCGGCCGGCACCGACCTGGGGGGGCACCGGGTGGCGGGGGCCGCCGCCCCAGGTGTTGCCGGCCCGCCCGCCGATGCCGAACTGCATGGGGCCGGCCGCGCCGGCCGGGTTGGCGCCGCTGGTCACCCCGGTGGCCCGGTCGCGGCCGTGGTCGGATTCGACCTTGCCGATGGCGGCCAGGAGCTGCCAGGAAAGGGCCGGGCAGGCGGCGGCCGCCTGCGCGTACCGGCGGCGGTAGCCGGCAGGGATGTCGGTCAGGGCCGCTGGGCTGGCGCCGGCCTGCTGGGCGGCCGGGACGACGGGGGTGGGCTGCGGGGTGGCGTGGC
>JBIOYL010000182.1:0-12231 GCA_044870185.1 Actinomycetes bacterium | reverse complement strand
GGCCGCAGCGACGCGGCCGCGTTCATCGCCGCGTTCGCCGGCGACGACCGCCACCTGGTCGACTACCTGGGCAGCGAGGTCCTGGACGGCCTGCCCGACCAGATGCGCACGTTCCTGCTGCGCACCTCGATCCTGGACCGCCTGTGCGGCCCGCTGTGCGACGCGGTGACCGCCACCGTGGGCTCGGCGCGTCGCCTCGAGCAGATCGAGCGCTCGAACCTCTTTCTGGTCGCGCTGGACAGCCGACGCTTCTGGTACCGCTACCACCATCTGTTCGGCGAGCTGCTGCGGCACCAGCTCGACCAGGCCGAGCCCCGCCTGGTCGCCACGCTCCACCGCCGGGCCGCCGCCTGGCACCGGGACGAAAGCCTGATCCCCGAGGCCATCGCCCACACCACCGCCGCCGGGGACACGGCCGAGGCCGCCGAGCTGATCGCGCTGCACTGGAACGCCACCTTCAACGCGGGCGCGCTCGCGACCGTCACCCGCTGGCTCGACCGCCTGCCCCCCGACGCCGTGGCCGCCGACGCGCGGCTCTGCCTGGCCAGGGCATGGGTCGCCATGGACCTCGGCCGCCTCGGCGAGGTCGAGCGCTGGATCGAGGCGGCCGAGGTCGGCGGGCTGCCCGGCCCGATCCACGACGGCGCGCCCTCGGTCCAGGCGGCCACCACCATGCTGCGCGCCCTGCACGAGTTCAAGGTCGGCGCCGTCGGCCAGGCCACCAGGACGGCGCGGGTCGCCCTGGCGCTGGTCCCCGACCAGACGTTCTGGCGCACGGCCGCCTCCTGCGTGCTCGGCGCGACCCTGCACTGGCATGGCGCGACCGCCGACGCCGCCGCCGTGCTCGCCGACGCCGCCCGGCTGGCCGAGCAGACCGGCAACGCCCTGGCCGGCATCTACGCCCTCGGCTACCTCGCCATGATCGCCGCCGAGCACGGCGAGCTGGACGAGGCCACCCGACGGGCCGACGCGGCCGGGCGCCTGGGCGACGACCCGAACCGCGCCGAGCACTTCGTCAGCATGCTGGCGCACCTGGCACGCGGCACGGTGCTGCAGCAGCGGGGACGGCTGGCCGAGGGGGAGGTCGAGCTGCGTCGGGGCGTGGAGCTGTCCCGCCGCGGCGCCGGCCGCGTCGAGCTCGCCTACGGTCTGGTCGCGCTCGCCGAGGCGCGGCACGCGGCCGGCGCACGCGACCAGGCGCTGGCGCTCGTGCGGGACGCCGGCCGCGTGCTCGACGCCTGCCCCGACCCGGGCGGCGTCGTCACCGAGCGGGCGGCCAGGGCAGCGCGCCGGCTGCGCACCACCCCGACGGGCAGCGCCCTGCCCGCGGGCGGCGCCCGGGCAGGCTCGCCGACCCCGACGGTGAGCGACCGGGAGCTCGCCGTGCTGCGGCTGCTTCCCGGCGAGCTGTCGCTGCGGGAGATCGGCGCCGCCCTGTACGTGTCGCTGAACACGGTGAAGACGCACACCCGGAGCATCTACGCCAAGCTCGGCGCCTCGGCGCGGGCGGAGGCGGTGGCCAGAGCCAGGGAGCTCGGCCTGCTGTAGCGGGCCGGCAGGGTTCACCCGGGTGAGAACGACGCCCGGGTGAAGACGGATCGCACCGGCCCATGGGAGGCTGCCACCGGCAGCGCAGCACCGGGAGGGCGATATGGAGCCCAGGTACTACCGGATCACCGTGCGGGGGCGGCTGAGCGAACGCTTCGCCTCGGCGCTGGGGCCCATGCAGGCCGAGCCGGGCGACGGCCAGACCGTCCTGGCCGGCTGGCTGACCGACTCGACCCAGCTCTACGGGGTGCTCGACCGGCTGCGGGACTTCGGCATCGACCTGCTCCGCCTGGAGTCGGCGGTCGGCAGGAGCCTCGATCTGGCGGCGGGTGGGAAGCCCGAGGGGGCCGGGAAGGAGGGGCGGTGAGCACCACGCCCACACAACGCGAGGAGCCCGGACGACCCGCCCAGGCGACCGCCCAGGCGATCCCGGACGCGCCGGTCGCCTCGGCAGAGGACCTCGAGCTCCTGGAGGCCCTGCGCCGCGGCGACGAGGCCGCCTTCGCCGGGCTGGTCGACCGCTTCCATGCCCCGATGCTGCGGCTGGCCATGAGCTACGTCTCCAGCCGGGCGGTCGCCGAGGAGGCCGTCCAGGACGCCTGGCTGGCGATCATCCAGGGGCTGGACCGGTTCGAGGGCCGGTCGTCGCTGAAGACCTGGATCTTCCGCATCGTGAGCAACCGGGCCCGCAGCCGGGCGGTCCGCGAGCACCGCAGCATCCCATTCTCGACCCTGGCCGGCCCGGACACCTCCACCCCGTCGGTGGAGCCCGAGCGTTTCCTCCCCGACGACCACCGCTGGGCGGGCCACTGGGCGTCACCGCCGCAGAGCTGGGAGGACATCCCGGAGGAGCGGCTGCTCGCGGCCGAGACCAGAGGGCAGGTCGAGCAGGCGATCCAGGCGCTGCCGGCCAGCCAGCGCCTGGTGGTCACCCTGCGCGACGTGGAGGGCTGGACCGGACCGGAGGTGTGCGACCTGCTCGGGCTTACCATGGGCAACCAGCGCGTCCTGCTGCACCGGGCACGCGCGCGGATCCGGCATGCGCTGGAGCGCTACTTCGACGAGGCGCGGTGGCACGGTGAGCTCCTGGGAGTTTGACTGCGAGGATCTGGTCGAGGTGGTCACCGACTACCTCGACGACGCCGTGGCACTGCCCGACCGGCTCCGCTTCGAGCAGCACCTGCTCCTGTGCGAGGGCTGCAGCACCTTCCTGGAGCAGCTGCGCACGACCATCCGGCTGACCGGCAGGCTGTCCGCGGAGACGGTGCCGCCGGACGCCAGGACGGCCCTGCTCGCGGCGTTCCGGGACTGGAAGCGGCGATGAGCGGAGGTCCACCGTGATCGAGCGCGGCTACAAGTTCCTCGCCGCCGGCGGCGTCGGACCGTTCAGCGGCTTCCGCTGGCCGGCGCCGGCCGGCGCCCGGCCGGGTCCCTGGGTGGCCGCCGACGCGGTCACGGGGGAAGGGGGCAGGGTGCAGGTCAGCGGGGTGCACGTGTGCCAGGTGGCCGCCCTGCCCTGCTGGGTCAACGACGAGCTGTGGCTGGCCGAGGTCGCCGACGTCGTGCGCCGGCATGCCGGCACGCTCGTGGCGGGCCGGGGCCGCCTGGTCCGCAAGATCGAGGCGTGGGACGAGCCGGCCAAGGCCGCCTTCTCCGCCACGTGCGCGTGGCGCGCCCGCGACCACGCCGTCCAGGCGTTGCACGCGGCCGGGTTCGACCGCGAGGCCCGCGCGTTGGCCGGCTGCCGGGAGCTGGAGGCGGTCGCCGAGGCCGCCGGGGCGGTACCCGACGGCCATCCGCTGGCGTTCGCCTGCGGCTACGCGGCGGACGCCGCCGCGTCCGCCCGCGCGGGCTCGCCGGTCGTGGCCGCCTACGTCGCCGCCCACGCCGCCCAGCGCCTGCCCGGCACGCCCGACCCGGGCGCCGCCTATCGGCGCGAGCGCGCCTGGCAGGCGGCCTGGCTGGCCGAGCGGCTCGGGCTCGAGGCCGAGCCCCAGCTCCAGGCCGAGCCCGCCACGGGCTGAGCTGCCCGCCACGGCCGAGTCCCGCCGCCGCGGGCCGCGCCGCCCGGCGCGGGCCGATGCACCGCGCCGCGGGCGGCGGGTCAGGGCGGCGCCACGGTCTCGCCCTGCGCCAGCGGCGGCTCCTGTGGCGCATGGCCTTCGCCGGCACGCAGCAGGGTGAGGGCGCTGAGCGGGAACAGCAGCACCGACAGCAGGCCGGCGGCGACCAGGGCGGCCGCGGCGGCCTGGGCCAGCGCGCCGAGCTCGGCGCCGATCTGGGTGGCCGCCACGATGAACGGCAGCGACGTGGCCTGCAGCAGCGCGGCCACCGCGGTGCGGCGCGTGCCCACCCGGGACCGGTACAGCAGGGCGGGCAGGCCCCGCACGACGAGCAGCGCGGCCAGGAACAGCGGGACCAGCCCAAGCGCGGCGGTGTTGCCGGTGAGCGCCTTGAGGTCGAAACGGATGCCGCTGGTCACGAAGAAGATCGGCACGAACATGCCGTAGCCGAGGGCCTCGAGCTTCACCCGGAACTTCGGGTGGGTCATCGTCTGGTCACGGTCGACGATGCGCAGGATCGCGCCGGCCAGGAAGGCGCCGAGGATGGTCTCCAGCCCGAGCCGCTGGGCGACCACCACCAGGCCGATCAGCAGCAGGACGGCGCCGCGGACCCGGATCTGGGCGCTGGTGTCCTGCAGGCGGCCGAGGTCCTCGGCCAGGCGCACCGACCGTCCGGCCCGGGCGACGGCGAACCCCACGCCGGCGGCCAACGCCACCAGGCCGCCGATCAGCAGCAGCTGCGCGCCCGGCCCGGTCGCCTCGCGGGAGAAGAACAGCGACAGCAGGATGATCGCGCCGAAGTCGGCGATCGACGCGGCGGCGACGACGAGCTGGCCGAAGTCGGACTCGACCTGCCCGGCGTCCTTGAGCACAGGGATGACCACACCCAGGGAGGTGGCGGTCAGGATGATCGCCACCAGCAGCGGCGCATGGATCAGCCCGGCCGCCCGCAGGACGTAGCCGACCACGAGCGCGATTACCACCGACACGGCGAACCCGATCCCGGCGCTGCGCAGCAGCCCGCCCCGCAGCCGGTTGAAGTCGATCTCCAGGCCGGACAGGAACAGCAGGAACGCAAGCCCGATGAGCGACAGCACCTGCAGCGGCAGGTCCACCCTGACCCAGCCGAGCACCGAGGGGCCGATCACGATCCCGACCACGATCTCGAGCACGATCGACGGCAGGCGCACAGCCGGGACGAGCCCGAGCAGCAGGGGGACGAAGAACGCGACCGCCACCACGAGCAACAGCCCGGACAACGACACGGCAGGCATGGCGACCTCACAGGATGCGGTGCGGGCCGGCGGGTGCCGCGCGGCCGGCGGGTGCCGCGCGGCCGGCGGGTGCCGCGCGGCCGGCGGGTGCCGCGCACGGCACGGCGGTGCACGCGGCACCCGGTCGGTTCAGGCTGCAGTCCGCGCCCGCCGCGCTGTCGTTACACCCGGCCGTGTGACGGTGTCGAGCGCTCACGGGGGAAGATGTCCCAAGCACGCAGCGACCGAGCGGTCTGGTGGAAGCTCTTGGCGGATCCCACCCGCACCGGCACAGGGATGGTGACGAGATGCGACAGGACCTGCAGCCTGGCCGACGGTTCCCCGACCTGGAGCTGCCCGACCACACCGGCAACCATCGGCGTCTGGCCGACCTGCCCGGCGGCGACCCGCTCTTCCTCAACTTCTACCGCGGCTTCTGGTGCCCCAAGGAGCAGGCCTTCTTCCGCGGTCTGGTCCGGCTGCAGGACGAGGCCGAGGTCGCCTACTCGCGGTTCGTGTCGGTGAGCGTGGACCCGCCCGAGGTCTCTTCGGCCTTCCGGGCCGGGCTGAGCGCCCGCTGGACGTTCCTGTCCGACGCCGAGCGCCGCTACCTGCGCGACCTGGACCTGGTCGAGACGACCGACACCGTGCACCGCCCCTACGTCCCGACGTCGTTCCTGCTCTTCCCGGACCTGCGGATCCATTCGGTGTGGAACGGCTACTGGTTCTGGGGGCGGCCGACCGCCGAGGAGCTGCGCCTGGCGTTCCGGGACGTGACCCGGACGATCCGGCCCGACTGGGAGGTGCCCCGGTGAGCGGCGGGGCCCGGGGGGTGCCCCCGGCCGTGAGCTGGTGTTGGCTCGCGCACCTGGCCGAGCCCACCGGGGAGGCGCTGGCCACCGCCCGGGCGGCCGACCTGGCCGGCCGCCCGGCCGGGGTGCTGCAGGCGTGGCCGCGCGGCCGCAAGCCGGTGCGTACCGCCGTGCGCGTCGACGCCCGCCTGATCGACCCGGCCGGCCCGCCGGCCTGGGTGTCGCTCGTGCTGGTCCCCCCCGAGGTGGCGCCCCTGTTCGACGACCCCGCGGTGGTCCAGGCCAGGCGCGCGGCGCTCGCCTGGCTGTCCGGTGCCGCGATCTCGACCCTGGTCCGCGACGGCGTGCACTTCGCCGGCGCGGTCGTCGTCGAGCACGGCGACCGCCCGGCGCTGCTCGGCGACGACCCGTTCGCACGCGTGCATCCGGCCCGCGTCCTGCGCGTCGAGGCCGGCCTGTTCGGCCGGGTGGCCGCCCCGGTCGGCCCGGCCATCGAACGCTACGCGGGCAAGCCCTGGCCGGCGGACGGGTTCGCCGACGGGTGAGCGCGGCCGGGCGTGGGGCCGACACCCGACCTCGCTCGCGTCGCCGGCAAGGGTGAGGATTGCCGAAGGACGCCGTCACGACCGAAGGAGCAGGGCATGCAGCTGGGAATGATCGGCCTCGGGCGCATGGGCGCCAACCTGGTCCGCCGGCTGGTGCGCGGCGGCCACGACTGCGTCGTCTACGACCTCCGCGACCAGGCCGTGCGCCAGCTCGAGCGTGAGGGCGCGGTCGGGGCCGCGTCGCTGGACGACGTCGTCGCCAAGCTGACCGCCCCTCGGGTGGCCTGGATCATGCTGCCGGCCGCGTTCGCCGGGCAGGCGGTCATGGACCTGGCCGAGCGGATGGAGCCGGGCGACATCGTCATCGACGGCGGCAACTCCTACTACCGGGACGACATCGACCGGGCCGGGACGCTGGCCGCCAAGGGCGTCAACTTCGTCGACGTCGGCACCAGCGGCGGGGTGTTCGGCCTGGAACGCGGCTTCTGCCTGATGATCGGCGGCGAGGCCGACGTGGTCCGCCACCTCGACCCGATCTTCGCCACGATCGCGCCCGGCATCGGCGCGGCCCCGCGCACCCCGGGACGGGAGCAGCGGCCAAGCGCCGCCGAGCACGGCTACCTGCACTGCGGCCCCCACGGCGCCGGCCATTTCGTGAAGATGGTCCACAACGGCATCGAGTACGGGATCATGGCCGCCTACGCCGAGGGCCTCGGCATCCTGCGCAAGGCGAACGTCGGCAAGCAGCAGCACACCACCGACGCCGAGACGGCGCCGCTGCGCGACCCCCGGTACTACGCCTACGACATCGACACCGCCGACGTGGCCGAGCTGTGGCGCCGGGGCAGCGTGATCAGCTCCTGGCTGCTCGACCTGACTGCCGACGCGTTGTGCAAGGACCCCGACATGGCCGGCTTCGAGGGTCACGTGGCCGACTCCGGTGAGGGCCGCTGGACGGTCATGGCCGCCGTCGACGAGGCCGTGCCGGCCAACGTCCTGACCGCCGCCCTGTACCAGCGGTTCAGCTCGCGTGGGCAGGCCGACTTCGCCGACCGGGTGCTGTCGGCGATGCGCAAGCAGTTCGGCGGCCACGCCGAGAAGCCGG
Organism: Actinomycetes bacterium; assembly: GCA_044870185.1. GTDB lineage: Bacteria > Actinomycetota > CALGFH01 > CALGFH01 > CALGFH01 > JBIOYL01. Next base: position 4,905 of record JBIOYL010000182.1, on the reverse strand, counting down.
CCGGGAGCTGAGCCGCGGCGCGCGGCTGGAGGCCGGCCGTCGGCCCCGCTGTAACGGACGCCGGCCGGCCGAGACTGCGAGACTGACCGATGACCGAGCCGAGCTCCAGGAAGGAACCCTCCCCGCGACCACGCATGCCGTGGAGCGGTGAGGGCACAGGTGCAACGACCACCGGCGCCGGACGCACACACCGGCGCCCGGCGCCGAAGGCACAACGACAAGGGAGCCGCAGCATGGCGGACGAGTTCGACGTGATCGTGGTGGGTGCCGGCCCGGCGGGCGAGCATGCCGCCGGCCGGCTGGCCGACGGTGGGCTGGCCGTGGCGATCGTCGAGCGTGAGCTGGTCGGCGGGGAGTGCTCCTACTGGGGCTGCATCCCGTCCAAGACCCTGATCCGCCCGGGCGACGTGCTGGCCGCCGCCCGGCGGGTGCCGGGCGCCGCCGAGGCGGTCACCGGCACGCTCGACGTCAAGGCGGCCTTCGCCCAGCGCGACTACATGACCTCGAACTGGAACGACGCAGGCCAGCTCGGCTGGCTGCGCAGCGAGGGGATCGAGCTGGTGCGCGGCACCGGCCGCCTGGCCGGCGAGCGCGTCGTCGAGGTCGAGGCGGCCGACCAGGCCACCCCCGGCCCGCCGCGGCGGCTGGCCGCCCGCAAGGCGGTCGTGCTGGCCACCGGCACCAGGCCGGCGATCCCGCCGATCGAGGGCCTGCGCGAGGTCAGGCCGTGGGACAACCGGGGCGTGACCGGCGCCAAGGAGCTGCCCCGCCGGCTGCTCGTGCTCGGCGGCGGCGCGGTCGGCGCCGAGATGGCCCAGGGGTTCCGGCGGCTCGGCTGCGAGCAGGTCATCGTCATCGAAGGCGCCGACCGGCTGCTCGCCCGCGAGGAGCCCTTCGCCAGCGACGAGGTCCGTGCCGCGTTCGAGCGGGAGGGCATGACCGTGGTCACCGGGGCCAGGATGGGCGCCGCCCGCCGCCTGGGTCCCGACGGCCCGGTCGTGGCCGTGCTCGAAGACGGGCGGGAGCTTGTCGGCGACGAGCTCCTGGTCGCGGTGGGCCGGCACCCGGCCACGACCGACCTCGGCCTGGAGACGGTCGGCCTGGAGCCGGGCAAGCCCGTCCCGGTCGACGACCGGCTGCGGGCGGCCGGCGTGGACGGCGGCTGGCTGTATGCCATCGGCGACTGCAACGGCCGGGCGCCGTTCACCCACATGGGCAAGTACCACGGCCGCATCGCCGCCGACGTGATCCTGGGCCGCGACGAGGTCAGCGACGTGGCCGACCACGGCATGGTCCCGCGGGTGACCTTCACCGACCCGCAGGTGTGCGCGGTCGGCCCGACCGAGGCCGAGGCGCGCGCGCAGGGCATCGACGTGCGCGTGGTGCGCGCGCCCATCGCCGACGTGCCCGGCGCCTACGTGCAGGGCAACGGCATCACCGGCACCGGCCAGCTCGTGGTCGACGACGCCCGCCGGCTGGTCGTGGGCGCCACCTTCACCGGGCCGGCGCTGCAGGAGCTGCTGCACTCGGCCACCGTCGCGATCGTCGGCCAGGTCCCGCTCGACCGTCTGCGCCACGCGGTGCCCTCCTTCCCGACGGTCAGCGAGATCTGGCTGCATCTGCTGTTGGCATACGGACTGTAAGGAGCCGAGATGAGTTCTGTTCCCATCGGCGACTACGCCCTGCTGTCGGACTGCCGCTCGGCGGCGCTGGTCAGCCGCGACGGCTCGGTCGACTGGCTGTGCTTCCCGCGCTTCGACGGCCCGGCGCTGTTCGCCCGCATCCTCGACGACGCCGCGGGCCACTGGTCGATCCGGCCGGTCGGCGACGCCCGGACCACCCGCGGCTACCTCGACCAGACCATGGCGCTGGAGACCACCTTCCGCACCCCGACCGGCACGGCCGTGCTGGTCGACGCCATGGCGGTGGGCCGCAACGACCGCGGCCACGAGCTCGGCGCCGGCTCCCCGGGGGTGCTGCTGCGCCGCCTGACCTGCACCGAGGGTACGGTGGAGCTGGAGGTCAGCTATGCGCCCCGGCCCGAGTACGGGCTCATCCACCCGCTGCTGTCGCCGGTGGACGGCGGGGTGGCCGCCCGGGGCGGCGCCGACGTGCTGGTGCTGTCCTCGCCGGTGCCGCTCGCCCTGGCCGCGTCGGTGGCGAGCGCGCGGCTCACCCTGCGGGCCGGCGAGCACGCCGGCTTCGCCTTGCACCACGCCCGCAGCTGGGAGCCGCCCCCGTCGGTGTGGGGCCAGGACGAGATCGCCCAGCGCCTGGACGACACGCTCGAGGGCTGGCGCTCGTGGTCGCGGCTGCACCAGAGCTACGAGGGGCCCTGGCGTCACCTGGTGCACCACTCCGGCCGGGTGCTGCAGGCGCTGACGTTCGAGCCGACCGGGGCCATCGTGGCCGCCCCGACCACGTCGCTGCCCGAAAGCGTCGGCGGGCCGCGCAACTGGGACTACCGCTTCACCTGGGTGCGTGACGCCAGCCTGACCATGGAGGCCCTGTGGGTGGCCGCCTGCCCCGACGAGGCCAACAAGTTCTTCGGCTACCTGGCCGGCGCCGCCTCGTCCCAGCTCCGCCGCGGCATCGACCTGCAGATCATGTTCGGCATCGGCGGCGAGCACGACCTTTCCGAGCGGGAGCTGCCCCACCTGGCGGGCTGGCGGGACAGCCGCCCGGTCCGGGTCGGCAACGGCGCCTGGAACCAGCGCCAGCTCGACGTCTACGGCGAGCTCATGGGTGCCGCCCAGCGGCTGGTCGACCAGCTCGGCGAGCTCGACGACGCCACCAAGCGGTTCCTGGTGGCGGCGGCCGACACCGCCGCGGTCCGCTGGACCGAGCAGGACCAGGGCATCTGGGAGATCCGCGGCACCCCGCGCGACTTCCTGTACTCCAAGCTGATGTGCTGGACGGCGCTGGACCGGGCCATCGCCCTGGCCGACCACCTGGACGCCAAGGAGCACATCGAGGGCTGGACGAGCAGCCGCGACGAGATCCGCCAGGCGATCCTCAGCCGGGGGTGGAGCGAGCGGGCCGGCGCCTTCACCCAGGCGTTCGGCAGCGGCGAGCTCGACGCCTCCAACCTGATGCTGGCCATCACGGGCTTTCTGCCCGGCGACGATCCCAGAATGAAGGCCACCATCGACGCGACCGCCGAGCGGCTCACCGACGAGCGTGGCCTGGTCTACCGCTACCGCGCGGCCGACGGGCTGGAGGGCGACGAAGGCACGTTCCTGCTGTGCACCTTCTGGCTCGCCCAGGCCCAGGCGCTGGCCGGCGAGGTCGACCGGGCACGGCAGACCTTCGAGCGGGCCGCCGCCTTCGCCAACGACGTCGGCCTGCTCGCCGAGGAGGTCGACCCGGCCAGCGGCGAGATGATCGGCAACTTCCCGCAGGCGTTCAGCCACATCGGGCTGGTCAACGCCGCCTGGGCGATCAGCCAGGCCGAGCAGCGCCAGCCCACCCCGGCGCCAATGCCCCCGGCCACCGACACCCCCGGCGCCTGAAGCCGGCGCGGGAGCTGAGGAGGAACCCATGCGAGGACTCAAGGGCAAGAACGTGCTGGTCACCGGCGGCAGCTCCGGCATCGGCCAGGCCATCGCCGTGCGCTTCGCCGAGTACGGCGCCAACGTCGCCATCAACTACCTGCGCCAGCCGCAGGAGGCCGCCGACACCGAACAGCAGGTGCACGCCTGCGTCCGCAAGGTCCAGCAGGAAGGCGTCCGCGACGTGCTCGTCGGAGGCGACGTCTCCAGCGAAGACGACGTGGTGCGCATGGTCGACCAGGCCGTCGGCGAGCTCGGCGGCCTCGACGTGCTGGTCAACAACGCCGGCATCCAGGTCTCCCGGCCCTCTCACGAGCTGACCAGCAGCGACTTCGACAAGGTCCTCGCCGTCAACCTGCGCGGCGCGTTCCTGTGCGCCCGCCAGGCCATCCGCCGGTTCCTCGCCACCGACACGCCCGGCGTCGTGATCAACATCTCCAGCGTCCACCAGCGCATCCCCAAGCCCGGCTACCTGGGCTACTCGGTCAGCAAGGGCGGGATGCAGAACCTCACCACCACGCTGGCGCTGGAGTACGCCGAGCGGGGCATCCGGGTCAACGGCATCGGACCCGGCGCCACGATCACGCCGATCAACCGGGCCTGGGTGGACGATCCGGTCAAGCGGGAGCAGGTCCAACGGCACATCCCGATGGCCCGCGCCGGCACCGCCGACGAGATGGCCGGCATCACCTGCTTCCTGGCCTCCGACGACGCCGCCTACATCACCGGCCAGACGCTGTTCGTCGACGGCGGCCTGACCCTGTACGCGGACTTCCGCGAGCCCTGGTCGTCGGAGTGAACCGCCACCGTGAACGCCGCCGCGTGAAAGGCAGGACCTCGTGACCGTCGACGAGCACTGGTGGCCGTCACCGTTCGGCGCCGACGACCAGCACGGCATGCTCAACCACATCACCGACGCCAAGCGCCGCCAAGCCCTGGCGCTGGTGCGCGACGGCCGGCTCTACGACCTCGGGCGCATCCTCGACGAGCACGTCCCCGTCTTCCCCGGCCGCCACTTCCGCCAGCTGCTGGTGACCACCGCCCACCACGTCAACGCCGACCCGGACGGCACGGGTCCGACCGGGCTGGGCGACAACAATGTCAACTGGGTGATCGAGCTCGTCTCCGCGACCACCCAGCTCGGCACCCACCTCGACGCACTCAACCACCTGCAGATCGGCGACCGCGGCTACAACGGCTGGACCGTCGCCGAGCTCGCCGAGCCCTGGGGCACCAACCGGCTGGGTGCCGAGACCATTCCCCAGATCGTCACCCGCGGCTGGCTGGTCGACGTGCCCGCCGTCCGCGGCGTCGACCGCCTGCAGGCCGGCGACGTCATCGGCGTCGCCGACGT
>JBIOYL010000181.1:0-8099 GCA_044870185.1 Actinomycetes bacterium | reverse complement strand
AGCCTGCCGCAGCCACACCCCGCCGGCAAGCCACCCCACCACGCCCACACACCAGTTCCCGGCTTCGCCGGGACGCTACCGCGCACCACAGCTGGGATCCGAGTTTCGTCTCAGGCGTCACCTGGATCCACTCCTACGTCACCGGTGATAGGAGCAGGACCTTCTGCGTCTACGACGGCCCCAACCCGAGGCGATCCGCAGTGCCGCCGAGCGCAACGGCCTGCCGGTCGACTGGATCTCCGAAGTGCGGGTGCTCGACCCGTACTTCCACCATTGACCCGAAGGAGACACGATGCGACGCATCATCGTCGTCGCGCTCGGCGTGGCGCTGCTCACCATCGCCGTGTTGGCGGTCCGCGGTGCGGCGGCCGGGTCCAGCCGGACCACCGCGGTGGCGGCGGCGCCGGCGAGCGCGACCGCAGCCCATCAGCACCCCATGGCCGCGTCCAGCGGGGCTACCAGCCAAAGCTGGCCGGCCAGCTCGCCCGGGCCCGGCTCGCCACCGCCAGGTACGCCACCAGTCTGCCGGCCGCCAAGGCCGCCGGCTACCAGATCCTCACCCGGATGATCCCCGACATGGGCTACCACTTCCTCAACCCGACCATCCAGGGCTTCGACGTCACCAGGCCCCCGATCCTGGTGTACGAGCACCACGGTGACTCCTGGCAGCTCGGGGCCTTCGAGTGGGTCTTCACCGCCAAGCCGGCGACGCCACCGCTGCCGGGTGCGACCTATGGGTCGTTCGGCGCCGCCTGCCACTACGCCGACGGCACCTTCGTGTTCGCGTCCTCGCAGGACAAGTGCCCCAAGCGCAGCCCCCAGACCGGCGCCGCCTTCAACTTCTGGCACCCGGACCTGGTGACCCTGCACGTGTGGCTGTGGTACCCCAACCCCGCCGGCCTCTACAGCGGCACCAACCCCTACATCCCACCCTTCAACCGCGGGTAGGCCACCGCCAGGCCGGGGAGCCGGGCACGCAGGCGCCCGGCTCCCCAGCCTTCGCAGTGGCTGCTGGAGGCGGCCACCCTGCGCGCCACCGGTGAACATCAGCTGCGACGACCCCTGCTGCAGGTGCAGGCCGAGGGCTTCCAGATCGAGCAGCGGGAGCGGTCCAAGCTCGGCACGGTGGAGCGGCTGGTCGCCCGCAAGCCACTCGAGGACGACGCGGCACCAGGCGGGTCTCAGCGCCGCCGCCGCACCGTGTCCCGGCCGAGCACGACGCTGCCTCCCCTGCGGCGCCGGCGGCCGAGCAGCCGCAGCACCACGAGCCCGAGCACGGCCGCGCCGGCCAGGACCGCCATCTCCCGGGCCGGCAGCGGCCGGGTCACCGCCTCGGTGAGCTCGTCCTGAGCGGCCATCACCCGGGCGCGCTCGTCCATGCGGCGGCCGAGGTCGACCAGCTCGTCGTCGGGCAGCAGCGCCTCGGCGGCGGTCAGCACGCCGGTGTCCTCGATGTCCATGTGTGCCCGGGTCTGCGTGAGGAGCGCCCGCAGCTTCGCGTCGAACGCTTGGTCGCCAGGATGGACGCCGTCCAGCTCGGCGAGCAGTGCGCCGATGCGACGATGCTGCTCGAGCGCCCGGGCGGCCAGGTCGGCGCTGTCGCCTTCGGCCCTGGTCCGCAAGGCCGGGTAGAAGATGCCGTCCTCCACGTCGAGGTGGCGCCGGGTGGCCGACCTGATCTGCTCGACGAGCTCGCCGCGTGTCGTCTCGGACGCCGACCCTTCCACCTGCTCGAACAGCTGCTGGAGGTTGCGGTGGTCCTCCCGGAGGAACGAGAGCGCGTCCATGGCCCGTCCTTTGCCGCGTACCCGAGTGGTATGCGAAGCCTATTCCCTTCGCCGCCGTGCCGCGTTCAGAGCCCGCACCGCATCCCGGAAGCGCGCGCGGGGCACCCAGAGCCGGTTGCCCTTGGCGCCGGCGAGCCGCACGAGCCGATCGAGCAGGCGCCCGACCAGCTCCGGGCGGTCGGGGTCGGGTTCGAGATCGGACGGGATCCCCGCGTCCGCCAGCACCTCGCGCACCCGGGCGGCCAGCTCGGGGCTGCGGAAGTTCCCGAGCCGGCGCCGAGGCGTCCCCGGCGGGAACCGTGGCGAGGCGTCCTCCACCATCCGCTCCTGCATGACCAGCGGCTGCTCTCGCATCATGCCCGAGCGGCCGCCGCGGCGGCCATGCGCCGCTTGGCCGCCCACCCAGAAGTTGCCTACACTGTGGCCGCCCAGGCCGCCCAGGCCGGCCGGTTTGGGCGACAGTGGAGGCATCGCCTAGTCTGGTCTATGGCGCCCGCCTGCTAAGCGGGTTTGGGGCTGATACCCCATCGTGCGTTCGAATCGCACTGCCTCCGCCAGGCGCCGCCGCCCCACGGATGCCCATCCGCACCGAGCAGCGGCCCGCTGGCCCCGCCGGTCTCGGCGCCGTTCCTGAGAAATGTGTGAGTGCGCGCCGCCGGGGTACCAACTCCTCCGCAAGGCAGCGGTCTCGTGCTGCCGCAAGGCTGTCACCGGCGCAACCGGCCTGCCGGTGCATGCCTTCGCCCCTTGGCAGCACGGAGCCTTTCCCTGTAGGGACCATCGGACACGCCGCGTTTAGGCTGCGAGCGGAGCAAGGATGGCAGTGGATTCCACGAAGCGTTCCGAGCCGCACCCGGCTCATGCCGAGCGGCCGGGCGACAGCGCCACCCGGCTCACCCGGGCCCGGAAACGGTCCAGGGTGGTGGGCGAGGAGCTCGCGGAGGCGGCCGATCAGCTCGCGCGGGTGGCCGAAGCCATGGCGCAGATCCACAGCGACCTGGCCGCCCGCGGCGGACTCGACGCCGACCACTACCGCGGGTTGGCCGCGCACGTGCGCCGGGTCGCCGAGCGCGTGCGGGCGGACGCCCATACCTACCATCGGCGCAACGCCACGCACTGACCGGCGTGGTCGCCAGCGCCGCTTCGTCCAGCTCGCCCCTGTTCGATGAGAACGTGTGGCGGGCCGCAGATGTCGCTCGAAGGAACCGACGAGATCCGCTACCCTGGCGTCCGCCCTTCCGGATCCCTGGCGTAGTCGGATGCCCCAGAGCGGCGCGCCAGGTTCCAGGAGACCCAAGGCAGCGAACCGGCGGTTCACGGGCCGGATCGCCAGCGCCGCTAGCTCAACGGACAGAGCATCTGACTACGGATCAGAAGGTTGGGGGTTCGAATCCCTCGCGGCGCGCAGCAAAAGCCCAGGCCAGCGGCCTGGGGCGCTTGCGTTGCCGGCGACGCCGGTCATTCCCTGGCCGTTGTTTGCCCTTGCACGGACCGACCAGCAGAGCTTGGCAGGTGATCCGGCAGCACCCGGGCCGCGACGAACTCCAAGAACCGGGGCGATCAACCAGCGCTGCTGGCGAGGGGAAGCTCAGATTCTTCCTGCGATCTTCCCGGCGAACACCCGATGGTCTTGGGCCTTCGTCGCCGCGAGGATCTGCGCGACATCGACAGGATCTTCTCCCATCTTCTGGACCATCTTCCTGGAAGGATCGCGACTGGGCCGCTCGAGAACAGCCACACCGGCCGGGCGGCGAGGGTGCCGCCGAATCGGTCCACCAGCGCTTTTGCTGGCTCGAGAACTCAGGCGCTGCGTTCCGATCGCCCTATCTGTCACCTTCGCCGTGCTGGACTGATAGTTCTCGGCATCGCAACACCGGACGATTCTCCGACTCGACCTGTACGACTACCCTCCGGCAAGCACCTCGGTAGGCAGCCTTCGGCTGGAGGGATACCGCTCGCCTTGCCGGTCATCCCTGGTTATTCCTCTGCTCCTCATTCCGCAGAGCGTGGAGGGTTCGTATGCAGGCTGGTTGATCCACCAAGGGCGGAGACTGGACGGGGTCGCTGGGGTCTGCGAGACGCTGGGCGCTGCTCGCCGTCAGCGGCGGCGAGGACTATGTGGCGCAGTACCCGTTGCGGAGGTGACATGTCGGTCGAGCGCGCAGACGACGAAGGACGCAGGCAGGCGCCTGGGGCGTCGCTGGAGGTTGCTCCGCAGGAGCTGCTGGCCCGTGGCCGACCGTTCCCGCCCTACGAGGACATGGTCATCGAGGAGCTGTCCGACGAAGAGGCCGAGGCGTTCTGGGCGGCGATCACCCAGGCGTGACCTCCCGCGACCCCGGTGGCCCCGTCGTCGTCGACACCAACGTCTTCGGTGCCGACCTCCTCAAGGTCCGTGCGCTCCTTGCCGCGTCCTACCAGCCGTTCCTGGTCGGGCGCGCGGTCTTCATCTCCTTCGTGACGGTGGCCGAGTTGCGCTACGGCGCCCGGCGGGCTGGATAGGGAGCGTCGCGCCTTCGTCGCCTGGACGGGCGGCTGGCCAGCGCCGAGATCGTCTGGCCCGGGCCTGGGCTCACCAACGCCTACGTGGAGCTGCGGGACGCCTGCGCCCGCCGTGGCCATGCGCTGAGCCAGCGCGTGCACGAGGCGGACCGCTGGATCGCGGCGACGGCGCTGTGGCTTGGCGTTCCCCTGGTCGCCCACGACAGCGTGTTCCGTGAGGCCCCCGGTCTGGCGCTGCTCACCACCCTGTCGTAGCCGACCGGTCGTCGCCGCCCGGCTGGACAACGGCCGACCGAGGATCACAAGCGGTGCTCCGTCCTGCCTTGGTACGTCGACCTGCTCGCCTGGTCACGCACCAGGGCCGCTCCAGGAGGCCCAAGCCGGCCAGGCGGCGCGCACCAAAAGCCCAGGCCCAGCGGCCTGGGCTGCTTGCTTTGCTTGATCTGCCTGGCAACCCTTTTGGCCCGTGCCGCCGTCGGCGGCAATCTCAAGCCTGCCCCGGTTACCGCGGAGGGCAATGCCGTGCTGCGCCGCAGCCCGGCCATGCGGGCCTATCGTTCCTCTGAACGAGCACGGGGCTCCTGGTGGCTGGCGGTCCACTTGGCGTGCTCCTGGGAGATCAGACCCTCGATCCGCTCCGCCAGCTGGCCATGCCGATCCTTGCTCATGTACGGTCCGGCCTCGGCCAGGTACAGGTAGCGCTCGTGCTTCAGCGCCTCGGCCGTTGAGCGGTAGGTGATCCAGTGCTCCTGAAATTGGTACAGGTGCTGGACGCCCTCCAGGACGACGATCACCGCGGCCAGGCCGCCGGTCACCCAGATGGGGCTGTGCAGGGCGGCCACGACCGGCAGCGCCGCGGCAACCGCGAGCTCGAGCAGCTTCAGCCACTTGTAGCGGCGCTGGCTGTCGGCGCTCTTGCGGTCGTACCAGCCGATCTGGTCCTCCAACCGCTCCCAGGTCGGGTCCTCCGGGGCGGGAGCGGGCACGGCCTCGATTGGTCGCGTCGGTCCTGGTCCGTCCTCGCGACGTGCCATTTCGTTCCCTTCCGGTCGCTGCTGCCGGAAGTGCCGGCTGCAGTGGATCAGGTCGCTCGGCCGATCATCAACGCCCACCGACCACCGAAGCAACCTCCAGCTTGGTGGCCCCATCACCAAGCTGGGATGTGAGGCTTCCCCGGCACAGCCGGAGCAGCTCGCGATACGGCAGCCGGGCCGTGGAGGTCTCCACGGCCGGTGTGTTCAGCAGCTCGAGCCGAGCTTGTCTGCGCCAACCGGCTGGCCATAGCATGCTTGCGAGGGGGCGACCGGTGTGCCGGTCGGATGAGCTATGGGCGTGCGGTGCAGATCTTCCTGAGCTACCGGCGTGGTGATGTCGGAGGGTATGCCGGGCGCCTGACCGACGCGCTCCGCCAGCGCCTGGGCGCCAAGAGCGTGTTCCAGGACGTGACCGCCATTGCCCCCGGCCAGGACTACACGGTGGCGATCGATCGCGCCCTGGACGCCTGTGACGCGGTCCTGGCGGTCATCGGCCCGGGCTGGCTGACCGCGGCAACCCCGCAGGGCGCCCCCCGCCTGTTCGAAGCCGACGACTACGTGCGCCTGGAGCTGGCCAGGGCGCTGCACCGCAATGTCCGTGTCGTCCCGGTCCTGGTCGGCGGTGCAGCCTTGCCGGCGGCCATCGACCTGCCCGCTGCGCTCCAGGGGCTGGCCCAGCGGCAGGCCGTGGTGCTGCACGACGAGACCTGGCACCAGGACGTCGACGGCCTGGTGCGCTCGCTGCGCGGCGAGCCGGCGGTGCCGGCCAAGCGGAGCCGCCGCTGGGTGGTTGCCGCTGCGGCGGCGGTCGCGCTGATGGTGGTGGGTGCGGCAGCGTGGTGGTGGGGGCCGGGCCCCGGGAGGGGATCGGGCACCGGGAGGGGATCGGGCACCGGCGGGCAGGGTGGCTCGGAGAACGGATCGCGTCCTGCGCGCCGCCGACGGGCGGGCTGGAGTCCGATTGCGCTCGGCAACGACCCGACCGGCGAGGAGAAGCTCCCGAACGGTTCGCTGCTGTTCAGGGTGAAAAGCGCCCGCTGGCGTGCGCACGAGGGAACGTGGCAGGTGTCCCTGGCCACCAGCATGGAGAATGCCACGCCGGACTATCAGTATCACGGGGACTGGCGGTACAGCTCTCTTGTGGTCGGTCAGCGGGAGTTCAAAGCGACGTGCTACGCGCCGACCCCCAACCTGGTGAGCCCCAGGACGGTCGGCGACGCGCTGATCGGCTTCGAGGTCAGGTGTAAGCCGGTCGGGTACATCCAACTCATCCTGGAAGACGACAAGGCCAGAATCAGCGTCACCCCCGACACCCTTGAACCGGGACAGTGCTGACCGGGCTGTCCATTCCCTCGTCCCCCAGCAACCCATGCTGCGCGACCACGACAGCATTCCAGGCAGGACTGCGAAGCTCCGCCGCCGATCTGAGCTGCGCAGACAGCATGCAGGCGTCCGTCCTGGGGGGATGTCATGGATCGGTGCCTCACCCCCGAGGCCAGGCCGTTCCGTCCAGGGCGTCGGCGATGATCGTGGCGACCTCGGGATGGGCGAGGTAGTGCTCGATGGAGTGTTCGTAGGAACGGGGGTTGGCGACGGCGAGCTGCTGGCGCAGACCACCCCGCCAAGACTGTGGCCAACCAGCACGCCGTCGCCGCCGGCGAGCAGCGCCGGGCGCACCACGTCCTCCACCGCAGCGCGGCAGCCGGGCAGCTCCAGGTAGGCCGAGACGTCGCGCAAGAAGCCTCGGATGACGGCTTCGTCCACGCCGGAATGGTTGGCCACCCATTCCAGCAGGCCGCGCAGCAGCGCCGAGGTGGGAACCCCGAACGCCGCCTCCGGCGCCACGGCGGGTTGCAGGCCCAGCTCGTGGGCCATGGCCTGCAGCACGGCGACCTGGCGGCGGTTGACCGCGTCGGGTAGCCCAGGATCGACTTGCTGCACGGCGTCCAGGGCGGCGGCGTCGGGGACCGCGGCCCTGGCTTGCACCACCGCGGCCCACAGCACGTCGCCGTAGAACGGGAACCTGATCGCCTGGATCGCGGCGGTGTTCAACGGGTCTCGGCTGGCTGCCGTCAGTCCCTTGTTCAGGCCGGCGGCCCACCGCCGCCGCAACGCGTCGGGTTCGCGACCCTGCTGGTTGCGGCCGTGGACGAAGACCAGGGTGCGCATCGACTGCTCCAAGGGTGTCCTGTGGCTCCGGAACCCGCTTGCCTTGTCGACTTCGATCCGGCTCGCCAGCCGGGCCGGTGCCGGCAGTCGCAAATCGCTGTGGCCAGGAGCGATGGCCCAGGATAGGTTCCGTTGCTGATGTCTACCGCCTCGCGGGGGATCGGGCAGCCGAGGTCAGCGGGTCCCGCAGTCAGGGGAGGGAGAGGCCCGTGGCGGGAAGCTACGACGTCCAGATCCGCTCGGTCCCGGCGGACCGCGCCGCCGAGCACGCCGTCCCCTCTCGGAGATCGTCCTGCAACACCACCGGGCAGACGGCATCCAGATCCAAGCCCAACCGCTCACAGGCGGTCACCTGCTCCACCTGGCGGTCGCCGGCTGCGTGTTCAACGACCTCTACCACTTGGCGCAGGATTGCTTCCATCCCCGACGTGCTCCGGCAGGAAACGGCCGTCCTGCTCTCCGACGTGAAGGTCGAAGCGACACGTTAGCGCCGATTTTCACGCAGCGAATCCGACCCCATTCGGCCCGCCACCTCCATGCGTGAACCCATTGGCACCAACGGCCGTCGCCTCCCGGGCCCCGTCAGGGACCTGGTGAGATCGCTGCC
>JBIOYL010000180.1:0-2051 GCA_044870185.1 Actinomycetes bacterium | reverse complement strand
GCAGCCCGGCAAGCCAGCGGCGCAGCGTCGCGCCCTCGCTGCGCCGCAGCACCGCGTCGAAGTGCCGCTCGAGCAGCCGCGCCGCCCAGACGGCATCCCCGGCGGCCAGCGCATGCCCGATGGCGTCGTCGGCCAGCCCGTGCTGCTCGCACCAGGCCGCCGCCTGGTGCAGCTCGGGCACCCGCTCCGGGCGGGCCTGGGCCAGCCGGGCGCGCAGCAGCTCGGCGAACAGCTGGTGGTAGCGCCACCAGCCGCGCACCGCGTCCAGCGGCACCAGGAACAGGTTGGCCCGCTCGATGCGCTCCAGCAGCGCCTGGCTGTCGGCGCGGCCACAGACCGCATCACACACCCGTCCAGCGCGGCGGCGACGTGGCGCCAGAACCTGGCCGGGTCGTTGTCGGCCTGGTCCAGTGACAGCCAGGCGACCGGCCGCCGGCTGTGGTGGGCCCAGTCGGCCAGCAGGGTCGTCTTGCCGAAGCCCGCGGGGGTGCACACCAGCACCAGCTCGCGTGCGATCCCCTCGGTCAGGCGCTCGGCCAGCCGCGGGCGTGGCACCAACCCCGGTCGCGGGCGCGGCAGGTGCAGCTTGGTGGCCAGCAGCGCATCCCGCTCGGCGACCATGGGCTCGGGAGGGCTCATCGTGGGCGGCTTGGCCACTAGTATCTCACCGGCTGGTGCCCGTCCGACGACACAGGAGTTCCTGGGTGGACCATTCTACGAGGGTGGTCGGTGGTAGCCGCAGCCCGCGACCAGGTACGTGAAGATTCCACCCCCGTTCCCACCTTCGGGTGACGACCCAGCCCGCGCTCGTCCGTAGTGTGCCAGCCAAACGAACAACGAACCACGGAGGCCGTCGGGCATCGGCATCCTGCTGGCCGCCTTCGCCCTGCTGGCACGCTGCTCCACCGCCGGAGGTGATCCGCAACGGAACCGCGAGTGCACTACGAGATCCGCGTCAACGGCGTCCTGGACGGCGGCTGGGCGGCCTGGTTCGACGGCCTGCGGGTCACCAGCGACGAGCACGGCCAGACCACCATTGCCGGGCCGGTCGCCGACCAGGCGGCCCTGCACGGCCTGCTCGCCAAGGTCCGCGACCTGGGCCTGGAGCTGCTGTCGGTGCGCCGCATCGATCCCGACTGACCATCGACATGAAGGCATGCGGTGCGGCCCCGGGGCGCTGACCGGTGGACGACCGATGAGGAGGATCGCGTGGCCGTGGCGGTTGGCCACCGGGGGGTCGTGGGTAAGAAGGGCGAGCACGCCACCCACGGTCGGAATCGAGAAGGACACGCCGTGCAGCTTGAGCTCGCCCTGTCGCTGCCCCGCGACGAGCGCTCGGTCCCCGTCGCCCGCCATGTCCTGCGGGCAGGCATGCGCAGCATCGGCGTGGACGAGGAGTGCACCCACGACGTCGAGGTCGCCCTGAGCGAGGCGTGCACCAACGTGCTGCAGCACGGCGACCCTGCCGCCGAGTACGAGGTGCGCCTCCACCTGGACGCCGAGCGGTGCCTGCTCCAGGTCAGTCAGGGTGGCCGGGGCCTTTCCGGCACCCTCGCTCAGGAGCTGGCCGGCAGCGCTCCCGATGGCATGGCCGAGCACGGGCAGGGGATGTTCGTCATGCGGGCGCTGATGGACCGGGTCGGCCTCCGGCTGCTGCCGGAGGTGGGCTCGGTGGTGTCGTTGGAGAAGCGGCTCACGTACGCCGACACCAGACCAGCCGACCAGGAGCCTGGCGGGTAGTCCGCCGCCACGCAGGTGGGCGGCGCCGGCCTCCCGGCCGGCCGCCGCCCGAGGCCGCGACTCGTCGAGATGCGGGGAGGCCGCCGCCTCCCGCTGTCCGCCGGTCGCCCGGGGCCGTTCACCGCGTGCCCAACCGACCGGACCGGTCAAGTGGCCGCTCGATTGGACGGCGGAGGCCCACGGTGTGTCGGCGACGCGTGAAAACTGACCCCCAGACGACGGCTGAAGGTTGACCCCTCCTGGGATCCTGGCTCGAGTCGAGCCAGGGAGGAAGCAGGTGTTGTCTGTGGAGGACTGGGCGGAGATCCGCC
>JBIOYL010000179.1:0-2641 GCA_044870185.1 Actinomycetes bacterium | reverse complement strand
GGTCGCCTGGCCACGTTGAGGGCCGCGGCCAGCAGCCCGGTAGGGATGCTGAGCGGGATCTGGGGGATGAGGAACGCGCCGGGCACGGGCAGGTGGATGGCTGGCTGGCCGTATTGGCGCAGGACCCACAGGTAGCCGGCGAAGTGGTGGGCCAGCGCCGGGCCGATCCCGCCTTCGATGGCGATGACGGCGGCCAGGGCGGTGAGGGAGGCCAGGACGAGTTTCCACCAACGCAGTCCGGTGGCGCGTAGAAGGGCCTGGCCGGCGACCCACGCAAACAGGGTCAACGGGCTGAACGCGAACAGGGTCAGGGCGAGCCACATGGCCATTTGGCCGGGGGCGGGTGGGCCGCCGGAGGGCAGGCGGTGGCCAAGCTGGTTGTCGTACAGCGGCCGCCGGCCAGCCCCCCACCCCCAGCCCGGTCGGTGACCGTTCCGGCGGGGATCGGGAGGCGCCCAGCCACTCCAGCCGCGCGGGTCCTCTGGCTGCCAGCTCACGCCGCCCCACCCCCCGTAGGCACATGGCTGGGCCCAGCCACCGGTGGGAGCAGCTCGACCCGGACCTCGGGCCGCCCTCCCAGCTCCCGCACCACACCGGCAAGCTGCGCGCTGAGCGCCGCCTGCAGCCTGGCCGGGACGTAGTAGGTGATCCGGGCGGTGTGCGGCGGGCGGGTCTGGAGCGCGGCCAGCAGCCGTGGGCGCGGCTTCTGGTGGAGCTCGACCTCGATCAGCTCCCACGCCTCGCTGATGCCCTGCCAGCTGGTGGGCACCGGGGCGGGCAGGGCGCCGTCGGCCAGGTGCCAGCTGGCCTTGCCGCGGCGGCGCCACAGCGCCCGCTCGCACACCCAGCCGCCTTGGCCGGGAGTGGGCTCGCGGGCCAGGCGAACCACGGCAACGGCATGATGGTGATCGAGCCGGTCAAGGGCCGGCGTCCACTGGTCGAACGCCAGGCCGGCCAGCCGCAGCCCGGCTCGGGTCGGTAGCACCCAGGTGTGGCCGAGCATGCGGCGTCGCATGGCCCAGCCGGCAACCTCCCACCGCTCCAACCGCTGCCGCAGCGTGCGCGCTCCAAGCCGGCCAGGCGTGCGAGGGTCGGCTGGGGACAGCCGGCCGAGCAGTGCAGCGGCCACGTCCAGCCGAGCGGTGTACTGCTCAGCGATCCAGCGAAGCGCGGTCGCATCCCGCGCCGTGACCTCGGGGCCAGCGTCCCACGGGCGTGTCCGTGGGACGGGAGGAGTCGGCACCTCAACCACGGGCGCCACCACCCTGGCGTTTGACGCGGGGCGCGCAGCCGCCCGCGAAGCATCGCTGCTCACACGGCATCGCCCTCCTGGCGGCCCTGCCGCTCCTCGCGGGCTTGGCGCAGCGCATCGGCCCACTCCTCCGGGTGGGCCGATGCCAGCAGCCGCACCGCGGCCTGCCGACGCAGCCGCGAAGTGCGCGATGCCACCCGCTGACATGCCTTGCAGCAGCCCGAGTGGCGGCCAGCGACGGTGACGTAGAACTCGGAGATGGGCTTGACCTGCTGGCAAGCCGGGCACCATTTCTTCGAGGGGTGACCTGCCGGGAGTGTCGGGGTACGCTCGTGACGCATCTATGGGTCCTTCCTGGGTGCGTGGCCTCGGGGCGGTGGTGCGCCCCGAGGCCGTCTTCCGGGGTCCTTCCTGCTGGCAGCGAACCAGGCGGTGGTGCGCACCAGTCGTCGCTCCGGCGGTTATGGCGGTGGCCGAGCCGCCCACGCGGGCGGCCGGTCCGTGAGCACGAGCTGGGCGACCTGATCGAGCGTCGCCGCGTCGGTTATATGGTCAGGAAAGCCCTGGGCGCGCCTGGACTGCACGGCCCGCTCTCGCGCGAGGGACGCCAGGTCGGCGGCGGGCGCCTCGGGCCGCCGCCGATGTAGGCGTGGCGCCTCCCGCACCGCCCGCGAAAGCTGGCGGTGCGGGATAACGCACGGCTCAGACGCCGCAGTGGCCGGCTGCGCAGCGCGAGGCTCAGCCATGACGGCACCTCTCGCAGTGAGGCATAACAGACGGATCGTAAAGCATTGAGGACGATCCGTCCACAAGAGAGCACGAACCGTGCAGCAGCCGTACCCGCCCGCCCGCGAGGTACGCGATACTTCCAGCAGACATGGCGCCGATCAGGGAGCAGGGGGCTTGCCGACCGCAGCGCAGAAGGAGGAATTTCGCCGGGTCCTCAGGGAGACGCGCACGCGACGACGGCTGTCCCTGAACGCGCTTGGTAGTGCTGCGGGCGTCAGCAAGTCGGCGGCGGCGCAGTGGGAGAACGGGCGTTCGCTGCCCCTCCCCGCCAAGGTTCCGGACCTGGAGCGTGCCCTGGAGCTGGATCCCGGTGCGTTGTCCCGGCTGCTCGGCTACCTGCCGATTGCAAGCGGAGACGACAAGACTAGCCTGGACGTGATAGAGGCCATCCGCCGTGACACGCGCCTCGGGGAGCACGGTCAGGAGCTGCTCATCATCATGTACCGGCAGCTCCTTCGGCAGCATGGGCAGGCTGTCCAGCCTTCCTGATCGCTGCACCCGACCTCCCTTCCTGACAACCGGCGCGAGTTGCCCTCCCCGAGGAGAGTGGCAACGTCCTCTGCCCTGAGCCGAGTAGAGCGCTTTATGCTTTACGTGCGG
>JBIOYL010000178.1:0-2874 GCA_044870185.1 Actinomycetes bacterium | reverse complement strand
TAGCGGTACAGCGACGTCGTGCCGTCGCGGTGGACCACCTCCTTGGGCGTCGCGCCCACCGTGACGTCCTCGGCCCACAGCTGTGACAGCTGCTCGAACCCCTTGACCAGCTTGGCGGCGAGCTCGGCCAGATCAGACAGGTTGGCCCGAGGGTCGAGCCAGGGGAAGGGTGCGCTCATCGCACGTCCGTCCCTTCGGCCGCCGCCTGCGGCTGACGCGCCTTGAACTCGTGCAGCTCCCGGCGCAGCGCCTTGACCTCCTTGCCGAGCTCGTAGAGGCGTCGGTGGGCCTCGTCGACCTCGCTCCGGCTGGGCAGCGGGGTCGCCTTCAGCAGCACGTCGGCGACCAGCTGCTCGCGCAGCCGGTAGGCCAGCGCGGTGTTGGCCGCCTTCGCCTGCGCCAGCGTGTACTCCTCGGTGGCGAACGCGTCGGTGAAGACCCGCTCGGCGACCTCCATGTACAGGTCGCTGAGCTGCCGCAGCGTCGACGGGGCCCACCCCCGGGCCGAGCGCTCCGCGAACTCCTGCAGGAACGCCTGGCAGGACCGCATCCAGGTGGTGGCCATGATGGCCTGCCAGTCCACGCTCGCGCGGGCCGCCCGCAGCCAGGCGTCGACCGCGTGCAGGAGCTTCTCGTTGAGCTCGCGGGTGGGACCGATGCCTGGGCTGCGCAGCAGGCCCTCGAGCATCGGCGCGTAGGCGTCCCACACGAGGCAGGCGAACCGGGCCAGCTCGGCGCTGTTGCCGCGGGTCGCCGCCGCGGCGTGCCCTGGGGCTCGCCAGAGGGCCTCGGCGGCGGGCTCGCCCAGCCGCTGGAGCTGCTCGAGCCACAGGCCCCACAGCTCACCGAGCTTCCTGGTCAACTCGGCCGCCTCGGCACCGGCGGGCGGCGGCTGAGCCCCAGGCGGCGCAGCTCGTGCCTCCTCGGGACCGCGCCGCGCCCGCGCGGCGCTGACACTGGGCGGCCAACCCCCCAGCCTGAACGGGAGCGCCAACAGCTCGGCCACGTCCGCCAGGCAGCCGGCGAGTCCGGCCGGGGGCCGCCTTTGGGACGCTGGTGGCCGGAGCGTGGTGCTCCGGTGGGCGACGGGCCCGACCCTGAAGCGCCGGAACCCGGCGTGTCAGGCGCCGCTGGCATCGTTGCTCCTCGACGTCGAAGGGACGGCCGGCGTGCCTGGGGACGGGGCACCGGCCCACCGACGCCTACGTGGACGCTGCCTAATGATCGTTAGGCACATACTAATAGCAGCCAGTGCCGAACAGTGTCAAGGGCAAGCCAGCCAGCCACCCGGCGGTCCAAAGGGAGCCGACGGTCCAGCCGGTCCACGCCAGCACCGATTCAGGCTAACCACAACTAGGCAACCGCGGACGCGCAGGGCGGCTCCACGCCCGTCGGCCGTCCGAGAACGGACACGCTTGCCGCCTCCGGGCTGTATGCTGCGGCGAGCCCCGGCCAACGCTACCGCGGCAGGCGCGAGCCAGGCGACGTCCTACGCCCTCGCACCGGTCCTGGCGGAGACGCCGTTGACCGCGACCCTGCCGCCTCGAGCCCGCGGAGGCACGCCGATGCGCACCTTGGTATTCGACGGACCGCTGCCCCTGACGACCGAGACGGAGTGGACGCCGCTGGAGGCCGGCGAGGAGCCGAGCCGCTCGGCTGCCCTGATATGCCGCTGCTGTCCGGACCCCGCTAGCTCAACCATCGTTGGACGTCGGCATGTCGCGTGGGAGACCGAATCGGTGGGGCCGATTGGAACACTACATCTACCAGGGTTCACCACACGGCTGGTGTAGAGCTGGGCGAGCCGAGTGACCCGATCCGACAGCCAGATTCGAGTCTCGTCGGATGGTCTTGCCATGCCAGAACGCGAACACCGCACACCTTATCGAAGGACCGACGATCCGGCCGCCAAGCTATTGTTTTCAATGTAGTCGTACGGCGACGTTCTTGATCTGGGTGTAGTGCTCCAGGGCGGCGAGGCCTTTCTCTCGGCCGTAGCCGCTCTGCTTGTAGCCCCCGAACGGGGTTTCTTCGCCGCCTGCGAAGTATTCGTTGACGTAGATCTGCCCGGCCTTGAGGTTCTTCGCCAGGCGGAGGGCTCGGTTGAGGTCGTTGGTGAAGATGCCGGCGGCGAGCCCGTACTTGACGCCGTTGGCCACCTGGAGGGCCTGGTCCTCGCCGTCGACGGTGAGGACGGCGAGCACCGGGCCGAAGATCTCCTCTTGCGCGATGCGCGACTCGGGGTCGACCTGGTCGAACACGGTGGGGGCGACGAAGTAGCCGTGCTCGAGCCCACGGAGCCGGCCGCCGCCGGTGAGGCATCGTGCGCCCTGTTCGATGCCGGCCTCGATGTAGTCGAGAACGCGGTCCAGTTGGGCCGCGGAGATCAGGGGGCCCATGTCCGGATTGTCGATCCCGGGGCCGACGCGGAGCTGCTCGGACAGGTTGACCAGCTGCTCGATGACGCTGTCTTTGACCCGGGCATCGACGATCACACGCGAGCTCGCGTTGCAGAACTGGCCGCTGTTGGCGTAGATGCCCTTGATCACCTCGCGGGTGGCGAGGCCGAGGTCGGCGTCGCCCAGGATGAGGCTGGGGGATTTCCCGCCGAGCTCCAGCACGAGAGGCTTGATGTGGTCGGCGGCCGCCCGCATGACCGCGCGGCCGGTCTCGACCGAGCCGGTGAAGGTGATGGCGTCGACACCAGGGTGGTGGACCAGGTGGGCGCCCGCCTGGGCGCCGGGTCCGGGCACCACGTTGTAGGCGCCCGGCGGGAAGCCGACGGCCGAGAAGAGTCCCGCGAGGCGGAGGGCGGTGAGTGGGGTCTGCGTGGCCGGTTTCACCACCGCGGTGTTGCCGGCGGCCAGCGCGGGG
>JBIOYL010000177.1:0-2862 GCA_044870185.1 Actinomycetes bacterium | reverse complement strand
GCGAGCGGCCTTGGCCCGCCGACCGGCAGCACACCACCACCCACCCGCTCCTGCCGCTCGCCGGCGCCACCGCCGAACCCCGACCTCGGCGCGCCGACGGGCCGGCTGGCGAGCTGGCCGGCGAGCTCGGCGGCGAACCAGCGCCCGAACGCCCGCACCTCGTGGGAAGGCGGCAGGGTGAGCAGCTCGCCGTCGGTGGCGCGGCGTTCGATCTCCTCGAACAGCTCCAGCAGCTGCTCGGCGGCCACCGCCGCCGTCCTGGGCAGCTCGAGGATGACCGTGACCTGCTCCTCGCCCCGGGCCAGCGCCCGCTCGGGCTGCTCGCGGCTCGCCTCCCTGGCGCCCGCGCAGCGGTTCAGCACGTCCTCCACCAGCACCAGCAGGCGCTGGGGATAGGCGAAGTCCGCACTGCCCTGCCGCGCCCCCAGCCGCACCAGCTCGAGCTCCCGCAGCAGCTCGTCGATGTGCTCGTGCAGCTGCACGAGCAGCAGGGCGGGCACGTCGCGCACGACGACCGGCACCCGCTCGGCGTCCCGGCGATGCCGAGCACGACCAGGACCAGGTCGTCGCGGGGCCGTCCCCGCTCGAACGCGTCGACGGCGGCCAGCGCGGCCCGGGCGGTCGCCTCGGCGTCGCTGCCCGCCGAGGCGCGCAGTGCCTGGTCCAGCAGCTGCGGCGCGAAGTCGCCGGCCGGCGAGCGGGCCTCGAGCAGGCCGTCGGTGAACAACGCCAGGGTGTCGCCCGGCTGCAGGGCGACCTCCACCTCGGTCAGCGACGGCTCGGGGAGCAGCCCCATTGCCGTACCCGGGACGCCGACGTCCGCCACCGACCCGTCCGCCGCGCGCAGCACCGGCAGCGGATGGCCGCCGCAGGCGAACCGGACCCCTCCGGCGGGGCCCCCCGGAGACCGGCCGGGCTCGACCACCGCGGAGATCATGGTGACGAAGCGCTCGCCCTCGGTGTCCTCGCCCGTCTCGCTGGCCAGCACGGCGTCGTTGCACTTGGCCAGCACGGCCGCCGGGCTGGCGTCGTCGCGGGCGGCCGCCCGGCCGGTGTAGCGGACCAGCGCCGTCATGGCCGCCGCCTCGACCCCCTTGCCCGCCACGTCGCCGACGAGCAGCCCCCATCTGGGCGTGCCGGCCGGGCCGGGGCCGACCGGGAAGATGTCGTAGAAGTCACCGCCGACGATGCCGCCGCCCACCGGACGGTAGCGCACGGCCACGTCGACGCCCGGGATCCGTGGGGGCCGGGGCGGCAGCAGCGAGCGCTGCAGGGAGTCGGCCTGCTCGGTGCGGGCCCGGTGCGCGTGGGCGTTGTCGATGGCCGCGCCCGCCCGGGCGGCCAGGTCCTCGACGAAGCCGAGATCGCCCGGGGTGAACCGGCGCCCGGGAGCCCCCGCACATGACCAGCGCCAGAGTGCCCAGCGTCCGGGCCCGCGCGACCAGCGGCATGATCACGCCGGAGCGGGCGTCCAGGGCCCGGAGCAGGCGCAGTTGCTCGTCGTCGGCGGCGATCGACTCGTAGAAGCCGTGCGGGAGCTGCTCGATGACGAACGGCCGCCCGGTGCGGACGGCCTCGAGCAGGTGGGCGTCGTCGGCCACGTCGCGGTTGCGTTCGGACAGCGCCCGCATGGCCGCCTCGGCGGCCGGGTCGGCGTGGGCGAGGTCGACCAGGCGCAGGTGGCCGCCGTCCAGGACGTGCACGGCAGCGCCGTCGGCCAGCTGGGGCACGGCCAGCTCGACCAGGCGCCGCAGCGTGGCCTCGTGGTCGAGCGACGACGCGAGCACCCGGCTGGCCTCGGCCAGAAAGCTCTGGCGTTCGACCAGGGCCGGCTCTGTCCGGTGGAGCCGGGCCCGCTCCAGCGCCTGGGCGCACTGGCCGGCCAGCGCCTGCAGGAAGTGCCGGTCCCGCTCGTCGAACTCGCGTGGCTCGGCGAAGCCGATGACCAGCGCGCCGAGCGCGCTGCCCTCCTCCACCAGCAGCGGCACGATGGCGAACGCCTCGTCGCCCACCGCCGGGCGGCCGGCCGGGACCGGGTAGCACGCGTCCCGCTCGGCCAGCGACCGCAGGAACACCGGCTGGCCCGTGCGGGTCGCGTCGCTGGCCGGCAGGGGCGCATCCAGCGGGAAGCGCCGCCAGGCGGTCGTGACCGCGTCCGGGTAGCCGACGGCGGCGACGAGCTCCAGCTCGTCACCGCCCGCGCTGACAAGGCACAGCGAGCCCGTGTGGCCGCCCAGCTCGGCCACGCCCTCGCCGAGCGCCAGCGCGGCGACCTGCTCGACGTCCCGCAGGCGGGCCAGCTCGGCGGTGAGCGTCTGCAGCACGGCCAGCCGGCGGGCCAGCTCCCGGGACTCCTCGAGCAGCCGCGTCCGCTCCGCCTCGGCCTCGACCCGCCCTGGATGTCGATGCACGAGCCGATGTAGCCGGCGAAGGTCCCGTCCGGCTCGTAGCGGGCCACGCCCCGGTCCAGGACCCAGCGGTAGGTGCCGTCGGCCCGCCGCAGCCGGTACTCCATCTCGAACGGCTCGTGGCGGGCGAAGGCGCCCAGATAGGTGCGCAGGCAGCGGTCGAGGTCGTCCGGGTGGACGCCCTCGGCCCAGCCGCTGCCCAGCTCCTGCGCCATGGTCCGGCCGGTGAAGTCCAGCCAGCCCTGGTTGAAGAAGTCGCACAGGCCGTCGGCGCCCGACATCCAGATGAGCACGGGAGCGGCGTCGGCCATGGTCCGAAACCGGGTCTCCGACTCGAGGACCCGAGCCGCCCCGCCGTGCTCGTGGGGACGGCCCGGGGCGGCCGGCCCAGAGGACCGCCCCGGGGCGGCCGGGCCGCTGTGCTCTTGCCTCATCCATGACCCCCATGCCGCGC
>JBIOYL010000176.1:0-4574 GCA_044870185.1 Actinomycetes bacterium | reverse complement strand
ACAGCTCGGTGTCAAACCCGCTGGCCTGCGGGCCGGCCAGCAACGCCCGTTCCACCCGCCGCCAGTCGGTGTCCGACAGCCGCGACGGGCGGCCCCAGCGGCCGGGGCCGGCCAGCCCGGCGCGGCCGCCTTGGCGCCAGCGGGCATGCCAGCGGCTGACGTTTTGCCGGGAGGTACCCAGCCGGCGGGCGACCTCGGCCTGGGGCAGGCCCTGCACGAACAGGCGGCCGGCTTGCAGGCGGCGCTGGCGGGCCGCTTTGGGCCCGCGGGCGCTGGACGGAGGCAGCTTGGCCGGTCGGGTTCCAGGGGTGCTTGGGGTGGTTGTTGCCATGACGATCACGCCTCACTCCACGCAACACCAACTAATGTCACTCCATTCTACGAGATTCTGTAGGCAGAAATCGCGCCCACGGCCGATGGTCAACCCCACTGCATGCTCCTACCCCTGCCAGAAATCTGCCAAGCCGCGCTACCGCCACGGCGTGAATGCTGTCAAACAAATGTAGCCGGTTGTAGGCCGAGCGCTGTCAAGCTGAATGTGCAGCTCAGAGGACGTGCTTGTCAGGAACGATGTAACCTCGGCCTGATCTGTGGTTCGCTTCCGGGTGAAACTCACACCCTAACTTGGGGGTTTCTGCTCAGCGGTGGCCTGCGTTTTTGCTGGCCGGCACGGCGCATGGTGTGAGCTGCTTTGGGACAGCGATCACGAAGGGGCACATCGAGCTGTTCATCGCCGACCAGCTCGCCCGCTGGAAGCCGACCACCGCGCACAACCGCTACCGCGGCCTGCACTCGTTCTTCACCTGGGCGGTCGAGGAAGAGGTGCTGGAATCCCACCCGATGCAGGGCATGAAGCCGCCTCACCTCCCCGAGGAGCAGGTGCCGGCGCTCACCGACGACCAGCTGCGCCGGCTGCTGAAGGCATGCGAGGGGAAGGACTTCACCGCCCGCCGCGATACCGCCATCATCCGGCTGCTGATCGACACCGGCCTGCGCCGCTCCGAGTGCGTCGGCATCGCGCTGGACGACCTGGACCTGGATGACCAAGTGGTCACTGTGCTGGGCAAGGGCCGCCGGCCTCGCGTTGTGCCCTTCGGCCGCAAGGCAGCCTTGGCGCTCGACCGGTACCTCCGTGTTCGGGCCGAGCACCGCTACGCCCACCTGCCGAACCTGTGGATCGGCCAGCACGGTGCGATGACCGCCTCGGGCGTGTTCCAGGTCGTCGCCGACCGGGGCGCCTCGGTCGGGCTTCCAGGCTTGCACCCTCACCAGCTTCGCCACTCGTTCGCCAGCTCGTGGCTGGACGCTGGCGGGGCCGAGGGCGACCTGATGCGCCTGGCCGGCTGGAAAACCCGGTCGATGGTCGACCGCTACTCCAAGGCGACTGCGGACAAGCGGGCCAGAGCCGCCTACAACCGGTTGGGCTTGGGCGACCGCATCTAGCATAGTGAGGCGATGCGTCCGCTTGGTTATCCGCGTCCCTACCCGCCGACCTGGATCGACGAGTTCCGGCAGGCAATGGTCTGGTCCGATCGCGACCCGCGCTGGAGCGACGCTAACGTCCTCGATCTGGTTGTCGCCGCCGAGGATGTCGACGCCTGGCTTCACGACCCCCGCCCGTACAACAGAATCCAACACAAGCAGGCGTGGGAGTCCGCCATTGCCGATCTGGGCGCCGCAGCCGACCTGATCGGTCCCCGCCTAGCCGCTGCCCTCGGCCGCGACCTCCAGGCTGCGATCGCAGCGACCGCCGCTCTGCCTGGAGCCGACCCAACGCCTGGCCGTCCTGCTGCCCAAGCCGCGCTCGCCGGACTCCGGGCGCGCTGGATCGACCCGCCGTCGTGGAAGCGGCCTGGCTCGATATCGCCGACGCCTGCCGCGACCCCGACACTCCCTATGAGACCATCGCAGCCCGCCGCGACTTGTTCTGGCAGCTGATCCGGGCCGCCGACCGCAACGCTCTCGAACTCGGCCGGGCCCTGGCCGGTGTGCTCGACGACCACGCCATGGATGTCATGGCGGTCCAGATGCAGCTGGGCGACATCCCGAGCCCAGGCCCGAACGGCTCGCCGAAGCCGGGCGAGCTTGCCGGACTCTCCGAGACCGATCGAATGGACCTCGGCCGCCGAATTCTCAACGCCGCGACCATCTTGGCGCACCACGTGGTATGGGTCGCCTTCGACCGGGCCAGCCTTAAAGGAATGGGTGCAGCGCTTCTGAGGGTGTCTCATCTGATCACCTGAGGGCGGGGATGACCCCGTTGGCGTAGCGCGTCGCGTGCACCCGTTGCTGCTCCTGGGCAAGGTGGTAGGCCCAGTAGTCGTCGAAGTCGCCGTTGCTGCGCAGGGCGCGGAGCTTGAGGATAGCCTCCGCGCCGGCAAGGCCCCAGCGGGCGCCGGTGAGGCCCATACGGTCTTTGACCAGATGCCGGCAGGCACCCTCGATTACACCGGTGGCGATCGGCCAGCCGCGCTCGAGCGCGGTCGCATAGTCCAGGTAGGGCCGCTTGCTGGTCAGGTAGGCGGCGCAGGCGTCGGCGCCGGCGCGCTGGTGGGACGGCAGTCTGGCGTGGGTGGCCTTGCGCCGGATCGCGCCAGCCACCGCGCTGCTGCGCCCTTGCAGGATCCGCAGCCCGTGGGCGCGCACCCACGCCTCGGCCTTGGGGTCAGCCTCGTCGAAGAAGCACCAGGCCGCCCGCCACAGGTATTCAAGCACATGGACGAAGTCGACCACGACGGTGACCTGGACGCCTCGAGCGCGGGCCTCGGCGTGGATCCGGTCGAGCTGGTGGGTGTTACCGTCCACCAGGGCGACCCAGGTGCGCTGGCGGTCGGGGTCGCGCCGGCTTGCCTCGTCGAAGACCTGCCCGATGACCCAGGCGGCGTCGCCGGCGACGCTGGCGACCAGCCACTTGCCACGCGCGGTCGGCCCGGTGCTGGCGTGGGGGCGCTGCTGGTCGCCGGTGGGCAGGATGTCGTCGGGGGTGCGTGGCACCGGGGTGGCGTCGTCGACACAGCCGACCTCCGCCATCCGCTTGCGGTTGCGTTGCTCCCCCCTGGACAGGCGCGTCGCCAGCTTGGTGGTGGCCTTGCCCGCCGCTTGCTGCGTTGGCGTCCGCAGGGCTTCGGGCCGCATGACGATGCCCTTGCCGTCACAGCTGCACACCAGCACGTCACCGGCCAGGTGCAGCTGGCGCGGCCGGGACGCGTAGAAGGCGTCGACGTCGACCGCGGCCCGCTGGGCCAGCTCCTCGACCTGACGGTTGCCCAGCTGCTGCCCGGTGACCCGCTCGATCGCCTGGGCCGCGTCGGCGAACGAGCCGCGGGCACCTTCGATGGCCGCGAGCAACCGAAGCCCGTGGGAGTGGGTCTCCGCGGGCAGGTTCAGCGCCCCGTCGGCCGGGTGCAGGTCGGCGTGCCCACGCTGGCGGTAGGCAATCCGCCGCACCTGCACGGTCCCGAACACGGTCGCCAGGGCGCGCGTACGGCCCGCTTCGGCGACCCCCCGCGTCACCCCGTCGGCGCCGACCACCTGGTCAAGCCTGGGCTCCTGCTGTGCCCGCAGGTCCAGATGCTCCTGCAGCAGCTCGCGGAACAGCTCCCGGCTGTCGACTTGGAGCCGCGCCTCCAACTCCGCGTGGGTCAGCCCCGCCGCCTGCTCGCCGTCGAGCCAGGCCACCAGCGCCTCGAAGCGCGCACGCGACCTGCCGAACCCTACCCCTGCCGTCTCTGCCGCATATGCTTCCACCTGGGCTCCTTCCCTACGTTCCGGTCAGACACCCAGGAACATAGCCGGAAGGAGCCCCTCCCGGTCGATGCCACGACCACCACCAGCCCACCACCAGCGCGTTCAGCCACCCTCAGAAGCGCTGCACCCTAAAGGAATGACCGAGACTGTCGGCCCCATCACCTTCTACGACGGCCGCTGGGTGTACGAAATCCTCAAGGACAAGGGTCCCAACTTCAGCCAACTGCCCCCTGAACTCACCAACCCCGACTCATGGGTGGACCACGAATACCTGCCGGACGGTAGCCGCGTCGTGCTCGCCCGCGTCGAACTTGGCACCGGAGCCTTCCCCGACGCTCCACGAGTCGCCGCCGAACAGGCCCAGGCCGTCGTCGCCCTCGCCAGTTTCCACGCTGGCGACCGCTACTGGCGACCCATCGACAGCCACATCCACGCCGTTGACGGCCGCGTCGTCAGCTTGTCTCACTTCCACGACCCCCTCACCGAGATCTCCGACATCCGAGCCGACCGGCACCCCACTGGCAGCGAGCTTGCCCGCCTCGCTACGACTCTCGGCCCTCGGCTGCCTGTCACCGACGAGGCCCTCACTGAAGCCATCGATGCCTTGCACTGGTGGCAGGACTCTCAGGACCGCTCACCCCTCGCCGCCGTCGTCCTCGACGTGCGTGTTCTTGAACTAGCCCGAGTTTCCGCCCTTCAGGGCTGACCGGCGTGGTATTGGTTGTGGTGCTTGACTTTCGGCCTTGGGAAATGTATTACCCACATATGCCATCGATCGTGGGGAAGCGCCGCGGCAAGCACACCTACTACTACCTGGTCGAGTCCGC
>JBIOYL010000175.1:0-2226 GCA_044870185.1 Actinomycetes bacterium | reverse complement strand
CTGTGCTGTCTTAGGAACATCTGGCGGGGGCAGCCGGGAGCGGACGCTAGGGGAGCCGAGCCGGCATACTCGGGGTTGACCGATCCCGACTGCCGACTTGGAGGCCCGCCCATGCCGTCCGCTCTGGTGTCCAGCCTCGCACGCCCCACCCTCGGGGAGCAACCGTCTCCCAACCGCCGCCTGCGGCGCTGGCTGGTGGGAGAACTGCGGCAGGTGCGGCCCGTGATCGCGCAGAGTGCCCGGCGCTGTCAGGCTGACCGCTAGCGGAAGCACTTCACGTCGTTTGCCCACGCCTGTCTGTTGCTCTTTCACGGCCTGAGTGGCAACGCGAGCCTCCGCCAAAGCTACGCCACCTTCGCCGCCTGTCCCGGCTTGGTCGCCCTCAGCGGTCTCGACCGCCCGGCACCGCCGTCGGGCGCCGAGGCGCCTGCGGAGGAGGACGACCGGCTGGGCGTGAGTTTCAGCCAGTTCGCCGCCTCCAACACCAGCCGGCCCGCCCAGTTCTTGAGCGGCGTGGTTCCGGCCTTGCTCCGTCGGCTGCGCGCGCTCGGCCACGACCCCGGCCTGCCCTATCCCCTCGACCTCTGTCTGCTGGATTCCACCTTCGTCCGCCTTGGCGTCGGCCTCGTCCACTGGCTGCCGAAGCCGGTCACCTTTGAGAAGCACGGCGTCGTCCTCCAGGTGCAATACCGGCCGGCGCTCGACCTGCCTGACCATCTGCTGATCACCGCCACCCCCACCAATGACTGTTTGGGGCTGGACGCCGCCATCCTCGACGACGCCGAGCGCCTCGCCGCCCTCGCCGGCCACACCCTCGCCTTCGACCTCGGCTATTACAGCCACGCCCGCTTCACCCGCCTCCAGGCCGCGGGCGTCCATTGGGTCGTGCCGCTCAAGGCCCAGGCCCGCGTGACCACCGCAACGTCCCACCCGGTGCAAGCGCCCCTCCCAGGCGTCGGCACCCCGCGCATCACCGTGCTGGCCGACCGCCGGGTGACGCTCGGCAGCGCGAACAATCGTGCCGGCGCGGTGCTCCCCGGTCTGCGCGTCGTCATCGCCGAGGTGCTGCCCCAACCCGCCGCCGACCGCCGCGGCGCACCGCCCCAGCGCTACACCCTGCTCACCGACCGCCGGGATCTGGCCGCCGCTGAGGTGGTGCAGCTCTACCTCCGGCGCTGGCAGATCGAGCTCTTCTTCAAGTGGCTCAAGGGTCAGCTGCGGCTCGACCAGCCGCTCGGCTACAGCGCCAACGCCGTGCAGCTCACCGTCTGGCTCGCGCTCATCCTCCATCTGCTGGCCACCCTCGCCGCGCGCGTGCTCGGCCTCACCCGCCGCTCCCCGCTGGTGCTCGCCCGCCTCCGCGTCCTCCTGCCGCGTCTGACCGCCGCCGACCTCCTCGGCCCCGCCGCCGACCCGCACCAACTCCCCTTCCCGGACCCCGACCGCCCAGCCGCCGTGCCGCCCCCGACTTAATCGGACAGCACAGCGCATGCCTCGCCCCTACAGGGTCGTGATAACCAAGCGGCCCGGCTGAAGCCACGCTCAGGAGGGGGCCGGTTCTCCGCCGTCGCCCGCGCGTGATACGGTTCACGGGGCCGGTCCGTCCGGCCTTGCGTGATGGCAACCAGGACGCTCGACGCCAGGCCCACCCGCTCGACTGAGTCGATATCCGCCGTGCGTGGACGGCAGGCGCTCTTGCGCGCCATGCGCGCGGCGTTGCCCTATGCGGCCGTCGTCGCCGTGGTTGTCGCCGCCGGGCTGCCGACGCTGATCCTGCCCTTCTGGTCGGACTCGGCGATCTTCGCCACGGTCGGCAAGGCGATCGCGGACGGCGGCTTCCCATACGTCGACGCCTGGGACCAGAAACCGCCCGCGATCTACCTGATCTTCGCCGCCGCGATCCAGGGACCGTTCGGGTTCATGCAAAACGTGCGCGTCTTCGACCTGGTCTGGACGTCGGCGGCGGCGGTCGTGATCACGGAGTTGGGGCGGCGCTGGTGGAATCTGCGCGCGGGGATGATCGGCGCGATCGCCTACGGGGTCACCTACATGGCGGGCAGCGGCTGGTGGCAACTGGCGCAGCCGGACGGTTTCATGGGTCTGCCGATCCTGCTGGCGCTGCTCCTGCAGGACGTGGCCAGGGGCCGGCGCGGGCTGCTGGTGCTGGCGGGTGTTTTGCTCGGCTTCGCCTTCCAATTGCGCTTCATTATGGTGCTGCTCATCCCC
>JBIOYL010000174.1:0-10582 GCA_044870185.1 Actinomycetes bacterium | reverse complement strand
CTCACCCCCCGGGCTACCCGACCAACGGGAATCGCCGATAACCCTGCAAGGAGATCCTCATGAACCGCACGCTGAACCTCGCTCTGTGGATCGTTGCCGGACTACTGGCCGTTGTCTTCCTGCTCAGCAGCGCCAAGCTGTTCGTGCCCAAGGAGAAGATGGCCGGCATGGGCGCCGCAACGAGATGGGTCGAAGATTTCAGCCCCGGTGCCCTCAAGGCCATCGGAGCCCTCGAGTTCCTGGCTGCGGCGGGCCTGATCCTGCCCGCCGCGCTCGACATCGCGCCGGTTCTGGTGCCGCTGGCTGCTACCGGTGCGGTGTTGCTGTTTGTTGGCGCGGTGATCATGCGCCTCCGCCGTGGCGAGAAGGTAACGATCATGATCGACCCGGTCTATCTCGCCATGGCCGCCTTCGTGGCGTGGGGCCGCTTCGGCCCCGAGTCCTTCACCGGCTGACCCAGCGCGGCGTCTGGCTGCCCTGCCCGGAGCGGCTCGACCAACAGCCGGTCCATGCAGCCGTGACCTGTTCGATATGACAAGGAGAAACCAATGAGTGACTTTCAGACCATCGCAGATCGCGTCGAGATCGAGGCGCTGCGCGGGGAGTTCACCGACGCGGCGATGATGCGCGACTACGACCGCCTTGCGTCGCTGTTCACCCGGACGGCGCGCTGCGGATGCCTAACATCCCGGTCGAGCTCCTCGGCCAGGAGGAGATCCGCGCCTGGGGCGAGCGGGTCCGGATCTTGTGGACTTCTTGGTGCAGAACACGCACCCGGCACGATCGCTCTTGACGGCGACATCGCATCCGGCCGCGCGTACATGTCAGTCGAGGTATCCCTGCGGGGACGCCGTGCGGGCGTGAAAACAGGCCATACCGTTCCAAGCCGGTCTATTTTCGGTTCAGAGCTCGGGCGCACCCGCGACGGCCGCCAGGGGCTGAACTACGCCATCTACCACGACCGCTACCGGCGCACCGGCGACGCCTGGAAGTTCACCGAGCGCGTCTACGAGGTCAGATACGAGGACACCACTCCGCGGGCGGGCTCGCCGCCCCGCCCAGCCGGGGCGCCCGCTGACCCGCCGGCCGGGAACACGGCCGCGGCGGAAGGACGACGGTGACCATGCCCGCACCGCTTTCCCCGGCACCGGGGATCCCGGTACGGGCGATCCACAGCATGCCCTCCAGCCGCACCTGCTTGGTAAGGACGTTCGGCCTCCAACGGGTTCCTGTGCCACGCAGCTTGCATCACCGAACGGGGCGGAAGAACTTGTGCACGTCGCTGACCAGCAGGTCGGGTGCTTCCATGGCGGCGAAGTGGCCGCCGCGGTCGAACTCCGACCAGTGGACGATGTGGTTGCCGCGCTCGCCGTAGCGGCGGATGGCGTAATCCTCGGCGAACACCGCCACCCTGGTCGGCCCGGTACAGCATCACGTTGGTGAGCAGCTGGTCACGGTCGACCGCGTCCTCGGGCACGTTGGCGGCGTGGGTCCATTCCTTGAACCGCTCCACGATCCAGGCCAGCAGGCCGACCGGGGAGTCGGTGAGCACGTAGGCCAGTGTCTGTGGCCGGGTGGCCTGGACCTCGAAGTAGCCGTTGCCGGGCCCGGCCGTGCTGGTGTTGAGGCGCTCCAGCCGCGCCCGCTCGGCATCGGTAAGGGTGGCCAGCTCATCGGGGTCCACGGGGCCGAGGGGGATGAACCCGAAGGTGGTCGCGTTGAGGTGCACGCCGACGATGTGGTCGGGGTCGATGCGGCCCAGTTCGGTGGCGACGAACGCGCCCCAGTCGCCGCCTTGGGCGCCGTGGCGCCGGTAGCCGAGGCCGGCCAGCAGCTCGGTCCAGGCACCGGCGACGCGATTGGTGGTCCAGCCGGCCTGGCGGGTCGGCCCGGACAAGCCGTAGCCGGGCAGGGAAGGGATCACCAGGTGGAAGGCGTCGGCGGGGTCGCCACCGTGGGCGGCGGGGTCGGTGAGCGGGCCGATGACGTTGACGAACTCCACCACTGAGCCGGGCCAGCCGTGGGTCACCACCAGCGGCAGCACCTGGGGCTGGGGGGAGCGCACGTGCAGGAAGTGAATCGGCTGCCCGTCGATGGCGGTGGTGAACTGGGGGAACTGGTTGAGGTTGGCCTCGTGGGTGCGCCAGTCGTGGCCGTCAACCCAGTAGGCGGCCAGCTGCTTGAGGTAGCCCAGCGGCACGCCGTAGGCCCAGCCGACGCCGGGCAGCTCATCAGGCCAGCGGGTGCGCGCCAGCCGCTCGCGCAGGTCGCCCAGGTCGGCCTGGGGGAGCCGGATCCGGAACGGCCGGATGGTGGCGTCGGCGCCGGCGCTGCTGGGCATGGCTGCGGTTCCCTCCTCGTGGAGCGGCACGGTCGCGATCCTCGGCCGCTCGCCACGGTCCAAGCCGTGGATGGTGGCTGGCCACCAGTTCCTGTATGCTGCGGATTTCGGGGGCTACTACATGGTGAAGAATATACACAAGTTGCCGTCACCTGAAGAGGCTAGTGGGGCCGCGTTCGCCCGCATGTTCGAGCTGGGCGTACTGCTGACCCAGGCCATGGACCAGGGGCTCGGCAGACAGGGGCTCACCCGGTCCCGAGCCGAGGTCATCTGGCGCCTGCACCACCTGGGCCCGGTCACCCAGCGGGTCCTGAGCGACGCCCTGCGCTGCACGCCTCGCAACGTCACCGGGCTGGTCGACGCCCTGGAGGCCACCGGCCACGTGGCCCGCCGGCCCCACCCAAGCGACCGGCGGGCCACCCTGGTCACGCTCACCCGGCGGGGCCGGGCAACCGCGGTGGCCTGGCAGCGCGCCTACCAGGAGCTGGCCGCCCGCGCCCTTGCGGATCTCGACGCGGCCGAGATCGCCAACCTGACCGCAGCCCTGGACCGCGTCCTCCAGCGGCTGCGAGGGACCGCGTCGGCACCGCGAGCAGCCGGCCATGGATGACCTGCGCGCCGCCAGCCGCGGCCGGAACGCCGATCCGGGGACCGGCAGGACCGGTATCCTCGATTTCTGGTTCCGCCCGCACAGGTTCGAGACCGAGCGTCTGTATGAGCGACTGGGCGCGCGGCTTCTCAAACGATACGTGCCGACCGGCGGGGATCTGGTCATGCGGTGGCTTCGGCGTCGCCGTCCCGGCCTCAGGGTGCTCGACCCAGCGAGCCTTGAGTCGCTCCGGCGCTTCGAGCGCTGGACCCGCGTGGCCGAGGCGGTTCACGTGGTTGGCTTCGTGGGCTTCGCCGCGCTCGCCGGATGGCGGTTCATCGACGGCTCGCTCAGCGCCACGGGGCTCGGCGTTGCCCTGCTCCTGGACCTCACCTTCGGGCTCTGGCCGGCCGTTCTTCAGCGTTACAACCGCCTGCGACTGTTCCGGGCCCGACGAGCACTGGAGCGCGATTGAACGCTGGGTGCCCTGCCTGGCCGTGCGGGAACGAGGCGGCTGCCCGCGGGGTGGTGTGGATGGGTCAGCTGACGGTGCGGCGGTACAGACGCACGGCCAGCGGGGCGAACACCGTCATGATCGCGGCCGACCAGGCCAGCGCCAGCAGCACCTGGCCGGTGACAGTCCGCCCGGGCGGCAGGGCGCCCTGGCCAAGCACCAGCCCGCGCAGCGCATTGGTGGCCACGGTGACCGGCTGGTTGGCGGCAAACGCCTGCAGCCAGCCGGGCATGGTCTGGGTGGGGACGAACACCGAGCTGGTGAACGCCAGCGGGAACACCCCCATGTAGGCGGCGGCCTGGACCGCCTCGGGGTGCGCACCACCAGCCCAGCGCCGCCATCACCCACGACCAGGCGTAGCCGAACAACAGCGCCACGGCCACACCGCCGAGCAGGCCGGCGAGGCTGGTCTGCCAGCGGAAGCCGATGGCGAACCCGACCGCCAGCATCAAGGTCAGGGTGCGGGCCGAGCCGACCAGGTCGGCCAGGGTGCGGCCGGCCAGCACCGCCGCGCGGGACATTGGCAGCGACTTGAAGCGGTCGATGACGCCGGTGGCGAGGTCGTCGGCCACGCCGAAGGCGGCGCCGCCGCCGCCGAACAGGGCGAACTGGGCCAGCAGCCCGGGGATGAGCCAGTTGGCATAGCGGCCGGCCGCGGCCGGTGGCAGCGCGGCTTGGACCGCGCCGCCGAACACGTAGGTGAACATCAGGATGAAGATCACCGGCATGAGGCTGGAGGTCACCAGCACGTCGGGCAGCCGGATGGTGCGGACCAGGTCGCGGCGGGCGATGACCCCCATGTCGCTGATGGCGCGGCGCAGCCCCAGCGGGCGCGGACGCAGGGTGATGCTGGTGGTGCTCATCTGACAGCCTCCAGGTGCAGGCCGGGGTGCTGGTCCCGGCCGGGGCCGGTGCCGTTGCCGTTGCGGTTGGTGTTGCTGTGGTTGGTGGTGGCGTGGCCGGTCAGGGCGAGGAAGACGTCGTCGAGGGTCGGCTTGCGCAGGGCCACGCCGTCGGGGCGGATGCCGGCGGCGTCCAGGCGGCCCAGCGCCTGGGTCAGCGTGGCCGCGCCGTCCGGCGCCGGCAGGACCAGCCGTCCGCCGCGCTGGTCGGCGGCGGGGTCCACGCCCGGGCCCTCGCCGCCGAGGTCCCGCAGCGCCTGGAGGGTCCGGTGGCGGTCGGCGGCCGCCACGCGCAGCTCGACCACGGCGCCGCCGATCAGGTCCTTGAGCTGGTCGCTGGTGCCCTCGCTGAGCAGCCGGCCATGGTCGATGACCGCGATCCGGTCGGCGAGCTGGTCGGCCTCCTCAAGATACTGGGTGGTCAGCAGCACGGTCGTGCCGGTACCGACCAGGTCGCGGATCAGCGCCCACAGGGCCAGCCGGCTGGCGGGGTCCAGGCCGGTGGTCGGCTCGTCCAGGAACAGCACCTGCGGGCGGCCGACCAGGGACGCGGCCAGGTCCAGGCGGCGGCGCATCCCGCCGGAGTAGGTCTTGACCTGCCGGTCGGCGGCCTCCTGCAGCCCGATGCGGTCCAGCACGTCGCTGGCGCGGCGGCGGGCCTCGCGGCGCGCCAGGCCGTACAGGCGGCCGACCATGTGGAGGTTCTCGCGGCCGGTGAGGTAGTCGTCGACCGCGGCCGACTGCCCGGCCAGGCCGATCCGGGCGCGGACCCCGGCGGGGTCCCGGCGGACGTCGACGCCGGCGACCCGGGCGCTGCCGGCGTCGGGCGCCAGCAGGGTGGTGAGCACGCGGATGAGGGTGGTCTTGCCGGCGCCGTTGGGGCCGAGCAGGCCGTAGACGCCGCCGGGTGGGACGGTGAGGGTGAGGCCGTCCAGCGCGCGGAGCTTGCGGCCGAACGTCTTGACGAGCCCCTCGGCGTCGACGATGGGGTGCTGCATGGCTGCCTCCCTCCGCAGCTTGTAGACGCTCAGTTGTATACTTGGAAGTAAGCATATGCTGTTGTAGACTCCAGTGTCAACAAGAATCTTCTTTCAGGAGGCGGCATGCCGGGCAGCCAACCCACCCACCAGCCCGCGGCCACGCCAGGGGCCACGTCGGCGCCGGTGCGGCGGCTGCGCCGCGCCGAGCGCCGCGAACAGATCCTCGCCGCCGCCACCCAGGCGTTCGCCCGCGCCGGGTTCGCCGCCACCAGCCTGGACGACCTCGCCGCCCAGGCGGGCGTCAGCCGGGCGATCCTGTACCGGCACTTCGACTCCAAGACCGACCTGTACCGCGCGGTGCTGGACCGCGCCCGCGCACGGCTGGCCGCCGCCGTGGGGGTGCGCGACTTCACCGACGCCAGCATCGACGCGCTGCTGGGGGCGGCGGCCAGCGACCCGGACGGGTTCCGGCTGCTGTTCCACCACGCCGCCAGGGAGCCGGAGTTCCGCAGCGAGATGGACCAGTTCCGCGCCCGCAACGTGGCCGCCGCCCACCGGCAGCTCGCCCAGGTGATCCCCGACCGGCGCTGGGCGCGGTGGGCCGCGCAGCTTGCCCCCGCGGTGGCCATCGAAGCGGTCACGGCCTGGCTGGACGCCGGCCAGCCCGACCGGACGCAGGCCGCCAACCGGGTCCGCCAGGCGCTCGCCGGCGTCATCCAGGCGGCCCAGCAACCCTGATGCAGCCACCGTGCACCTCAGCAGCCAGGCAGTTGGCCAGCACCTAGTTCCCTCAAGCCGGGCACGCGCAGAGCCCGTTCAATCCTGTTCCGCTGCTCGTGCGCCCGATGCGGCCCGCGCGTCCGGAGCCGGCCGCGTTGGCGGAGGATCCGTCCCCCCGATGTTCCCCAGGCCCCGGCACGGCGGCGTCAGCGGCGTCAGCCAGGACCGCATCAGCCGGCGGGTGACCTATCCGAGCGACCCCGCAGCAGGACGGCGCAGTGGCCGGTAGCCCGCGCGACGCCACTCGGCGTCGACATCGAAGGTGTAGGTGCCGTAGACGCGGACATGCTCCAGCAGCGCCGGCGACAGGTGCCCGACCAACTCCCGGTCGACGTCGGCGCCCTCGGCGGCGAGCGCGTCCAGCGCCAGGCCGATGTAGGTGGTGTTCCAGGCGATGATGGCGTTGGTCACCAGGGTGTGGCACAGCGCTTGCTCGGTCTGCTGGTCGTGGTGGCGGCGGCGCAGCGCCCCGTCTTGGGCGAACAGCAGGTCGCGGCGCAGCGCGTGCAGGGTCTCGCCCTTGTTGAGCTGCCGGGCGATCTTGCGCTGGTAGGCCTCGTCGACCAGGTAGCGGACCGCGTGGACGGTCCGGATCAGCTTGCCGTACTGGCTTTGTTCACGGTAGTTGGCCCCGCCTGACCACCCGTGGTGGCCCCACCGTAGGGTGACGAGAAGTGATGTGCAGTTCTGCTGGCCCCACCCATTGCCGTGTGGTGGCAGGATGCGGCTGCTTCCAACGGTGGAGGGCCACCTGTGCGGCCGATGTCCAAGGTCGAGCTGTTCGCGGCGATCCGTCGGGACGCCCGCGTGCAGGGGCTGGCGATCCGTGCGTTGGCGCGCAAGTACGGCGTGCACCGGCGCCTGGTGCGGGAGGCGCTGGCCTCGGCGTGGCCGACGCCGCGCAAGCCCTCGCCGCCGCGCCAGTGGCGGCTTGACCCATTCAAGCCGCTGATCGATCAGATGCTGCGGGTGGACCTGGACGCGCCCCGCAAGCAGCGGCACACCGCCAAACGCATCTACGACCGGCTGGTGGCCGAGCACGGCATGCAGGGCATCTCCTACTCCAGGGTCCGGGCCTACGTCGCCGGGCGCCGGCCGGAGATCCGGGTCGAGGCGGGCCGGGGACCACCCGAGGTGTTCGTGCCGCAATCGCACCGGCCGGGCGCCGAGGCCGAGGTCGACTTCGGGGACGTGACGGTGCGGCTGCGGGGCGAGCAGGTCACCTGCGCGCTGTTTTCGTTTCGCCTGTCGTACTCGGGCAAGGCGGTGCACCGGATCTTTGCCTCCGGCGGCCAAGAGGCGTTCCTGGAAGGCCACGTGCACGCCTTCCGGGTGCTTGGCGGGGTCCCGACCGGCAAGGTCCGCTACGACAACCTCAAGGCCGCCGTCGCCCCAGGTGCTGGGCTTTGCTCGGGCGCGGGCGGAGACCCAGCGGTGGACCGCGTTCCGGTCCCACTTTGGTCTGGAGGCCTTCTCCTGCCGGCCCGGCCAGCAGGGCGCCCATGAGAAAGGCGGCGTGGAAGGCGACATCGGCTGGTTTCGCCGCAACCACCTCGTCCCCGTCTCGGAGGTCGACTCCCTGGCCGAGCTGAACGCGATGCTGGAGCGCTGGGACGCCGCCGACGATGCCCGCCGTATCGGGTCGCGCCCGCGGACGGTGGCCGAGTACTTCCAGGTCGAGCAGCCGCTGCTCAAGCCGTTGCCGACCGAGCCGTTCGAGACGGGCCTGCAACTTGGGCTGCGGGTGGACCGCTACAGCCAGATCACCGTGCGCACCAACCGGGACTCGGTGCCCGCTCGGCTGATCGGCCGGCGGGTGCGGGTCATGCTGGGCGCCTCGGAGCTGGTCATCTACGACCGCCACGCCGAGGTCGCCCGGCACGAGCGGCTGATCGCCAAGGCCGGCGCCCGCCTGGAGCTGGACCACTCCCTGGAGGCGCTGGTCCGCAAGCCGGGCGCGCTGCCCGGAGCGACCGCGCTCGAGCAGGCCGCGCCGCCGGCAGGTTCACCCCGATCCACGATGCCTGGTGGGCGGCGGCCTACAAGGCCCACGGCGACGCCGACGGCACCAGGGCGTTGATCGGGGTGCTGCTGCTTGGCCGGCACCTGGCCCAGGAGCACCTGGTCGCCGGGCTGGCAGCGGCGTCGCGCGCCGGCGCGTTCACCCCTGACGCCGTCGCGTTGGAGGCCCGCAAGGCGGCCGAGCGTGAGGCCGCCCGGCGGCCCCTGCGCTCGCGCAGGACCCGTCGGCGGCGGCCCTGACCGTCGGGGCGCCGGAGGGGGCGACGGTGAGCTTCCTGACCGAGCGGCGGCTGGACAGGCTGCCGCCCGACACCCGGCCGCTGCCCTCGGTGGCGGTCTACGACCAACTGCTACG
Organism: Actinomycetes bacterium; assembly: GCA_044870185.1. Taxonomy (GTDB): domain Bacteria; phylum Actinomycetota; class CALGFH01; order CALGFH01; family CALGFH01; genus JBIOYL01. The sequence continues at coordinate 2,099 of JBIOYL010000174.1, read as the reverse complement.
TCGCGCTCGGGGAAGCGCCGAGCACTGAGGCAAGGAGCACGACGGTGACCGTCTCGACCCAGCGCCACCGGGGCCTGACCGAGCAGGCCGCCCAGGCCGCCGTCCACCAGGCCTGCCGGATGCTGCGGCTGCCGACCATCCGCGGCCAGTTCGCCGAACTCGCCGAGGTCGCCGCCCGCGAGCAGATGTCCTCCCTGGGGTTCCTGGCCGAGCTGCTGCTGGCCGAGTGCGACGACCGTGCTCGGCGCCGCTCCGAGCGGCGGATCAAGGCCGCTGGCTTCCCCCGGCAAAAGACCCTGCGGGCCTTCGAGTTCGACGCCAACCCCAACGTCGACCCCGCCGTCGTCCACACCCTGGCGACCTGCGAGTGGGTGAAGCAGGGCCAGCCGCTGTGCCTGATTGGTGACTCCGGCACCGGCAAGTCCCACCTGCTGATCGCGCTTGGCACCGAGGCCGCCATGGCCGGCTTCCGAGTCCGCTACACGCTGGCCGCCAAGCTCGTCAACGAGCTGGTCGAGGCCGCCGACGACCGCCAGCTCACCAAGACCATCGCCCGCTACGGCCGGGTCGATCTGCTCTGCATCGACGAGCTGGGCTACATGGAGCTGGACCGCCGCGGCGCCGAGCTGCTGTTCCAGGTGTTGACCGAGCGGGAGGAGAAGGCCAGCGTGGCCATCGCCTCCAACGACAGCTTCGGCGGCTGGACCAAGACCTTCACCGACCCCCGCCTGTGCGCCGCGATCGTGGACCGGCTCACCTTCGGCGGCAACATCATCGAGACCGGGACCGACTCCTACCGGTTGGCCCACACTCGCGCCCGGCAGGCTGCAGCCAGCCGCTGACAACCGCTGGGTGGGGCCGAGCCAAACGCACAGACCACGCCCCTACGGTCACCAGATGGGGCCAGAACACGCGCTCAGATGGGGCCACCGGAAGCAGCCCTAGCCACTCATCCCTGATCCCTGTCTAGGTTGAGATGCGGAGCGTCTACAGCCGGTCGGCGAGGGACAGACGAGCATGGCTGGCCCGCGCTCGTTCGGCGGCCGTGGCCCTGGTGTAGCGGTCGATCATCGTCCGGGACTTCCAGCCGGCGACCAGCATCAGCTCGTTCTCATTGCCGCCCTCGGCCAGCCAGCTCGTGGCGAAGGCATGCCGCAGCTGATGGGGGTGCATCTCTGGCAGCCCGGCCGCCCGGGCGCGGTCGTGGACGACCTGGTAGACCCCCGAGGCGGTCATCGGGCCGTTGCGGCCGATCCAGAGGTTGGGCAGATGGGCGAGCCGATGCTCCTCCCGTGCCCGCAGGTAGCGGTCCAGTGCCTGGGCGGTCTTACGGCCAACCGGGAGCGCCCGGGGCCGGCCACCCTTGCCGAGCACCCATACCATCCGCTGGTCCAGGTCGAGGTCGTCGAGGGTCATGCCGACGCACTCGGCGCGGCGCATGCCGGTGTCGACCAGCAGCAGGATGATGGCGGTGTCGCGCCGGCTGGTGAAGTCGCGGCCCTCGCAGCTCTTGAGGAGCCGGACCAGCTGCTCTGCGCGCACGACACCGATGGGCTGCTCGGGAAGGTGGGGCGGCTTCATGCCGGCCATGGGGCTGGCGTGGAGGTCGCCCTCGGCCACCGCCCACTTGAAGAAGGCGTGCAGGCCGCGGTAGCGGTTGTGGGCGGTGGCCGGCTTCCAGCGGGTGAGCTGGTCGGCGATGAACTCTTGGAGATGCTCGCGGCGCAGCTCGCCGGCGAGGAGCGGCTTGCCGTGCGCCTCGCAGTACTGGGCAAGGAACCGGACGGCGTCGGTGTAGGCCTCGACGGTTCGGGGGCTCTTGTTCTCGGCTTCCAGAGTGCGGCGGAAGCTCCGGTTGAGGGCCAGGAGGTGACCCCGCGGCAAGTGACGGCCGGCAGCAGCGGCCGGGGCGTGCGGCATCTTCCCTCATTAGGGTGTCATGGAGCGGCTGGCTAGGGCAGCGTGCTCCGCTTAGCCGAGTGAGGGGCCGCCGGCACCCCTGCTGAGCAGGGAGTTCATGTTGGTGGTGGAGATGATGGGACTCGAACCCACGACCCCCTGCTTGCAAAGCAGGTGCTCTTCCGACTGAGCTACATCCC
>JBIOYL010000173.1:0-4404 GCA_044870185.1 Actinomycetes bacterium | reverse complement strand
GGGCCGCCCACCACCCGGGTGGTGTAGGTAGGGAACCTCCGAGGGCTCGGTGGCCGGGAGGTGAGAAGCCCTCGCTCCTGCTTTCCGGTATGCGATTGCACCGGCCGCGGGCCGGTGCGTCGGTCGGTCTGCGTGTACTGTAGCAGCCGATTTGCGCGAGTGTCGAGGAGTCGCCCATGTCCGAGCGCCAGCCGTCGTCTGGCTCCACGCCACCCGATCCCGCCGCCGAGCAGGCCGCCGAGCAGGCCGAGGTGCTGGCGCAGATGCGCGAGCAGCTCGCCTCGGTGTCGGCCGCTGACCTCGTCGCCGAGACCGCCGTGCCGCTGGTCACCCTCGCCTACGTCCGCCTCGGGATCCCACCCGAGCAGAACGAGCGCTACCGCGACCTGGACGGAGCCCGCCTGCTCATCGACGCGCTCGGCGGCCTGCTCGACGCGGCCGCCGGCCGGCTCGGCGGCGCCGAGCCGGAGCTGCGCTCCGCACTGGCCAGCCTGCGTCTGGCCTACGCCGACGTGCGCGCCCATGTCGGCACCGGCCAGCCCGCCGCGTCTGGTGTCGGGCCCGCCGGGCCGGCCGCCCGTCCGGGCCAGCCGGCCGCCCCCGCTGCGCCGGCCGAGCCCCAGCCCGGCCGGCGCCCCTCCGGGCTGTGGGTGCCCGGCCAGGGGCTTTGACGGCCGAGCGACCGCCGGCGGCGGTCACCCCCGCCGCCGGCCGTGGGCCGCAGCGATCTACCGCGGCAGGTCGCCGAGGTACTCATGCACGAGCTGGATGGCGATGGCGCCCTCCCCGACCGCCGACGCGACCCGCTTGACCGACCGGTAGCGCACGTCCCCGGCGGCGAACACCCCGGGGACGCTGGTCTCGAGCGGGAGCGGCAGACGCTGCAGGGGCCAGCCCGCAGGAGGCCTCCCGGCCCGGAGCAGGTCGCGGCCGGTCAGGATGTAGCCCCGCTCGTCGCGTTCGACCACCCCGGCCAGCCACTGCGTGTGTGGGTCCGCGCCGATCAGCACGAACAGGGCCGAGGCCGCCACCGCCTCGGTCGCACCCGTGACCGTGTCCCGCAAGATGAGGCCCTCCAGGCGCCTGCCGCCCTGCCCGTCGGTCACCTCGGTGTGCAGACGGACGCTGATGTTCGGCGTCCCCTCGATCTCTTGGACCAGGTAGTCGGACATGTAGATGCCGAGCCGGTCCTCCAGGACCAGCATCGTCACCGAGCTGGCGTACCTGGCGAGATGCACGGCCGCCTGTCCGGCCGAGTTCCCGCCACCCACCACGAAGACCTCCTGGCCCTGCAGCGCCTGGGCCTCGCTCCGGGTCGCGCCGTAGAACACGCCGGCCCCGCGTAGCGCCTCCAGACGGGGAACCCCCAGGCGCCGCCAGGAGGCGCCGGTCGCGATGACCACCGCCCTGGCCGCGGTCTGGCTCCCGTCGGACAGCTGCACGAGCCGGGCGGCCCCGCGTACCCGCAGACCGGTCGCCGCCTGGGCGAACACCAGGCTCGCCCCGAACAGCCACGCCTGCTCGAACGCCCGGTAGGCCAGGTCGTCGCCGCTGATGCCGCGGGGGAAGCCGAGGTAGTTGCGGATCCGGGAGCTGGCGCTGGCCTGCCCGCCGAACACCTCCGGCTCCACCACCAGCGTGTCGAGCCCTTCGGAGGCCGCGGACACGGCCGCGGCGAGGCCGGCCGGCCCGGCGCCGATGACCGCGACGTCGCACGTCCCGGCTTCGGGTCGGGTCTTGCCGCCCAGCGCCTCCACGAGCTCGGCGTGCGACGGGTCGACGAGCACCTGCCCGTCGAAGCGCACGACCACGGGCAGGCGCGCGCCGTCCTGGCCGGCCTTCTGGAGCAGCCGGCGACCCGCGTCGGTGTCCGCCGGGTAGAACCCGTAGGGCACTCCCATACGGGCCAGGACGTCGCGTAGCTCGTGGGAGCGTGCACCCCACAGCGGGCCGACGATGCGCAGCATCTCCACCGGCGCTCCGTGTGCCTTGTCCCAGTCGGCCAGGAACTCGCCCACCGCCTGGTACAGGCCCCGCTCCTGCAGCCAGGGCTTGAGCAGGTGATAGTCGATCTGGCCGAGCGTCATCGCCCGGGCGACCGGGTCGGCGGACGCGTAGTTGCGCTCGACCAGCAGGACGCGCCTGGCCGCCGGGTGCAGCTCGTGGGCCCGCGTGAGCAGGTCCACGCCGGTCATCTCGGCCATGCGTTGCTCCGCGACGACCAGGGCGACCTGGTCCGAGGTGGCCGCGAGCCGGGCGAGGGTCACCAGCGCGGCGGCCGGCGAGCGCTCATCGAGGATCCGGTAGTCGGCTCCGAACCGCCGGCGCAGGTCACCGGCGAGCGCCTCCAGCTCGGAGCGCTTGTCGCTCACCAGGAAGAGGATCGGCATGCTCATGCCGACGATCTTCGCACGCGCGGCACGCGTGTGGCCCGCCGGCGCGGCCCGCCGCGCCGGGCGAGGCCCGGGAGCGCCGCCGGATGGCCGGCGGGGCCGGTGGCCGGCGGAGCCCCCGGGCCCTGCCGGCAGGGCACCGGTGGCCGGCGGGCCGGGGGTAGCCTTGTGTGCTGGCAGTCCGAACGAACCGGAGGCCCGTCGGGTCTACGTGAGCGGCCGGACGTTCGAGGCCTGCGGGCCCTTCGGCCCATCGGTGATCTCGAACTCGACGTGCTGACCTTCAGCCAAGGTCTTGTAGCCGTCGATCTGGATGGCCGAGAAGTGCACGAACACGTCATCGCCGCCGTTGCGGGCGATGAACCCGTAGCCCTTCTCGTTGCTGAACCACTTGACGGTGCCTTCTGGCAACGTGCGTCCCCTCCTATCCCTCCCCGGCCTCCCCGCTGGTCACATGGGCACTCGGGCCGGGCGGCGGGACTCTAACCCAGCCGTAAGGGGCAGACAAGCAATCTGGTCAGGGGACGATCTTGGCGATCGGCAGCTCGAGGATGTCGAAGGCGCCGGCCGCCTTCAGGGTCGGGATCAGCCGGTTGACGCTGCCCTTGTCGACCACCGCCTCCACGCCGTGGAAGCCGGAGTCGGCCAGCTCGGTGACGTTGGGCGCCTTCATCGCGGGCAGGACCTCGAGCACGCGGGGCAGGTCGGCGGCGGCGACGTTGAGCTTGATGAGCGTCTTGGCCCGGGCCATGGCCGCGCCGAGCAGCAGCGTCACCAGGTCGTCCATGGCCTGGCGGCGCCGTGGGTCGGCGGCCGCCTCCGGGTTGGCGACGACCTCGGTGTAGGAGGTGAGCAGGGTCGCCACCACCACCATGCCGTGGTTGCGCAGCGTCGCGCCGGTCTCGGTGAGGTCGACCACGGCGTCGACGATCTCGGGCACCTTGGCCTCGGTGGCGCCGTAGGAGGGGAAGATGCGGGCGGCCAGCCCGAGCCCGGCGAAGAAGCGCCGGGTCAGGTTCGGGAACTCCGTCGACACGCGCACGCCGGACGGCAGCTCCTCGGGTCGGGTGATGCCGAGGTCGCGGTGCACGGCCAGCACGACCCGGACCGGGTTGGAGGTCTGCTTCGAGTAGGGCAGCTCGGCGAGCGCGACCACCTTGGCGCCGGTCTCCTCGATCCAGTCCCGCCCGGTGACGCCCAGGTCGAAGAAGCCCTCCTCGACGTACTGGGGGATCTCCTGGGGGCGCAGCACCGAGACCCGCTCCACCCGGGGGTCGTCGATCGAGCCGTGGTAGTCGCGTTCGCTGCCCCGCTTGACGGGCAGGTCGGCGGCCTCGAACAGGGCCAGCGTGGCCCGCTCGAGGCTGCCCTTGGGCAGCACCAGCTTCAGCACCGTGGCTCCTTCGTCGGCTCTTGTCCGGTCGGCTGTTGCCCCCCGGTCGGCTCTTGCCTCATCAGCCCTTGTCGATCGCTTCCAGCAGGCCGGCCCGCTCGAGCGCGACCAGCGCCGCCTCGGCGCCCTTGTTGCCGGCCTTGCCCCCGGCGCGGTCAAGGGCCTGCTCCATGGTGTTGGTGGTCAGCACGCCGATGGCGACCGGCACGCCGGTCGCGCGGGCAACGCCGGCCAGGCCGGCGGCCGCCTCGCCGGCGACGTAGTCGAAGTGCGCCGTCTCGCCGCGCACGACCGCGCCGAGCGCCACGATGCCGGCGTAGCGGCCGGTGGCGGCCAGCCGGGCGGCCACCATGGGCAGCTCGAACGCGCCGGGCGCCCAGGCCAGGTCGATGTCGGCCTCGGCGACCCCGTGGCGCCGCAGCGCCTCGGTGGCCCCGGCCACCAGCAGGTCGGTGACCAGGCGGTTGAAGCGGCCGGCCACGATCGCGATGCGCATCCCCGTCGCGTCGGGCGTGCCGTGCTGAACGTAGGTCCCCATGGTGGCGTCAGCTCTCGGCGGAGCCTTCGTCGACGATGCCGAGGAGGTGGCCGAGCTTCTCCTGTTTCGTGCGCAGGTAG
>JBIOYL010000172.1:0-8194 GCA_044870185.1 Actinomycetes bacterium | reverse complement strand
AGCGGCTGGAGGGCTGCGTGCAGGGCGTGGCGGCCGCGCTGCAGCTGATCTTCCGCCGGGCTCGGGCCGAGGGCCGCCCGACCGCCGAGGTCGCCGACCAGATCGCCGAGGAGCGGGTGGCCGCCGCCGCCCGCACCCGCGCCATGGCCGACGGCACCGGCGCCGTAGCGCGGTCCTGACCAGGCGGTCCTGACCAGGCGCCGAGACCGCCAGATCGACGACAAGCTCTCAGCCCCGTCACAGCTGCTCCCCAGCTGGCCTCAAGCCGCCGGGCCTACGCTCGATCCAATTGGCGCATCGCCGTCGGCACGGGCGCCCTGGGTTGGGGAGGGACCATCATGATCGACTTCGACCGTGCGGGCGGGGAACCTCGGCCTGCGCTTGGCCGCTGGCGGCTGCCGCTTGCCCTGCTGGTGACCGCGGTCCTGGCAGCGACGCTCGGCGGCGGCATGGTTGCCATCCTCCAGGGACACGCAGGCGCGGCGCAGGGGGCCCCGGGCAGCCCGGCGGTCAGCGCCGCCGCGGCCCCCACCGCGGCCACGACCAGCGACGTGCGGGCGGCGCTGGCCAAGATCGAGCCGGCGGTGGTCGCCATCACCACCACCACCGTCGGCGGTGTGGGCCCCTTTGGGGGTGGGAACGGCAGTGGCGCCGGCACCGGCATCATCGTGGCCGCCTCGGGGGAGGTGGTCACCAACGCCCACGTGGTCGCGGACGCCACCACCATCCGCGTGCAGGTCCCCGGGCACGGCGGCACCGTCGCCGCCACGGTCATCGGCGCCGACAGCACGGCCGACCTCGCCCTGCTGCGGCTCCAAGGAGTGTCCGGCCTGCCGGTCGCGACCTTTGCCGCGACCTCGACCGTGCATGTCGGCGACCCCGTGCTCGCCGTCGGCAACGCCGAAGGCTACGGCGGCGCACCGACGGTCACCGAGGGCATCATCTCCGCCCTGAACCGGGACCTGCCAGGCGACTCGAACTCGGCCACGCTGCATGGGCTGCTGCAGACCGATGCGGCGATCAACCCGGGCAACAGCGGCGGCGCGCTGGTCGACACCGCCGGCCGGGTGGTCGGCGTGACCACCGCGGTCGCCGGCGGGCAGCGGGGCGCACCCGCCCAGAACATCGGCTTCGCGATCCCCACCGACGCGGTGCTCAAGGCGCTGCCCGGCCTGCGGGCGGGCGGACGGGCCACGCCTGGCTCGGGCGGCGCGCAGCGCGGCAATCCGAGCGCGTTCCTTGGCGTGGGCTTGGGGGACACCGGCGGTGCAGGCGCGCTGGTCGCCGCGGTGGAGCCCGGGTCACCGGCCGCTGCCGCGGGCTTGCAGGCGGGCGATGTGATCACCGCCGCCGACGGGACCAAGATCGGCAGCGCGAGCGATCTGCGGGCGGCCATCGCCCGGCACCAGCCAGGCGATCGGATCAGCCTGTCGTGGCAGCGGGGCGGGCAGACCCGGACGGCGACGGTCACGCTCGCCAGGCGGCCGGCGAACGCCGGCTGACAACACCGCGGCCAAGCCGCAACGCAGGCAAGGCTGCGCTGCCGTACCACGGTCTCCGTCACACCGCTTGCGACGCTGGCGGCCGGCCCTTACTCTTACGGGTAGTACGTAAGAGGAGCGGCGACATGCGGGTGACCTCCAAGGGCCAAGTCACGATCCCCGCCGACATCAGGCACCGGTTCGGCTTCCTGCCCGACACCGAGGTCGAATTCGTGGTCGACGGCAACACCGTCAAGCTCGTGCGCGCGACGCGCTCCGGAACCAGCCACGGCGACCGCGTCGTTCGTCGTCTTCGCGGTCGCGCCGTCTCCCGCCTGACCACCGATGAGATCCTCGCGCTCACGCGGAAACCATGACCACCACCCTCGTCGACAGCAACGTGCTGCTCGACATCGCCACCGAGGACCCAACGTGGCAGCAATGGTCCGCCGACGCCCTGGCCAGCGCCGCCAACGACGGACCACTCGTCATCAACGCGATCATCTACGCCGAGGTCTCCATCGGCTTTGCTGCGATCGAGGAGCTCGACGACGCGCTTCCCCCTGACGTCTTCGTGCGCGAACCGCTCCCGTACGAAGCGGCATTCCTGGCCGGCAAGGCGCTCCTCGCCCATCGTCGCCGCGGCGGCGCCCGACGTGAACCGCTCCCGGACTTCTACATCGGCGCGCACGCGGCAGTTGGCGGTCATCGCCTGCTGACCAGGGATGCTCCTCGGTACCGCACGTACTTCCCGACCGTGGGCCTGCTCGCCCCCGCATGACCGGGCGCGCGACTCGCGGACGTCCGAACACCAGCATGGCAGCCGCCTGGGCGGCGCATGGCATCCTGCCCGCGGCGTCCAGGCGCAGGCGTCAGGCGCAGGCGTCCAGCTCAACGGTGCTCGAAGACGAGGAAGCTCTGCCGGGGCAGGAACCGATGGTCGGCGGCGAGCGTGAACCCGGCCGCCTCGAGCGCCGAGCGAATCGCCTCGGGCGGCGTGGCGTGGCCGAACAGGCGGTGAAGGCCCCGCGGTCTGGCCTCGATGATGGCCACCCGACCGGCCGACTTCAGGTACTGGGCGACGTTGGCGAAGTAGGTCGGATGGTCGGGGATGTGATGGTAGGCGTTGGCTAGGAAGACGAGATCGACGGGCTCTGGGAGGCAGGGGTCTTCGGGCTTGGCGTGAACGCCGACCACGTTGCTCAGCCCCTGCTCGACCGCCTGAGCGGCCAGGGCGGGCGGCATGTCCCGGTCGGTATCGACCGCATAGACGACGCCCGAGGGCCCCACGGCTCGGGCGAGACGGAACGTGAAGTAGCCTCCGCCGGCTCCGAGGTCGGCCACCCGGCCGCCGGGCCGCACGCCGAGCTCGGCCACCACCCGGTCTGGCTGCTGCCAGCGGTCACGGCCGAAGCCGGAGTAGGCGAAGCGCTTGAGGGTGAGTCGCGCTCGGCGCAGGGCCTGGGCCACGGAGTCGGTGAGTACGGCCACGACTGCCAGGATAGGCGCCGCCGGGGCAGAATGGGCGCACGTCGGCCCGACCGACGTGTGCGTCCACGACACGGAAGGGCGATGAGCGCGTTCCTGACGCTGCCTTCATCCAGCGGGTAGTCTGCTTGTAGGGAGCGAGGGTTCGGGACGCACATGGAGGAGGACGGGTGACCGAGGAACGGGCCGCCCAGCTCGTCGAACGGCTGCGGGAGCGCAACGTGCTGGCCCACGTGGCGCGTTCTGGCGTCTACCAATTCGGCATCCGGGTGGTCCTCCCCGGCGGTCGGGAAGCGGTCTGGGACAACGACGGGGCCGCCGCCCTGGAAGCCCAGGTGCTGCAGGACGGTGTGCTGGTCGGCTATGTCCCCACCGTCGCCGGCTCGGAGGATTTCGACGACGACGCGGTGGTCGACTACATCGCCCGCACGAGGTACGACACCCTGGCGTAGCCCGCTTCGGGGGACCGCCGACGGCAGCGTCCTCGGCATGTCACCTACCGCCGGAACCGGTCGCCGGCCTGCTCGGCCAACCTCTCCGGCATGATGTCGACGGCCGCCTCCCAGTGCAGCCGCTCCAGGTACTGGGCATCCGAGCGGTAGAACGGCGCCGGATTCGAGCGGCAGGCCAGCCGCAGGTTCAACGGATAGCCGTCGGTCTTGGGCGGCGCGCCGTACAGCGCCAGGTTGAAGCTTGCGAACCCGAGCTCGGCATAGAAGTGCAACGCGCTCGCGATGCCGTGGCCGAGCTCGGCGACCAGCTCGTCGTCGAGCTCGACCGGCGAGGCCACCCCGGCCACAAACGCACGCAGCTCCGCAGGGGCGAGCGGGGCGAAGCTGGCCAGCCACGCCACCCGCCCGGTGCTGCCCAGCCAGCGCCGGCCGAGCCGCTGCTCGGTGTCGAGGTAGTCGCGGAAGCGCGCGGCCGGGACCTCGGCCAGCAGCCGCTGCATGGTGGTGGGCAACGGGTGCAGGTTGCCCTGCAGGTGGGGGTGGAACACCGAGCTGCCGGAGGGCGGCAGGTGGTTGGCGTTGATCGACGCCCAGCGCGCGGCCGCATCGTGGCCCATGACCGCCTGGGCGAACTGCACCTGGGTGGCCAGGTTGTCGGCGACCAGCCGTGGGGTCACCTGGCCAAGCGGCAGGAGGTGCCGCGAGGGCGCGTACACCGACACCGAGCTGTACTGGGCGTAGGGGAACAGGTTGGGAAACAGCACCGCCTGGCCGCGCCGGATGCGCCCGTGCGGGTGCAGCTCGCCGGGCAGCTTGGGGGTGGCCTGCTCCAGGCGCTCTGGACAAAACGGGCAGGTTGGCCGTGTCTGGTCGGCGAGCTGTTCCAGGTCGACGTCACCGGGGGGGAGCAGGGGTCTGGTGCCGGTCGCCAGCCGGCTGGTCTGCCCGGTCAGGGGGTCCCAGCGGACCTCCACCGTCGTGCGCACGCGCTCGAAGCCCCGGCCCGGGTCGAGGACCGCGCCGGTCAGCACCACGCTGCGCAGCTCCATCGCGTTCACCTCACCCGTGCGGCACCGCCTGCGGCAGCAACGTGCAAGACTGGGTGCCGTGAACGGGGTTCCGGCCACGAGCCTGCTGCGCAGCCGCTCGGGCGCGCAACGAGTGACCAACGCCGAGCTGTTCTTCGACCTCGTCTACGTCTTCGCGATCACCCAGCTGTCGCATCACCTGCTCGCCCACCCAACCGTGGAGGGGGCGCTGCAGACCTTGCTGCTGCTCGCCCTGGTGTGGTTGGCCTGGGTGTACACCAGCTGGGTCACCAACTGGCTCGATCCCGAGCGCATCCCGATGCGGCTTGCGCTCGTCGCCCTCATGCTGGTCAGCCTGGTGATGTCGGCAGCCCTCCCCCACGCATTCGACACCTGGGGGCTTGCGGTGGCCGCCGGCTACGTGGTGATGCAGGTCGGGCGCTCGACCTTCGTCGTCATCGCGCTGCGCGGGCAGCGCCTGCAGCGCAACTTCCAGCGCATCCTCGCCTGGTGCGTCGCGAGTGGCTGCCTGATGCTCGCGGGCGCCGCCGTGCATGGCCGCGTCCGCGAACTGGCGTGGCTGCTCGCGATCGGCGTGGATCTTCTCGGCGGAGCGGCCGGCTTCTACACCCCCGGCCTGGGCCGTTCCCGCACCGAGGAGTGGACGATCGAGGGCAGCCTCATCGCCGAACGCTGCCAGGCCTTCATACTCATCGCGCTTGGCGAGTCGATCGTGGTCATCGGCGCCTCCCTGTCCGAGCTCCATACCCTCACCGCGGCAGCGATGATCGCGTTCGTGACCGCATTCGTCGGCAGCGTGGCGCTGTGGTGGGTCTACTTCGACCGCAGCGCCGCCGAAGCCACCCGCGTCATCGCCAGCTCGAACGACCCGGGGCGGCTGGGGCGGTCGGCCTACCACTTCGTCCACCCGATCATGGTCGCCGGCATCATCGTGACCGCGGCAGCCGACGAGGAGGTCCTGTCGCACCCGTTGGCGGTGGGCGAGACCGCAACCACCTGGATGGTGCTCGGCGGCACGGCGCTGTTCCTCGCCGGGCACGCGCTGTTCAAAGCGATGGTCTGGCGGGTGACGTCGTGGCCACGGATCGTGGCGATCATCGTGCTGGCACTGCTGCTGCTGGCCGCACCCCGCCTGTCGGCGTTGGCGCTCGCGGTCGGTGCGGCGCTCGTCGTCGTGGCCGTTGCCGTGGCCGACCGGCTGCGTCAGCCGGTGAGCACGCGTACGGGCCCGATGGCGTAGCCGTCTCCACCTTCTGGTCGGCAGCGCCGGGGCGGTGTGGGCAGTCCCGCCCCGGCGCATCGCGTGGGGCTATCCCTCGCCGTGCCGCTCGTACTTGAACGAGAGCGCCACCCTGGCCCGGTACAGCCGGACCTCTCCGTCCTCCACCTGCATGTCCAGCTTCACGACCTCCGCGATACGCAGGTCACGGAGCGTCCCGGCGGCGGTCTTCACGGCTGCGGCGGCGGCCTGCTCCCACGACTCCGTGCTCGTTCCCACCAGCTCGGTCACACGGTAGACACTTTCGGCCACGACAACCCCTTTCGGCTGGACGGTCCGGACCCGACTGCGATGATGCAACCCTGGCCAAGCCGGGGATGGCTGTCAAGGCGACCACGTCGGGTGGTCTGCGTAGTGCCGGCGCGGAACGTCCGCCTGCGAGCCGGGCCGCGCCGGTCTCCACCCGGCCGCAGGGAGTAGCCTTCGTCCGGATGTCAGCGCCGTGGGAGCTCTGGCGTCGTTCGCCGGCAGGCCGGCCTGGGGCGCCGATGCGGATGCGCCAGGATGGTGCACGAGCGGTGGCCGACGGCCAGGGAGCGTGCGAGGGGATCGCGATGGGGATGGCATCAGAGGCGGAGCTGGCGGCCGCGGCCGCCGGGTCGGAGCTGCTCCGGCGCGTGCGGGCGTTCACCGAATGGGTGGGGGACGGGCGCAAGCTCACCCAGACCGGCCGGGTGACGCTCACGGATGCCCGCGAGCTGGTCGGGCTGCTCGGCACCGGCGACGAGCTCGACCCGAAGATCGGTGATCGGGTGTTCCGGACCAAGAGCAGCGAGGAGCTGCGCGGGCTCAACACCGTCGTCACGTGGGCGAAGGCGTGCCGGCTGGTGCGTGTGACCGGCACGCGGCTGCTGGTGGTGAAGAGGAACGCCGGGCTGCTGCAGCGCCCGCTGGAGCTGTGGGCCCGGATGTTCGAGGTGTTCCCGCGGCTGGGTGAGGCGCTGTGCCCGTCCGGTTGGGGAGAGTCGCTGCTGCGGCACCACTTCGACGCAGGTGTCGGCGCCGTGCTCGTGGCGATGTACGGGCGGGGCGGCACCATCGAGCTTGGCGAGGCGTGCGCGCTCGCCTGGGACACCGTGACCGCGGGCTACGTGCTGGACGACGCGACCGACCAGCAGCGGGACGTGTGGCGGGCGCTGAACGACCGCGACGTGCGGCACGCGCTGGACGTGCTGGAGCAGTTGGGGGCGGTCCGTGTGCAGGCGGCGCAGTCCGCGGAGCTGACCGCGCTCGGGCTGTGGGGGATGCGCCGTGAGCTGGGCGTGCCAGAGCCGGGCGCCGCCGTCCTGCAGGTGAAGATCAGCTTGGACGGGATCTCGCGGCCGCCGGTATGGCGGCGGCTGCTGGTGCCGGCGGACATCCGGCTCGACCGGCTCCACGAGGTGATCCAGGCGGCGATGGGGTGGGAGAACTACCACATGCACGTGTTCTCCGACGGCGCCCGCGAGTACGGGCGCCCCGATCCGGAGCTGAGCTTTCGGGACGAGCGCAAGGCGACGCTGCGTGACCTGGCCTCCAAGGAAGGCGACCGGATCCGCTACACCTACGACTTCGGTGACGACTGGGAGCACGACATCGTCGTCGAGAAGCGCCTCGCCGCCGAGCCCGGCGTGCGCTACCCGGTCTGCGTGGCGGGCCGGGGCGCCTGCCCGCCCGAGGACTGCGGAGGGGTGTGGGGCTATGAGCACCTGCGGGAGGTGCTCGCCGACCCCGACGACGAGGAGCACCAGGACCTGCTGGAGTGGATGGGGCTGGACGAGGGCGCGGACTTCGACCCTGCCCGATTCGACCTGGCCGAGGTCAACGAGGCGCTCGGCAAGGTCGGCGCCGCGCAGCGCGGCCCGGCGCGCTGACGGCCGGGCTACCCGATCTGTGCGTGTCTCCTGCAGCGCCCGCCTGGTCGGTCACCGCCTGGTTGTCGTGCCGGAGGTCTCGACCGGCTGCGGTTGGCTCGACTGGGCGGCGATCTGGATCCGGCGAGGCTTGGCCGCCGCTGAACATCACGAGCTCCGTTCCCGCCACCGCCGCGGGAACATGCCCCGGTGGCATGTAGAACGCGTCGCCTGGCTCGATGACCTCTTCTCGGTCGCCGTACCGGACGGTCATGCGCCCCGCCGTGACATAGCCCCAGTGCGGGCACTGGCAGCTGTCGCCCGGCAACCCCTTGAGCAGCGGTGTGAGGTCCCAGTCCTCACGGATCGAGGTGAAGATAACGGCATAGCCGTCGAGATGGGCGCCCCGGTCCTCGGCCGGGCCGTAGTCGGTTGCGTCGGACGCGCTCTCACGTGAGACCTTTGACATGAAGCACATCTCCTTTGGGTTCGTGTACGGAATTAGGGAACAGATGTCAGCTCAAATGGGCCGACCGCCCCGCCGGGCACTGGTTCATGCACCACTCCTCTCCCCTCAGGGCCCCGGCGAAGTCGTTGGTCAGCATTTCATGAG
>JBIOYL010000171.1:0-5591 GCA_044870185.1 Actinomycetes bacterium | reverse complement strand
GCCTGCCTTTGCGGTGCTGCCGCGCAGGTGGGTGGTGGAGCGCACCCAGTCACACTGCCCACAAAGCGCACGACTCGACCGCTGACAACGCGGCGGCGATCATAGGGATCGGTGGGCTGCTGCACCTGCTCGAGGCGGTCGAGCGGATACGGGCGGCCCAGGCCTCACGGCGAGGGGGAGAGATCGAGCCATGTCCGGCCCGTCCGTCGCTGTTCCCCCCCGCCCAGCGCGGGACGCGGGAACAGCCACTGGGAGCACCTGCCGTTGGCCCATCGCCAGCGGCTGCTGTGGCTCCTGAGTCAACTGCTGGAGCGCCAGCTGCCGCGGCGCGCCGAGCGCGACCAGGAGGGCGACCATGAGCCCGCAGCTGCCCGCGGGTAGCCCGTCACTTGGCGAGCTCCGTTCCGAGAAGGTGCTGGCCTGGCACCGCGACCGGCTGGCGATCGTCTACGTCCGCCAGTCCACCGCGCAGCAGGTCCTCGACCATCAAGAGTCCACGCGCCTGCAGTACGGGCTGGTCGACCGCGCCCAGGCCCTGGGCTGGGCAGCCGACCGGGTGCTGGTCATTGACGAGGACCTGGGCCGATCCGGGACCCGCGCCGACGACCGGACGGGCTTTCAGCGGTTGGTCTTGGAGGTCAGCCTCGACCACGTCGGGCTGATCCTTGGCGTGGAGATGTCCCGGCTGGCACGCTCCAACACCGACTGGTACCAGCTGCTGGAGCTGTGCGCGTTGTTCCGCACGCTGCTCGCTGACCTTGATGGGGTCTACGATCCGACCCAGTCCAACGACCGGTTACTGCTGGGCCTGAAAGGGACTTTGAGCGAGGCGGAGCTGCACGTGCTCCAGCAGCGGATGCACCAGGGGCGGCTCGCCAAGGCACGGCGGGGCGAGCTGACGTTCGCGCTGCCGATCGGCTATGTCTGGGGGCCGGACGGCGAGTTGCTGTTCGACCCGGACGAGCAGGCGCAGGCAGTCGTGCGGCTGGTCTTCGACAAGTTCGCCGAGCTTGGCACGCTGCACGGCGTGCTGCGCTCCCTGGCCGATCAGGACATCCGGCTGGGTGTGCGGGTGCGGGAGGGACCCGGCAAGGGCGAGTTGGTCTGGCGGCGGCCCAACCGCATGACGCTGCAGAACATGCTCAAGCACCCGTTGTACGCCGGCGCGTACGTGTACGGGCGGCGGCAGGAGGATCCCCGCCGGCGGCGGTCGGGGCGGCCGCGCAGCGGCCGCGTGGTGGTGGCGCCAAGCGACTGGCTGGCCTTTGTGCCCGACCGTGGCCCGGCGTACCTCACCTGGGAGCAGTACCAGGCCAACCTGGCGCGGCTGGAGGCCAATCGAGCACGGGCGGCCAGCCGCGGCGCCGTACGGGCGGGCCCGGCGCTGCTGGCGGGGCTGGTGGTGTGCGCCCGGTGCGGCACCCGGCTGGGGGTCCGCTACCGCGGATCGCCGGCGCGCGCTACCTACGTGTGCGCTCGGCACGCCAGCGACTATGGCGCGCCGCACTGCCAGCACGTCGCCGCGGCTGGCCTGGACGCGCTGGTCAGCCAGCAGGTGCTGGCGGCGTTGGCGCCCGCCGCGCCTGCGCTGTCGCTGGTGGCGACCCAACGGGTGGAGCAGGAGCGTGCGGAGCTGCTGCGGTGGTGGCAGCAGCGGCGGGAGCGGGCCGCGTACCAGGCCGAGCGGGCTCGCCGCCAGTATGACGCGGTCGAGCCAGAGCATCGGTTGGTGGCGCGCACGTTGGAGCGGCGGTGGGAGGAGCAGCTGGCGGCCCAGCAGCAGCTCGAGGAGGCCTACCATCGCGTTCTGGAGGCGCAGCCACGCACGCTGTCGGAGCCCGAGCGCACGGCGATCCGCCGGCTGGCCGCCGATATCCCGGCGTTGTGGACCGCGCCCACGACCACCAATGCCGACCGCAAGGAGCTCATCCGCCAGGTGGTCGAGCGGGTCGTGGTCCAGGCGCAGGGGGCCAGCGAGCGGGTGCAGGTGCGCATTGACTGGGCGGGCGGCGATCAGACCCAGGGGATGGTCCGCCGACCGATCAGGCACACGGCCGACTTGAGCTGCTACCCGCAGATCTGTGAGCGGGTGCGCGCCTGGACCCACCAGGGCATGACGGTCCACAGCATCGCCGAGCGCTTGCACCAGGAGGGCTATCAGCCGCCACGCGGCGAACGGTTCGGGCTCCAGGCCGTCCGAGACCTCCGCCAGCGGCTGGGCTTGAGCGGGCGCCCGCGCGTGCAGGCCCGGGCGGGGCTTGGCCCAGACGAATGGTGGCGGTCGGAGTTGTCGCGGACCCTGGGGATCCCGGTGGGGACGCTTGGGCACTGGATCCAACGCGGGTGGGTGCGTGCCCGCCAGGAGCCGCACGGGCTGCGACGCTGGATCGTGTGGGCCGACGCGGCGGAGTTGGAGCGACTCCGCGAACTGCATCAGCGGCCAGTGGACGAGGCGATCCGGCAGCGGTGGTTCCAGCAGGAGGTAGTCAGCCATGTCTGAGCGTCCTGAGCAGGTGCTGTTGGACATGGGCAGTGCGGCTGGATCATCGAGGCCACCAACACCTGGTGGTCAAACTACGGGCAGCTCCGCCGCAACACCGACCGCCGCCCACGCCATCGCCACGCTGCGCTCTGCTTGGCCACAGCCATCCTCATCGTCGGCCGGCTCATCGACTGGCGCAACCGATGGAGCCCCAGATGAGCGGTGCTTCGCGTTACAGCGGAGGGTGGTGCGAGTAGGGCCCGGCCTGATCGCCCAGAGCATCGGGCTGCCGTTGCAGGTCGCCACGCTGGCGCTGGTGATCCGGGCGCTGCGCCACGGCAGCCGCCGGACGATCGGCGTGGCCGCCACGGCGGTGGCCGCTCTGGCGTTGCTCCACCCGATCCCGATCCTGGTGCGCCCGGTGCCCGGCGACCTGCTGCAACCGGCCCGCGAGGAACCCCTGGCGTTCGGCTGACGGCGACAGTGGTCGAGCAGCAGCCCGAGTACCTGCGGTGGACCGCCGAGGCCCGAGGCCGCCTGGCCGTGGTCACCGCAGTGACCTACGACCCCGGCTGGCCGGCCACGGTGGACGACGCCCCGGTGCCCGTCCGCCGGTCGGGCGACGGCTTGGTCGAGCTGGACCTGCCCGCCGGCCAGCACCGCGTCGACCTGCGGTTCACCGGCGCCCGTCCCGACCCGCTGGGGGTCGTGCTCACGCTGGCGGGCCTGCTGGCCCTGGCTCTGCTCCGCCGCGGCGGCCGCGGCCGCTGAGCGGGCCGAGGTCGGCCAGCGGGCCGAGGTGCCGCAGCTTGTCGGGGTTGATCACCGAGGTCACCGTCTGGATCTGGCCGCCCTCGGCGATGTCGAGCGCGAGGACGCCGATCAGCCGCTCGGACGGGTCGAGCACCATCGCCCCGGGTTGCCCGTTCACTGTGACCTCGCGCAGCGAGACGCCGCCGAGGCGGGTCGTGGCGGCCCTCACCCCCGCCAGCAGCGTGCGGGCCACCCGCACCCGGCCCGTGAGCGGCTGGGGCAGGCCGCCGCCGTGCAGGGTCACGTCGTGGGCCAGCAGCTCCTCGAGCGCGCCGAGGTCGCCGTCCTGGGCGGCGGCGAAGAACCGTCGGGCCAGGCGCTCCCGTTGCTCGCGCGACGGCTCGAAGCGGGGCCGTCGCTGCTCGACGTGCCGCCGGGCCCGGGCCACGAGCTGGCGGGCGTTCTGCTCGCTGGTCGCCACGATCGCGGCGATCTGGTCGTAGGGGTAGTCGAACACCTCGCGCAGCAGGAACGCCGCCCGCTGCTCCGGCGAGAGGGTCTCGAGCAGCACGAGGAACGCCAGCGACAGCGAGTCGGCCATCTCGGCGTGGCTGGCCGGGTCACCGCCGGTGTCGGCGACCCCGGCCGGTCCGCCCCCCGGGACCAGCGGCACGGCCGCCCCTGGCTCGCCGACCAGCGGCTCGGGCAGGGCCTCGACGTAGGTCTCGCGCCGGGCGCGGGCCGAGCGCAGGTGGTTGATGCACAGCCGGGTGACCACCGTCGACAGGTAGGCGCGGGGTGACTCGATGCGCTCGCCGTCCTGGAGCGTGTGGTGGAGGCGGAGGAACGCCTCCTGGACGATGTCCTCCGCCTCGGTCACGCTGCCGAGCATGCGGTAGGCGACCGGGAACCCGACGGGACGAAGCTCCTGGAAGAGCCGGGCGTTCACTCGCCGAGGCCCTTGGCGAAGCCGACCCGCCAGCTCGACCAGCGGGGCTGCCAGCCGAGCTCGCTCTTGGCCTTGGCGTTGGACCCGCCCCTGACCTCGGTCATCTGCATCACTGCGGCCTCGCCGGCCAGCAGCCGGACCACCAACCGGGGGACCCGCATCGGCTTCTTCGCGCCCAGCTGCTCGGCCAGGAACGGCAGCCACTCGCGCACCGGTGCCGGCTCATCGTCGACGACGTTGTAGATGCCGGGCCGACCGTTGTCGACGGCCGCCACGGTGGCGCTGGCCGCGTCCTCGATGTGCACGAACGACCAGACACCGCCGCCGTCGCCGATGATCGGCAATCGCCGCTTGCGGATGGCCTTGGTCAGCAAGGCGTCGGGATCGGCGCTGACGCCGGTGCCCGGTCCGTAGAAGGCGCCGTAGCGCAGCACAATGCCCTCGGCCCCCTCGATGCCTGTCACGGCGTCCTCGAGGTAGCGGAGGGCGTCGGCGCCGGAGCGCCCCTTGGTCGGCAGATCGAGGTCCGGCGGGTCGTCCTCGGTCTTGACCGGGCCGCCGGTGCGGGCATAGGTGCCGATGGCCACGATGCTCTGGGCGATGAAGCGGCGGATGCCGACGGCCCGGCCCGCCGCCAGCAGGTGATCGGTGCCCTGGGTGCGCAGGCGGTTGGTCATGGCGCCGAAGCGGTCGGGGTTCCTCATCTCCCGCAGGCCCGGGTCGCCCTTGAGGGCGGTGAGCTGGTGGACGATCACCTCGGGCTCGGTCTCGGCCACGGCACGGGCGACCGCGTCGGGATCCAGCGCGTCGGCCACCACCGGCCGGGCGCCCAGGGCCCGCAGGGCGTCGGTCTTGGCCGGCGACCGGGTCATGGCGATCACGTCGTGGCCGGTGGCGGCCAGCTGGGGGACGAGCTGGGTGCCGATCGCACCGGTGGCTCCGGCGACGAACACTTTCATGGGTGCCTCCTTCCATGGGTGCCTCCTTCCCGATCCACCTTCGGGCGGACACCCGGGCGGTCACCTCTAGAGACAAGACAGCCCTGCTGCCTGTGACACATGGGCCTTCGCGTTTGAGCAACTGGGCCCTACTCGGCACCACCCCCGCTGTAACGCGAAGCACCAGATAGGCCCCTCTCCGCTCAGGTCCTTAGACGATCGTGATGGCGCCGAGGCGAGCCAAGCCGCAGCCCACACATTCGCGGACGAGGCCGAGCACCAGGAACTGCTGGCCTGGACGCACGAGCTGCTAGCCTGGTGGGCCCTCGTCGACCACCGCTACGACGAGGTGATCGAGCACGCGAAGACAGGGTTGGCGATCGCGCCTCACACATCGGCCGGCGTGCAGCTCGCCGTACAGGAAGCCAAGGGCCGGTCACCGCTGGGTGATGCGAAGCGGGCAGACGAT
>JBIOYL010000170.1:0-2846 GCA_044870185.1 Actinomycetes bacterium | reverse complement strand
CCAGCCGGAGCACCTCCCGCTCGCGGGCCGTCGGCTCGCCCGGGCGTGGCTGGCCGGTCCCCGAAGGTAGCAGCGGGGCGCCGGCGGCGTCGAAGAACGTCCGGCCGGCGTGGACCGAGCGGACGGCCGAGACCAGCTCGTCGGGCGTCGCCGTCTTGGAGAGGTACCCGCTGACCCCCAGCTGGACCAGGTCGGCCAGGTAGCGCTCCGGGCCGCGGCCGATCAGCATGACCGTCCGGGTGCCGGGGCGCGCCGCCTCGAGCACGTCCCGGATGCGGCGGCGGTCGAGGTCGGGGAGGTCGCCGTCCAGCAGCAGCACGTCGGGCCGCAGCTCCTGGAGGAGCCGGAGCGCCTGCTCGTAGCCGTCCGCCTCGGCGACCACGCCCAGGTCCGGCTCGACCTCGAGCAGGTGCCGCACCCCGGCGCGCAGGAGCGGGTCGCCGTGCTGGGCTAGCAGGATCCGGATCCGCTCACCGGCCGCGGAGCCGGTCGCCGGCGTGCTGCTCATCCGCGTCCCCGCGTCGGATTCGAGCCGAGCTGGGCCGCCGCCGCGGTGAGCGATCGCGGCGGCGACGCCGGGGCACGGCACTGTACGCCCGGTGGCGCCGCCGCGTACGCCGGGAGTTTCGCGTTCCTAGGTGCCGGGAGGACCGTCCGTCTGCAGCCCATCCATCTCCGGGTTGGGGGCGAGCCCGGAGCGGGTCGGGGCGTCCCTCCCGCGGCGTCAGCGCCCGGCGTCGGCGGTTGGGCCGCTGCGCAGCAGTTGGAAGACGTCCGTGTTCTCCGGCCCCTCCACCAGGATCTCGGCCATCGCCCCCTTCTCCAGGCGCGTGATGTGGTGGTCTTCGATCATGTAGCGCCCCGGCGCGTCGAACTTCAGCTCGGCCATCACCGCGCTGCCCGGGGAGACCAGGGTGGTCTGCACGTTGGTCAGGGGCTCGGAGGCCCCCTCCGGCCAGAGCCGGTCGAAGATCCCGCCGACCACGTGGAAGGCCGAGTCGAGGTTCGGGCCGCCCACCCCGAAGAAGATGCGCACCGTCTCGCCCACCTTGGCCCGCAGCGCGTGCTCGCCGGCCAGGGCGCCGACGCCGCCGTTGTAGACCACGTAGTCGGGCTTCTCGGCGACCAGCCCGTCCACGCTGAACTCGTGCAGGCCCGGCTGGCCGTGCTGGCCCTGCAGGTAGAACTCGCCCTGGGCGATGTACCACTCGTGGTCGACCGGCGGCAGGCCCTGGGGCGGCTCGACGACGACCAGGCCGTACATGCCGTTGGCGACGTGGTGGCCCACGGGCGGGGTCATGCAGTGGTAGATGTAGACGCCCGGCCGGGTCGCCCGGAAGCGGAGGGTGCTCTGGTCGCCCGGCCCGACCTGGGTGACCCAGGCGCCCCCGCCCGGGCCGGAGACGGCGTGGATGTTGATGCTGTGGGTCACCCGGGTCTCGGGCGCGTTCTTGAGGGTGAGCTCGACGACGTCGCCCTGGCGGACCCGGAGCATCGGGCCCGGGACGGTGCCGTTGAAGGTCCAGAAGCGGTAGGCCACCCCGTCGGCCAGCAGCGCGGTGACCTCCTTGGTCTCCAGCTCGACCGTGTGGGTGCGCGGCGCCGTCCAGGTCACCGGCGGGGCGGCCTCGGGCGGCGGCAAGCGGCCGAGGCCGGCCGGCAGCGGCTGCACCGGGGCCGGCGCCGCCCCCGGGCCGGGGCCGGCCGGGGCCGCCGGCGCGGCCGGCCCGCCGCCGCCGACGACCACCTCGGCCCGCATGCCCGCCTCCTTGTGGCCCGGCACCGAGCAGAAGAGCTCGTACCGGCCCGGCTGGTCGAAGGTGTACTCGGTCCTCTGGGTCTTGCCGGGCCCGGCCGCGACGGCCAGGTGCCCGCCGGGGCCCTGGATCTCGACGTTGTGCTCCAGGAGGCCCTTGTTCTCCAGCGTGACGACCACGCGGGCGCCGGCCGGCACCTCGAAGGCGCCGGGCTCGAACTTGAACTCGCTGGCGACGACGCGGATGTCGGTCCGGGCCGCCCCGCCCGGCCCGGCCGCGGGGGCGGGCGCGCACGCCGCGGCCAACGCCGCCAGGATGCCACCGACCGCGGCCCACCGCGCTCGTCCGGAACGCGCCGCCTGCTCTGCCATCGTCTTGGTCCTCCCCATCAACGCCGGAGTGGTCGTCTGCGCCTCCCCCGCCCGGGACCGCACGAGCACGCCGTGCCGGCCACCCGGTCCCGCTTCCCCGGGCCGGCAGCACCCCATCGGCCTGCCGTCGGTGCGACCGGTCGCCGGTGTGCTGGTCCTCAACTCCCCTCCCTAGGCGCGTGCACGGACCCAAGGCTGAGCACGGCTGGGCAGGGCGGTGTCGGCTCGCCTGCGCCGGCGGGACACCCGGCAGCGAGACGTGCCGTCGGAGGTGATCTAGCTCGCGCTCACTCGCTCAGGATCCGAACAACCCCTAGTCCGACGATACGAGCGCGCGCGCCCCGCGGCAGCGATGGAACCTCGGGTCTTGGCCCTACGAGTTCCAACAGGTCTTCTCGGGGGATTCCCCTAACCCTGAGGGAGGCGGTGTGGCGCGCCGCCGGGCCGGCGGCCGGGCCGCGGTCACTCGATCCAGCCGCGCTGCCGGGCCAGGTGGATCATCTCGCCGCGCGAGGCCGCCCCGAGCTTGCGGAACAGGTTCCGGAGGTGGAACTGGACCGTCGTCTCCCGGATGCGCAGCCGGGCGGCGACGTCCCGGTTCCGGTGCCCCTCGTCGACCAGCCGGAGCACCTCCCGCTCGCGGGCCGTCGGCTCGCCCGGGCGTGGCTGGCCGGTCCCCGAAGGTAGCAGCGGGGCGCCGGCGGCGTCGAAGAACGTC
>JBIOYL010000169.1:0-6595 GCA_044870185.1 Actinomycetes bacterium | reverse complement strand
AAGATGGCGTCGGGGCCGCAGCGGACGGTGTGGGGCGGGAGTAGCCGGCCTTGGCGGCCAGCTCCTCGGCGGCGATCTCGCGAATGACGCGGGGTGGCGCGGGTCGGGCTTGGTGTCCAGCACATAGCGTCTGGGAAGTCTAGAGCGCGTGCTCACAGCAACAATCATGGGTGCTCAAGGCCCCCGCGCCACGCTGAGTCTCGGACTCGCAGCACCAAGCAAGCCCGGCGTCGCCGGCCGACACCGCAACAATTTCCCCTATCCAGGGTGGGCTGCAAGCCCGAGGTCGCTGAAGAGGAGATGATCATTGGCGCAGAGGTAGCGGAAGCCCAGCGCTGCCGCCGTGCGGACATAGGCTTTGAGCGTGGGCAGGGACCAGTTCGTCCCAAGGTCGATCAGCGGCAGGTGCGCGCCGTACTCCACGTCACCGTCCGCGGTGATGCCCCTCATCGAGGTGCGTGATGACCCTCCTTGCGCGCCAGCACGGCCGAGGCCAGGGCCACGAGGTCGGCCCGGGTCCGGCGCCGGTCGGGCGCTGCAGGCTGGTCACGTGCGTCTCGACCGTGCGGGGGGACAGGAACAGGCGAGCCCCGATCTCCCGGTTCGACAGGCCGCCTGCCACCAGGCGCAGCACGTCCATCTCCCGGCTGGTCACGCCCTGCGCCCGCAGATCGAGCGGGACCTCGGACCCGTCCCAGCCTCGCCTTCGAGTAGGAATGGAACAGGAACCCGGTTCTACTGTCACATCTGTTGACAGTCCGGGTGGGGGCAGTCAGCCTGTGCGGCATGGACTCCGACGGGGTGGCGTTCCTGCGAGCAGACCTCGAGGTTCTGCGCCGAGCTGGTCGACCTGCCGCCAGCGGTCCGGCTCCGGCTGGTGGCCGAGCTGCGCGCAGCGCTGGACGAGGTGACCACCGCGGCATTGACCGCGGGCATGGCGGCCGCCCAGCAGGAAGGCTGGGGGCTGCGCCGGATCGCGAAGTTCACCGGCGTCTCCCACGAGCAGGTCCGGCGGCTGCTCGCGGCCTCGGCCTCGGCGCCTGACGCGAGCGCCCAGCGGTAGCGGGGCACCTGCCCCCGGGAGCAGGTGCCCCATAGTTGGGACGCTCCTGCCTGCTACTGCCCTGGTGTTGCCGTGGGGGTGCGCAAGGGTCGGAGCTGGCCGTTGCGGACGGGTTCGGGCAGGGAGAAGTTGTAGCGGCCGAGGAACCGGAGGTGCTCGAACCCCAGCGGGGACAGGCGGGCGACGTCGGCGGTTAGGACGCGCTTGCCCTCGGCGCGGATGGCCTCCAGCACCTGCGCGGTGTACACCGTATTCCACAGCACGCAGACGTTGACCAGGAAGCCCAGCGCCGACAGCTGATCCTCCTGCCCTCCCGGTAGCGCTGGCGCAGCTCGCCCTTCTGGCCGTGGAAGATCCGGCGAGCCAGGCTGTGGCGGGCCTCCTGCCGATTCTTCTGGGTGCCGACCCACCGCCGGAGGAGTTCGTCGTCGAAGTAGGTGGCGAGGTAGGCGCTGCGGTCCAGGCGGCCTAGCTCCAGCAGCGCCCGGCCGACCGGGGTGGGGCGGCCGCCGCCGACCAGGTAGCGCAGCAGCTCGGCGGGCTTGACCGCGCCGGTCAGCAGCGACCCGGCGACCCGCAGCAGGTCGTCCCAGTGGTCGCCGATGATGGCGGTGTTGACCCGGGCGCGGATGAGGCCCTGCAGCGGGCCGTAGTCGGCGCTGGGGTCGACGCGGTACAGGGTGGCGCCGCCGGCGTCGGCCAAAAGCGGGGCAAGCTGTAGGCCCAGCATCCGGAAGACCCCAAAGCCCATCTCGGAGGCGCCGGCGGTGTCGGCGACGACCTGGAGGGGGTGCAGGGAGGTCTCCTGCTCCAGCAGGCCCTCCAGGATGTAGTACCAGTCCTTGGGGTGCCGGGAATCACGATCCCGTAGAACCCGGTGAACTGGTCGGAGGTGAAGTTGTAGTAGGTCACGCCCTTGGCGCCCTTGCCGCGGCCGAAGTACTTGGGGTTGGGGCGGCGTTGATGGTGCGCACCGGCACCACGAACCGCAGCCCGTCGGCGGCGGCAAGCTCCCCACCGCCCCAGCCGGTCCAGGCGTGCACCTCCAGCAGCGCCTCGGGCAGCTCGACCACGGGCATGCGCGCCTCGACCTCGGCACGCAGCCGCTGCAGCGAGGCGGGCTCGTCCAGCCGATCCAGGCCGGTGAGGACCAGGTGATCTTTGCCGTCGCGCTGCTCGATGCGGACCGCAGGGTTGTCGGCCAGGCCATCGGCGAGCTGCCGGTAGGCGGCGTCCAGCCGCCGGGCCCAGCGGGCGATGTCGACGCCGGGTTCTGGGTGCAGGTCCAGGTCGCGGCAGACCTGCGGGCGGGCCCGCGCCCACGCCTCGTCGGCCAGCAGCCCGGCGCGCGGGTCGCCCCACTTGCGCAGGCCGGGCACGAACACGGCGTGGCGCCGCAGGTCCTCGCGGAGCCGCTCGACCGCGGCCACGGTGTAGGCGCGCTTGTCGACCTCGCCGGGATGCTCGCCGCGGGTGGGGTTCGGGAAGACGCGGCGCTGCCAGGCGCCGGAGAGGATCCCCGCAGGGACCTCCTCGGGCGCGATCGGGCTGCGGCGCCGCTCGATCGAGCGCAGGAACTCCAGCGCCTCCAGCGTGCGGTGGCCGTCCCCTGAGGCGTCGAAGTCGAGCACCGCAAGCAGCCGGGGCAGGAACCGGCGAATGGTCAGGTAGCGGTCCTGGAGCTGCTGCTGGGCGTCCTCGTCGGACGGCTGGGCGAGCTCCCCGACGGTGGCGGCCGCCGCGTCCGTGCGGCCCAGGTCCAGCGCGGCGAAGGCGACGTCCAGGCTGCCGGCGGGGTCGGCGCTGGCCGCGCGCAGCCGCAGCCACGCCTCCCGCAGCATCAACGCGGCGGCGTCCAGGTCCTTGAGGGTGCGCAGCCGCTGCTTGCCAGCCCGATAGCCGGCCAGGCGGACCAGGTCGCCGACCAGCAGGTCGAACACCTCCAGCGCCTCGTCGGCGGCGGTCGGCTCCATCTCGGCGGCGAACGCGACCAGCGTGGCCAGACGCCGGTCTGTGGCCAGCTCGGCGACGGCCTGGGCGCGGGCGGCCTTGGCGAAGCGGGCCAGCGCGGCCACCCGCCCCCGCGGGACCGCCTGCAGGTCCCAGCCGTCGGCGCCGAGCGCGCGGAGCTGGGTGTAGCGGTCCAACGCCTTGACCACCCCGGGACCGCTGACGTCGGTGGGGCTTTTGCGCAGCCGGTCCAGCTCCGAGACCCGCCGGCCAGCCTCGACGGTGACAAGGTGCTGCAGCCGGGCCCGCTCGGCCGGGCTGGGGGCGGCGGCCAGCAGCCGGAAGGCGCGGGCGGCGGCGCGGTCGCGCACCGCGGCGACCAGCCGCTCCAGCACCGTCACGCCGGGCAGCAGGACCTTGGCACGGACCAGGCGGTTGGTGGCCAGGTCGAACAGGACGCTGGGACGCTCGTCGGCGGTCCACGCCCGGGTGTACAGCCAGCGGGCCAGCGCCAGCCACGCTGCGGGTCCGAAGGGGGCGTAGCCGTAGGCGTCGCGGATCTGGGCCTGGTGGTCCCAGCGGGCCTCGCGCTCCCCATAGCCCTTCAGGTCGGCCGGGTCCAAGCCGAGCTGCGCGGCGACGTAGTCGACGACCACGGTGGGGACGGCTTCGGGGTTGGGCAGGAAGGTCCCAAGGAACCGGACGGTGCCGAGCTGCACCGCCCAGCCGACCTGGTTGCGGGCACCGTTGGCGGCCATCGCACGGCGCCGCGCGGCGGCATCCAGGTGGAAGAACCCGCCCAACTGGGCCTCGTCCGGGTCGGCGTTGAACCGGCCGTAGCGCGTGCGCTGTTCCTCGGTCAGGAAGTTGACCGGCACCCGAGGCCTCCCCGACGGGCGGTGCACGCCGCTCGGTCAGGTCACGGTCGGCGACGCCAGATGGGATTCTTCCAGATCAGGGACAACCGCACGGATTCTGCCACGAATCGGCGGATTCGCGGGGCACGGCGTCGCCAGGAGAGGATCACCGGCGGGCCGGCGGGCCGCCCCGATGCGGGCAGGCGTGAGGTCCGCCAGGCGCGGCGAGAAGGCGGCGAGAAGAGAGGAGCGGACGCCGTGAAACGTTGGGTCCGGTTCGACCTGCCCGTGATGGTGCTGGTCGAGGCCAGCGACACGCTCACCGACGAGCGGATCATGCAGGTCGTGGGCTGCACCGACGGGGTGCGGCCCGCCGAGGACCTCGACGGGCAGGTCCTGATGTACGACACCAAGATGGAGCGCGTCCGTGCCGAGGCGGCCGACAACCAGCCGTGCCTGTCGGCGGCCCGGCACCTGCCCTGGCCGCCCGCCCACGACTGGGAGTTCGGCGAGGACCCGCTCAAGGTCCCTTCCTGTACGACCCCAGCTACGACGCCTTCGCCGATCCCGCCGACTCTCCAAACGACGAGGACCTGGGCGAGGAGGAAGCGGGTTAGCCGGTGGGGCTCGGCAGCGCCGGCGCCGGCCGGGCCTGAGCCGCGTCGACCACGGCCATGGCCGGGCGCCGCCCGCCGGCGAGCTCGGGGACGTACTTGTACAGGGTGGAGCGGCTCACCCCCAGCAGCCGCGCGATCGAGGCGACGCTGTTGTCGGGGCGGCTGAGCAGGTCGCGGGCATGGCGGACCTGCTCTGCGGTCATCGCGGGGGGCCGGCCGAGCCGCACCCCGCGGGCCCGGGCCGCCTCCAGGCCCTCATGGGTGCCCTCCAAGATCAGCTCGCGGATGAACTCCGCCAGCGCGGCAAAGACGTGGAAGACCAGCCGCCCCCCGGGGGTGGTGGTGTCCAGGGCCTCATGCAGCGACCGGAAGCCGACGCCGCGGCGGCGCAGCTCGGCGACCAGGCCGATGAGGTCCTGCAGGGAGCGCGACAGCCGGTCCAGGCTCGGCACCACCAGGGTGTCGCCGGGCGCAGGTAGTCCAGGCAGGCGGCCAGCTCGGGCCGGTCGGCGGTCTTGCCGGACTGGGTGTCGGCGAAGGTGCGCAGGCAGCCGGCCTCGGTGAGGGCGCGCAGCTGGCGGTCCAGGAGCTGGCCGCTGGTGGACACCCGGGCGTAGCCGATGCGGGCGCCGGTGAGCACGGCCGGCTCGGGCGCGAGGCTGCCGGTGTCGAGCTGCTTGGCGATGGTGCCGTCGATCGTCACGGGTGGGAGTGTACGCAAACCGGGGGACAGCCTGGTTGCTGGACACCTCGACTTCCAACACGTTTCCTTGACACTCCTCGGGCCGGTCGGCGGTCGCCGGGGCTGTCAGCTTCCGAATTCGCCTGCACGGATGTCTGAACTCGTGTGCACGCCAGCGACGCCTGACCGGTCGAGGGTGGGGCCGTCAGCCCCGCCTCACCGTGCACCGTTCCTGTCGCGGCTCGTCGGCGCTCTGCTCGTCGAGATCAACGACGAGATGATCGCCGCCGAACGCTACATCGCCGCCACCTCAGTCGTCGACCTCACCGGCGCAACCGCCGAGCTAGCGTTACCCGCACCACCCCGACACTGACCAGCAGCAGCTGGGGAAACGCACGTGGTGACCCTAACACCACGACACCAGACGCGATCGCCGTCACGCCCTTCAACAGTCGAACACCGACCAGCAGATCTCGTTTCGCGACCGCTGATCCTCCAGGACGAGTTCGCGAATCGCATCCGGGAGCTGCTCGCGCTGCCAACGGCACTCGAGCCGGCCGGCGCTCTCACCATCGCATCCGGCCGCCGCACTCGCGGCCTTAATCGCGTAGGCCGCAGCACCTAGGTCGTGTTCTGCGACATGGGCCACCACCGCCGCCTGGCCGGCAGCAAACGCAGCATGCCGGGCAGCTCCGCTCACCTCTCTGGCCGCGGCCATGGCATGGCCTCCTGCCGCACGGGACTGAGACATCCTGATCTCGCCCCGCGTCCATGCCCGAATCTGCTCGATCGCCTGACGGGGCCGCGGGTCCGAGGGCTGCACCGACTCGAAAAGGTGCAGAACGTGTTCTGCGCACGCAGCCGCCCACAAAGCCAACAGCCGATGGTCGGAGTCCGTTAGCGTCCCCCCGCGGCGGATGGTGATCAACCGGGGGTCTCGCGCTCTCGGCAAGATCACCAATCCACCGTTCCTGAGTGCGCCGACATCGTGGGCATCTTCCCCTACCAGTTCTCCGTGATCCGGCTCGTCGCCGGAGGAATCGTCAAATTCTGTGGATCGGCTCCGCCGGCGATGCGGCGACCGAACTCGCGCGCTGGCCGGATCGGCCGGTCAGCGCGACCGTCGCTCCCGCCGAGGCCAGGGCGAGTCCCAGTCCGCTCGTCCCGCCAGTCACCAGCACCTTCATCGGGATACCCCGAGGTAGCGGTGCAGGGATGTCTTGGGGATGCCGGTCTTGGCAGCGATCTGGCCGAGGCTGACGCCCTGGTCCTTGAGCAGCCGGGCGTACTCGATCTTGGCTTCGGGATGGGCCACGGGGCGTCCAATGCGGCGCCTGGCGGCTTGGGCGACGGCGCGCGCGTGGGCGGCGCGTTCGGCGGTGAAGACGCGCTCCATCTCGGCGAACAGGGCGAGCAGGAGGAACGC
>JBIOYL010000168.1:0-24699 GCA_044870185.1 Actinomycetes bacterium | reverse complement strand
TTGAGGCCGCCGGTCTCGTCGATGACCAGCACCGCCTCAGGTGGTAGGCCCGCCGGTCGGCCGCCTGCTGCCACGCACCACCGTCCCGCTCGCCGGCTCTCGGCTCGGCCGACAGCAGAACGGCCAGCCGCTATGGGCTGGCCGTCAGGTCACGGTCGGGGTCGGGTCAGCTGGTCGGGTGATCGGCCGGGTTGGCCGAGGACGGCCAGGTCGGCCAGGTCAGCCGAGGACGGCCAGGTCAGTCGAGGACGGCCAGGTCGGCCGGTCACGGGTGGAAGAAGAGGGACAGGGCGTACAGCCGGGTCGGCCGGATGGCGCCGGGCGCCGGAGCGCCGGCGCGGGCCGTCAGGCCGCGACCGCGGCCTCGGCCGTGGCCTCGGGGCAGGTCAGCTCGAGCTCGGCCGGGGCCACCGTCGGGCCCGGCGCGGCGGCGGGCTGCTCGTTGCTCGCAGCGGGCCGTTCGGCAAGACCGGGTGTGACGCGGTAGTGAAGCAGCACCATGGCACGGCCTCCCTTCGTGGTCGGTCGGGCCGGACCTGACGGCCGGGCCCGGCATGGATCCTTCAACCATGAACATCATAGTCCTCGATACTTCATAGATCAAACTTCTATGGCACACTTGTTCACACGTGAATTGCCGGGCTGTCCGAGCTATCATGGCGGTGGATCGTCGTTCGAGGTGAGTTCCGGTGTCCCGCCCGACAAAGAGCAAGCAGCGCCTGGCCGAAGAGGTCGCGACCAGCGTCGCCCGCATCAACAAGGAGCGCCTGCGCGAGCGCGCCGACGACCTCCGGCCGTTCGACCTGACCGCCCAGCAGGTCTGGCTGCTCGCCGAGCTGTCGGAGGGCGAGGGGGTGCCGATCGGCTCCCTGGCGGAGGCGATGCACTGCCACGGGTCCAACGTGACCGGCATGGTGGACCGGCTGGAGGCGCGCGGCCTGGTCATCCGGGTCCCGAGCCCGAACGACCGCCGCGTCAAGCTGGTGGCGCTGACGCGCGAAGGCCGGGCGCTGCGCGGCAAGGTCACCGCGGTGGCCAGCCGGCCGCCCCACGTGCTGGTCGACCGCCTGGACGACGAGCAGCTCGCGACCCTGAACCAGCTGCTGGCCGTCGTGTGCCGCGACCTTCCCGACCCGGCCCACCCTCACCCGCGCAGGGGAAAGGAGCGCACGACCCGGTAGCGCGCCCCCCGGTTGGTGAGCGTACTGCGATAGCAGTGCAGGCTGGCCGCCTGCCAGGCCGGGCTGGAGCCCGTGGCGGCCCGCACCAGGGCGAGGACGGCGTCGGGCACCGGGCCCGGCACCGGGAAGCGGGCCAGGGTGAGATGCGGGGTGTACTCGCGCTCCTCGTAGCGCAGGCCGGCCGCCTTGCTGGCCGCGGCCAGCGCGCCGGCCAGGCCGACGAGCGCGCCGACGTCCCCCTCCACCCCGGCCCACAGCACTCGCGCCCGGCGCTCGCTCGGGAAGGCGCCCGCGCCCGCCAGCCGCAGGCGCAGCGGTGGCACGCCGGCGGTCGCCTGCTCGCCGACCCGCACCACGTCGGCGGAGCGCTCCGGGCGCACCTGGCCGAGGAAGGCCAGGGTGAGGTGCCAGCCGGCCGAGCCGGTGAGCCGCGCGCCGGGCAGCACCCGGCCGAGCTCGGGCAGCACGACCTCCAGCGACGCCCGGCTGGCCGCCGGCACGGCCACGGCGTAGAACAGCCGGCCGCTGAGCAGGTCGGGATCGGAGAAGACGGCGTCGCCGCTGCCGGGGCTGTCCTCCCGCGTCATCGGCTCGCCCCTGCGAACCGCTCATCGGACGGCCCTCCCCGGACGGGCCGGTGGCGACGCCGCCGCTGCGCGCATGCCATCATGACGCGCCGAAGGGACTGCCGCGGTCAGGCGGCAGCAGAATCGGCGCTCCACCTCCTCTCACCATCCACAATCGCGGCGATTGGCCACACGCGGTCACCGCCAGCTGCGATGATCCGGCCATGCGACGCGCCTCCAAGTTCCCCCTGCGCCCCACCACCCGCCAGATCGGGGCGCTGGCCGGGATGCTCGACGATCATCGGCAGCTGGACAACGGCGCGCTGGAGCACCGCCGCACCGCCTGGCGCATGCGCGCCGTCACCATCCGCTACGGTGACCAGTCCGCCGAACTCAAGCACATCCGCCACGATGATCCCAAGGGGCAGGGGCGCTGGTCGTTTTCCTCCCAGCAGGCCACCCTGCGCCGCCTCGACCAGGCCTTCCAGGCGTTCTACCGGCGCATCAAGCAAGGCCAGACCCCCGGCTACCCCAGGTTCAAAGGCCGCGGCTGGTTCGACACGGTCACCTGGCCGGCCGACGGCGACGGCTGCCGCTGGCAGGCGGACCAGCGGCGCGTCGACCTGCAGGGCGTCGGCCATGTGAAGGTCCATGCCTACCGGCCGGTGCAGGGCCGGGGGAAGACCTTGAGCGTCAAGCGGGAAGGCCGCCGCTGGTTTCTGATCTTGTCGTGTGACCAGGTGCCGGCGGTGCCGTTGCCGCCGGCTGGGGCGGTGGTCGGCCTGGACCTGGGGTGGCCTGGCTGCTGACCACCTCGGACGGCCGGCAGGTCGCCAACCCGCGCTGGCTGGCCGCCTCGGCCGCCAAGCTGGCCCGCGCCCAGCAGACCCTGGCGCGCTGCCAGCCCGGCTCCACGCGCCGCCGCACAGCCCGGGCGCGGGTCGCGGCCATCCACCGCAAGATTCGTCGCCAGCGCCGCGACCACGCCCACAAGACCGCGCTCGAGCTGGTGCGCGGCGACGACCTGCTCGTCCACGAGGCCCTGCAGATCGGCAACCTAACCCGGTCGGCGGCGGGCACGGTCGCCCGGCCTGGCACCGGGGTGGCGCAGCAGGCGGGGTTGAACCGGTCGATCCTGGCTGCGGGCTGGGGGGGTGTTGCTGGCGATCCTTGCCGACAAGGCTGCACGCGCCGGTCGCAAGCTGGTCGCGGTGGACCCCCGCACCACCTCCCGCACCTGCCCGGCGTGTGGGCAGGTGGCGGCGGAGAACCGTGTCAGCCAGGCCGTGTTTTGCTGTGTCGGGTGTGGGTGGGTCGCCCATGCCGACGTGAACGCGGCGGGCAACATTCTTCGGGCAGGGCTTGCCCGTCAGGTCGCTCGCGCGGCCTGAGAAGCTGACGCCTTCAGGCGTCAGAGGAGTCACCAGGCCACACCTTCCAGGCGCCGGCGGAGCAGGTCGAGCGCCATCGTGGTCGCCCAGGCCCGCACGTGCGTGCGGTCGCCGGGGGCGCGGGCCGGCTCGGTGACCGTGCCGGCCGCGTCGGCCACGGCCAGCAGCAGCGTGCCGACCGGCTTGCCCTCCTGCTCGGCCGGGCCGGCCACGCCGGTCGTCGCCAGCCCCACGTCGGCGCCGAACAGGCGGCGCACCCCGGCGGCCATCGCCGCGGCGGCCGGCTCGCTCACCGCCCCGTGCTCGGCGACCAGCTCCCCGTCCACGCCGAGGATGCCCTCCTTGGCCTCGGTCGCGTAGGCGACGACGCCACCCGTGTAGTAGTCGGACGAGCCGGCCACCGCGGTCACCCGACCGCCGACCAGGCCGCCGGTGAGCGACTCGGCGGTCGCCAGCGTCGCGTGGGCGGCCAGCAGCAGCTCACCGACCCGATCCTCGAGCGTCTGCTCGTCCACGCCGTAGATGATCGTGCCGAGCTCGGCCCGCACGGCCAGCTCGACCGGCTCGATCGCTGCCAGCGCCTCGTCGCGGGTCGCGCCGACCGCGGTCAGCCGCACCCGCACCTCGCCCGGGCTGGCCAGGTAGGCCAGGGTCACGCCGCCGCCGCCGCCGACCGACTCCCATACGGGCGTCAGCCGCTCGGCCAGCAGGGACTCGCCGATCCCGGCGGTGCGCAGGGTGCGCGACACGATCGCCCGGCCCTCCCCCGCCCGGGCGGCCAGGTCGGGCAGCACGACCCGCTCGAGCATGCGCTGCATCTCCCGCGGCACGCCGGGCACGGCGTAGATCACCTTGCCGCCGACCTCGACGATCAGACCGGGCGCGGTGCCCAGCGGGTTGTCGATGGCGCGGGCGCCCTCGGGCACGTCGGCCTGGCGCAGGTTCATCGCGGCCATGCGCCGGCCGCCCATGCGGGCGAAGCGCCCGGTCAGCCAGCGTTCGAGCTCGGGCCGGCGCACCAGCGGCACGCCCGCCACCGCCGCGACCGCCTCGCGGGTGACGTCGTCCTGGGTCGGCCCGAGCCCGCCGGTCACGATGACCGCGTCGGCGCGGCCCAGCGACTCGCGGACGGCATCGGCGATGCGGCCCTCGTTGTCCCCCACCGCCACCTGGCGCAGGCAGTCCCAGCCCACGTCGGCCAGGCGCTGCCCGATCCAGGCGGCGTTGGTGTTGACGATCTGGCCGAGCAGCAGCTCGGTCCCGACTCCGATGATCTCGCAGCGCACGCCCGCTCCTCGCCTCGGAACCCGATGCCGCCAGATGCTACCGGGCCGGCCGCGCCGCCGCGGGGCGGGCGTGCAGCGCCGGCCCCACCGCCACGGGACGGGCGTGCAGCTCCGGCCCCTCGGCGCCGGTCACGAGTACCCGCACGTACTGCCCCACCCGCACCGGCGCGCCGGTCACGCGCACGATCCCGTCGCTGTCGGGCGCCTCACGGAAGCTGCGCCCCTCGGCGCTGCCGTCGGCCTCGACGCGCTCGACCAGAACGTCGAGCTCCCGGCCGATCCAGGCGACCTGGAGCTCGCCGAGCAGGCGCTCCTGCAGCTCCTGCAGACGCTCCACCCGCCGGCGGGCCGTGCCGGCAGGCACCCGGCCGTCCAGCAACCGGGCGGCCGTGCCGTCCTCGGGTGAGTACGCGAAGAACCCGACCCAGTCCAGGCGCGCCGCCTCGAGGAAGGCCTCCAGCTCGCGCACGTCGGCCGCTGTCTCACCGGGGAAGCCGAGGATGAAGTTCGACCGGAAGGCCGCGTCCGGGTCCAGGCCACGGATACGCGCGACCAGCTCGCCGAAGCCGGCCGGTGAGCCGCCCCGGCGCATGCGGCGCAGCACCGGCACGCTCGCGTGCTGGAGCGACAGGTCGAAGTAGGAGCAGACGACCGGGTTGGCCGCCATCTCCTCCAGCAGCTCCTGGGTGAGCTCGTCCGGCTGCAGGTAGCTCAGCCGCACCCGGCGCAGACCGGGGATCTCGGCCAGGTCGCGCAGCAGGTGCACCAGCACCTGGCGGCCGCCGAGGTCCTTGCCGTAGGAGGTCGAGTTCTCGGCGACCAGCACGACCTCGGAGGTGCCCTGGCCGGCGAGCCAGACCACCTCGTCGACGATCTCGGTCGGCCGGCGGGAGCGGAACCGGCCCCGAAACGACGGGATGGCGCAGAACGAGCAGTCGCGGTCGCAGCCCTCCGCCAGCTTGACGAACGCCCAGGGCCGGCGGGCGGCCGTCCGGGCCGGGAAGGCGTGGCCGGTGGGGGTCGGGAAGACCATGGGCAGCGCCCGCCGGCCGGGGGCTGGCCGCAACGCCTGACCGGCAGGGGGTGGCGGCGCCGGTCGCCGGGCCGTCGCCGGGCCGGCCGGTGCCACGGCCGCCGCCGGGGTGGCCCGCAGCGCCGGGGTGGGCGCCGCCGCCGGGGTGGGGGCTCCGAGCGCCCGGCCGAGCGCCTCGGGCAGGCGCGGGTAGTCGGCGAAGGGCACGATCGCGTCGGCCTCGGGCAGCTCGGCGCGCAGCGCCTGCGTGTAGCGCTCGGCAAGGCATCCCATCACCAGGACCGCCTTGGCCCGGCCGGCCCGTTTCAGCCTGGCCGCGTCCAGCACGGTGTCGATCGACTCCCGCTTGGCCGCCTCGATGAAGGCACAGGTGTTGACCAGGACCGCGTCGGCCTGCCCAGGGTCGTCGACGACCTGGTAGCCGCTTGCGGCCAGCAGCCCGGCGGCGTTGGCGGAGTCCACCTCGTTGCGGCCGCAGCCGAGGGTGACCAGCGCGACGGTCCGCGGCGGAGCAGGGTCGGCTGTCATGTGCGTTAGGGTACTGCCCACGGTCGGCGCTCGTCGGGGATCGGCCTCCGCTGGGCGTGGCTGCTACGACGCTACCTGGGGCATCGACGGCACGGTCCGCAAGGTCCCCACCTCCAGCACGACGTTCATCGGCGACAAGGCCATCGAGTACCTGGACGCCTTCGAGGCGAGCAATGACGCGCGCCCTGCCTCGCCGCCGCCCGACAGTGCTCGGGCGCCTCCTGCCCCTGACCCGCTCCGACCACCGTCCTTGCGACCCTGCTGCAGCCACCGTCGGCCGAGCTCGACGTCGAGGTGACCGGGCCTGCGGCCGGGCTATTGACCGCACCGACCGGGCGTGCTGCGATGTGGCGCCAGCCCCCCACGGCCAAAGGAGGCCCGATGCTCCCTGCGCCCTTCGACTATGTCGCGCCGCGGAGCCTGGAGGAGGCGCTCGACTTCCTCGCCACCCACGGCGACGACGCGAAGGTCCTGGCGGGCGGCCAGAGCCTGCTGCCGGCGCTGAAGCTGCGCTTCACCTTCCTCGACTGGCTGGTCGACATCAACCGGATTCCCGGCCTCGACGGCATCACCGAGGCCGACGGCTGGCTGCGGGTCGGCGCGCTCGTCCGCCACCGCGACGCCGAGCGCTCCGACCTGCTCCGCCGCCACCACCCGACCATGGCGGCAGCTGCCCCCCAGGTCTCCGACCCGCTGGTGCGCAACCTCGGCACGATCTGCGGCTCCCTGGCGCACGCCGACCCGGCCGGCGACTGGGGCGCCGTGATGCTGGCCACCGACGCCGAGCTCGTCGCCCGGTCGGTCGCGGGGCAGCGCACGATCCCGGCGCGTGACTTCTTCGACGGGCCGTTCGCGACCGTGCTGCGAGCCGACGAGCTGCTGGTGGAGGCCAAGGTGCCGGTGCGCCCCCGCACCGGCGGGGCCTATCTCAAGCTCGAGCGCAAGGTGGGCGACTTCGCCACCGCCGCGGTCGCCGTGCGCGTCACCCTCGCCGACGGGCGCATCGCCGACGCCGGCATCGGGCTCACCGCGGTCGGCCCCAACAACCTCGAGGCCACCGAGGCGGAGGCGGTGCTGGCCGGGGCGGAGCCGTCCGAGGAGGCCTTCCGGGAGGCGGCCGAGCTGGCCGCCCGGGCCGCGCGCCCGGCCACCGACACGCGCGGCTCGGCCGCCTACAAGCGCAACGTCGTCAGGGTGTTCACCGAGCGGGGCCTGCGCCAGGCCGCCGCCACGGCGATCGCGAGCGGGGGTGCGTGATGCAGGTCGACGTGACCGTGAACGGCCGGCCGGCGCACGCCGACGTGGCGCCGCGCCTGCTGCTGGTGCACTTCCTGCGCGACCACCTGGGCCTGACCGGCACGCACGTCGGCTGCGACACCACCGCGTGCGGTGCCTGCGCCGTCCTGCTCGACGGCACACCGATCAAGTCCTGCACCTACCTGGCGGTCCAGGCCGACGGGCGCCGCGTGCAGACCGTCGAGGGCCTGGCGGCCGACGGCCGGCCCAGCCCGATCCAGACCGCCTTCACCGAGCAGCACGGCCTGCAGTGCGGGTTCTGCACCCCGGGGATGCTGCTGGTCGCCCACGCCCTGCTGGCCGACAACCCGGACCCGAGCGAGCAGGAGGTCCGCTGGGCGCTCAGCGGCAACCTCTGCCGCTGCACCGGCTATATGAACATCGTGCGGGCGGTCCAGGCGGCCGGCCGGTCCATCCGCAGCGCCCGGACCGTCGACCCGGCCAGCCCGACCGCAGGGAGCTGATCGGCATGAGCGAGGTGGAGACCCACAGCCGCGGTCTCGGGCACTCGGTCCGCCGCAAGGAGGACGACCGCTTCATCCGCGGCAAGGGCACCTACGTCGACGACATCGTGCTGCCGGGCATGCTGCACCTGGCGATCCTGCGCAGCCCGCTGGCCCACGCCCGCATCGACGCGATCGACGTTGAGCGGGCCAGGGCGGCGCCCGGCGTGGCCGCGGTCATCACCGGCAAGGACCTGGACGCCCACAACCTCGCCTGGATGCCGACCCTGTCGGCCGACACCCAGGCGGTGCTCGCCCTCGACAAGGTGCGCTTCCAAGGGCAGGAGGTCGCGGCCGTGGTGGCCGAGGACGCCTACGCCGCCGCCGACGCCCTGGAGCTGATCGAGGTCGACTACACCCCGCTGCCGCCGGTCGTGGACCCCACCAAGGCGCTCGAGCCGACCGCGCCCGTCATCCGGGACGACAAGCAGGGCCAGACCGGCAACCACATCTTCCACTGGGAGGCGGGCGACCGGGCGGCCACCGACCGTGCCTTCGCCCAGGCCGACCGGGTGGTCACCCTCGACACCCACTACCCCCGCTGCCACCCGGCCCCGCTCGAGACCTGCGGCTGCGTGGCCGACGTCAACCCCGCCACCGGCAAGACGACCATCTACCTGACCTCCCAGGCGCCGCACGCCCACCGCACCCTGTTCGCGCTCGTGGCCGGGCTGCCCGAGCAGGACCTCCGCATCATCTCGCCCGACATCGGCGGCGGGTTCGGCAACAAGGTGCCCATCTACCCCGGCTATGTGGTCGCCACGGTCGCCTCCCTGCTGCTCGGCCGGCCGGTCAAGTGGATCGAGAGCCGCACCGAGAACCTCATCTCGACCGGCTTCGCCCGCGACTACCACATGGCCGGCGCGATGGCGCTGTCGGCCGACGGCAAGATCCTCGGCCTGCGCTCGAAGGTGCTCGCCGACCACGGGGCGTTCAACGCCGCCGCCCAGCCGTCGAAGTTCCCGGCCGGCCTGTTCCACATCTTCACCGGCTCCTACGACGTCCCGGCCGCCCACTGCGAGGTCGACGGCGTCTACACCAACAAGGCGCCCGGCGGCATCGCCTACCGCTGCTCGTTCCGGGTCACCGAGGCGTCGTTCCTGATCGAGCGGCTGGTCGCCAAGGCGGCCACCGAGCTGGGGCTGGACCCGGCCGAGCTGCGCCGGCGCAACTTCATCCAGCCCGAGCAGTTCCCCTACCGCTCCGCGGTGGGCTGGGAGTACGACTCGGGCGACTACCCCAGGGCGCTCGACCTGGCGCTCGAGCAGCTGGGCTACGAGCAGCTACGCCGGGAGCAGAAGGAGCGCTGGGCCAAGGGCGAGCTGATGGGCATCGGCATCGCCAGCTTCACCGAGGTGGTCGGGGCCGGGCATGGCGCCGAGTTCGACATCGCCGGCCTGCGCATGTTCGACTCGGCCGAGCTGCGCATCCACCCCACCGGCAAGGCGATCCTGAAGATCGGCGTGCAGACCCAGGGCCAGGGCCACGAGACGACCTTCGCCCAGATCGTCGCCGGCGAGCTCGGCATCCCGCCCGAGGACGTGACCGTGCAGCACGGCGACACCGACAACACCCCCTACGGGCTCGGCACCTACGCGTCCCGCTCGACCCCGGTCGGCGGAGCGGCGACCGCCATGGTCGCCCGCAAGCTGCGCGACAAGGCCACCAGGATCGCCGCCCACCTGCT
This sequence comes from Actinomycetes bacterium, assembly GCA_044870185.1. Lineage (GTDB taxonomy): Bacteria > Actinomycetota > CALGFH01 > CALGFH01 > CALGFH01 > JBIOYL01. The sequence goes on along the minus strand of JBIOYL010000168.1, from coordinate 15,228 downwards.
GGAGGTGGCCGAGGAGGACATCGACTACGCCGACGGCCGCTTCTCGGTCAAGGGCGCCCCGGACAAGGCCAAGACCATCCAGGAGGTCGCCTTCGCCGCCTATACCGACCTGCCCGAGGGCATGGAGGCCGGCCTGGAAGGCGTCACCTACTACGACCCGCCCAACATGACCTTCCCGTTTGGCACCTACTGCGTGGTCGTCGACATCGACAAGGGCACCGGCAGGTGGCAGGTGCGCAAGATGGTCGCGGTCGACGACTGCGGGGTGCGCATCAACCCCATGATCGTGGAGGGCCAGATCCACGGCGGCCTGACCGAGGGCTTCGCCATCGCCGGCATGGAGCACATCCAGTTCGACGAGGAGGGCAACTGCATCGGCCAGAACTTCACCGACTATCTCGTGCCCACCGCCTGGGAGACCCCGCGGTTCGAGACTTACGCCACGGTGACCCCCTCACCCCACCATCCCATCGGCGCCAAGGGGGTCGGCGAGTCGGCCACGGTCGGCTCCCCGGCCGCCTACGTCAACGCGGTACTGGACGCGCTCGCGCCGCTCGGGATCACCAACATCGACATGCCGGTCACCAGCGACAAGGTGTGGGCCGCGCTGCACGACAAGGGGTTCGTGTGACCGGCCGGCCCCACGCGCTGGCCACGGTCGTCCGGGTCGATCCGCCGGTATCGGCCAGGGTCGGTGACAAGGCGGTGGTGACCGCCGAGGGGACGCTGACCGGCTGGGTCGGGGGTGCCTGCTCGGAGCCGGTCGTCGTGCGCGAGGCCCTGGCCGCCCTGGCCGACGGCCGCCCTCGGCTGGTCCGCATCACCCCGGCCGACCTGGCCGCGGCCGTCCCGCCGCAGGTCGGGGTGGTCGCCGCCGTCACGACCTGCCCCTCGGGCGGGGGGCTGGAGGTGTTCGTCGAGCCGGTCGGCGTCGCACCCCGGATGCTCGTGCTCGGCGAGTCGCCGGTCGCGCGGACGCTGGCCCGGCTCGCCGAGGCGGTCGGCGACCGGGTGGTGAGCCTGGACGGCGCCGGCCTTGCCGGCCTCGCCCCCGACGCCGCTGGCCCCGACGACGCGGCGGTGGTCGCCTCCATGGGCCACTACGACGAGGAGGCGCTCGCCGCCGCGCTGGCGACCCGGGCCGGCTACGTCGGGCTGGTGGCAAGCCGCAGGCGCGCCGCCCGGGTGTTCCAGGCACTGCGGGAGCGGGGCGTGCCCGAGGCCGAGCTCGAGCGGGTGTCCAGCCCGGCGGGCCTGGACCTCGGCCCGTCCACCCAGCAGGAGATCGCGGTCGCGATCCTCGCCGAGGTCGTCCAGGTGCGCCACCGCCGGGCGGCCGCACCGGTCCCGCTGCCCGCCACGGCCGTCGACCCGGTCTGTGGCATGACTGTCGCGGTCGCCGGGGCCCACTTCACCGCCCGGCACGCCGGCCAGGGCTACCTGTTCTGCAGCGAGCACTGCCGGCAGGCGTTCGAGCGCGACCCGCCGCGGTACCTGCAGGCGCTCGGTTCGGCGCCGCCCTGACCGGCCGCCGACCGCTCCCCGTCCGGGCCCTGGCGCGAGGCCGGCTGCGCCGAGCCGGACACGTCGGCTCGGCGCAGTGAAGGCTTGCCTTCCGCCGGACGTTGCCTGGCTCACGATGTTGGCAGCCACCGGCCTCCGGCTCGCGACGGGGCGCTACCTTGTCGTGGAGCGGACGACCGCAACTTCGAGCAAGATGTACTGGTTCGAGGCGCCAAGCTACTGGATCAGCCGGCTGCTGCTGGAACGATCGATCGCGGCCGTCTACGTGATCGGGTTCGTGGTCGCCGCGAACCAGTTCCCCGCGCTGCTCGGCGAGCGCGGACTGCTTCCGGTCCCCAGGTTCGTGAGCGTCGTGCCGTGGCGCCGGGCGCCGTCCATCTTCCATCTCCACTACTCGGACCGGTTCCTGCGAGCCGTGGCGTGGACGGGCGCGGTGGTGGCGGCGTCGCTCGTGGCCGGCCTGCCCCAGTCCGGACCGGCCTGGGCTCCCATGCTCGCGTGGCTCGTGCTGTGGGTCCTGTACCTGTCGATCGTGAACGTGGGCCAGATGTTCTACGCGTTCGGGTGGGAGTCGCTGCTGCTGGAGGCGGGGTTCCTGGCCATCTTCTTCGGGCCGTCGGACCTCGCTCCGCCCGTCGTCGTGCTGTGGCTCTACCGGTGGCTGCTGTTCCGGCTGGAGTTCGGGGCCGGCCTCATCAAGATCCGGGGCGACCGCTGCTGGCGCGACCTGACCTGCCTGTACCACCACCACGAGACCCAGCCGATGCCCAACCCGCTCAGCTGGTACTTCCACCGCCTGCCGAGGGTGATCCACCGCGTCGAGGTCGCCGGCAACCACGCCGCCCAGCTCGTCGCGCCCTTCCTGCTGTTCTGTCCGCAGCCCTTCGCCGGGGCCGGGGCGCTGGCGGTGCTGGTCCACCAGGGGTGGCTGATCGCGTCGGGGAACTTCTCGTGGCTGAACGCGCTCACCCTCGCCCTGGCGTTCTCCGCGCTGGACGACCATCAGCTGCAGGCGGTGGTCCCGTTCCACCAGGGGCCGCTGGGGTCGCCCCCACCGTGGTTCGTGGTGGTGGTGCTGGCCTTCGCCGCGCTCGTGATCGCGCTGAGCTACTGGCCAGCCAGGAACCTGCTGTCCCGACGCCAGCTGATGAACGCGAGCTTCAACCCGTTCCACCTCGTCAACACCTACGGCGCGTTCGGCAGCATCACCAGGCAGCGGTACGAGATCGTGATCGAGGGCAGCGACGCGCCGGAGCCGACCCCGGCGGACTGGAAGGAGTACGAGTTCAAGGGCAAGCCCGGGGATCCCAGGCGGCGGCCCCCGCAGGTGGCGCCGTACCACCTCAGGCTGGACTGGCTGCTGTGGTTCGCCGCGATGTCCTCGCCCGTCGCCCACCCCTGGGTCGTGGCGCTCGCGGAGAAGCTGCTCCTGGGCGACCGGGCCACCCTGAAGCTCCTGCGCCGCAACCCGTTCCCCAACGGGCCTCCCACCTTCGTCCGGGCGAGCCTGTACCACTACCGGTTCAGCAGCTGGCGCGAGCGGCGAGCCGGTGGGGCATGGTGGGTGCGGTCCCTCGTCGCGGAGTATCTCCCGCCGCTCCGCCTGCGAAAGCGGGTCCCCGGTCCGATCGCGCCCTGACGGCGCGGCGGGCCCTTACGCCATGGTCGAGGCGCCAAGGGCCGAGCGCAGCTTGCCGAGAGCGGCCCGTTCGATCTGCGCCACGCTAGCGCCCCAGGCCGACCAGCGCCACGTGCAGGGCCGTCGGCCCGTGGACCCCCCAGGTCAGGATCATCTCGATGTCGGCCGAGCGGCTGCGGCTGGAGACCAGCACCAGGCTCGACGGTGGCGGCCGGTCGGCGCCGAGCGGGCGCAGCACCTCGGCCGGGGTCGCCACCAGCCGGTCGGCCGGCAGGATGCACAGGTGGACGCGGGGCAGCAGGCTCACGCCACGCCCGCCCGCCCTGGACGAGTCCTGCACCACCGACCCGGTCACCGCGATGCCCGCCACGGCGCCGGTGACGCCGAGGTCGGCGTCGGCGGCGGCCTGTCTGGAGTAGGCCGCCACCTCGACCCCGAGGCCGGCCAGGGTGTCGCCGGCCGCGCGCGCCTCGGGCTCGTCGGAGACGACCGCCCGGCGCACCCGCTCGGCACCCACGATCGCCGCCAGCAGCTCGGCGCCCACCTGGCCGCCGGGGACGCGGTGGACGACCGTGGTGTTGGCCTCGGCCGCCCGCTGGAACGTGCCCGGCAGGTCGTCGGGGTCCAGGGCGCGGTAGCGCACCGCGGGCACCGGGCCGCCGAGCGGCGGCAGGGGATGGGCGACGTTGCCGGGCGCGCCGCGGACGAGCCGGTCGCGCAGCCTGCCGAGGAACCGGGCGCGGTCGCCGCGCTCGGTCCCCGGGCCGTGCCCGGCCCGCTCCGGCGCGTCCCCGGCCCGCCCGGGGCCGTCCGCCGCTGCCCGGGAGCCGTGCCCGCCCGGCCCGGCGCCGTCCCCCGCTGCCCGGGGGCCCTGCCCGGCCGGCCCGGGCGCGTCAGACATCGCCGCGCTCCCAGCGCTGGCGGAAGCTGACCGCGGCCGGCCGGGGCGCCTCGCGGCCCGCCGCCCACCGCGCCAGGCCGGGCGTGTGCCCGGCGAAGCGGGCAAGCCCCCGGCCGAGCGAGGCGGCCCGCAGGCTGGCCCGGTAGGTCGCCGGGTGGCTCCAGGCCCGGGCCCACGCCGCCCAGGCGGCACGCTCGCCGGCCGGCGCCGAGGCGGCCGCCTTCTGGCGGCGGGCGGCCAGCAGCAGGTCCTGCAGCGGGATCGACACCGGGCAGGCGTCGACGCAGGCCGCGCACAGCGAGGAGGCGTTGCCGAGCTCGGCCGCCTCCCGCTCGGCCCGGTCCAGCAGGGGGGTCAGCACCGCGCCGACCGGGCCGGAGTACACCCAGCCGTAGGCGTGCCCGCCGATCTGCCGGTACACGGGGCAGACGTTCAGGCAGGCGCCGCAGCGGATGCAGTGCAGGATCTCCTGGAACTCGGTGCCGAGCACGTCGCTGCGGCCGTTGTCCAGGATCACCAGGTGGAACTCGTCGGGGCCGTCGGCCTCGCCGGGCCGGCGGGGCCCGGTGACCACGCTGGTGTAGGCGGTCAGCGCCTGCCCGGTGCCCGAGCGGGCCAGCAGGGCGAGCAGCAGGTCGAGCTGCTCCCAGGTGGCGACGATCCGCTCCATGCCCATGACGGCCACGTGCACGCGGGGCAGCGAGGTCACCATGCGGGCGTTGCCCTCGTTGGTGACCAGCACGATCGAGCCGGTCTCGGCCACGCCGAAGTTGGCGCCGGTGATGCCCAGGTCGGCGGCGAGGAACTCCCGGCGCAGCTTGGCGCGGGCGAACGCGGTCATCGCATCCGGCTCCGCGGCAAGCCCGCCGCCCCCGGAGACCCGGTGGAGGATGTCGGCGATCTGGTGGCGGTCGAGGTGGATGGCCGGGCCGATGATGTGGCTGGGCGTGTCGTCGGCGAGCTGGATGATCCACTCCCCCAGGTCGGTCTCGACCACCCGGCAGCCCTCGGCCTCCAGCGCCTGGTTCAGGCCGGTCTCCTCGGTGGCCATCGACTTGGACTTGACCGCCGTGCGGGCGCCGGCGGCGGCGGCCACCTGGGCGACGTAGGCGTTGGCGTCGGCGGCCGTGGCGGCCCAGCAGACGTGCCCGCCGAGGGCGAGCACCCGGTCGGCCATGCGCTCCAGCAGGCCGGGCAGGTCGGCCATGATCTGCGCCTTGACCGCCCGGGCGGCCCGGCGCAGGCCGTCGGGGTCCTCCAGCTCGGCGAGCGCGGCGACGCGGGCGCCCGCCAGCCGGTCGGTCTGGGCGGCCAGCGTGCGGCGCAGGCGCTCGTCGCCGAGCGCCGCGGCGCTGCGCTGGCGCAGCGTGGTCCCGGCGAGCCGGAACTTCCCCTCGCTCACCGGCCGCCGCCTTCCCGGTCGGCGGCCCGGCCCGCCCGCTCGGCGGCGGCGGGCCCGTCCGGCAGGGCGGCCGCGAGCACCTGGGCGATGTGGCGGGTGCGGACCGGGCGGCCGATGCGGCCGGCCCGGCCGGCCAGGTGCGCCAGGCAGGAGCTGTCCGCCCCGACCAGAAGGTCCGGGCCGGCCTCGGCCAGGCTGGCCAGCTTGTCGTCGGCCATGGCCACCGACGTCTCGGGCTGCTTGAAGCTGAACATGCCGCCGAAGCCGCAGCAGCGCTCGGCCGCCGACCATCCGACCAGGCGGCAGCCTGGCACGCGCTCCAGCAGCGCTTCGGGCTGCTGCTTGACACGCAGCTCCCGCAGCATGTGGCAGGAGTGGTGGTAGGCGATGCGGCGCGGGGTGGCGCCGGCGAGCGCGGGCAGCCCGCGGGTGGCCAGGAACTCGGTCAGCTCCCAGGTGCGCTCGCCCGTCCGGCTGGCCCGCGCGGCCGCGTCGTGGTCGCCCACCAGCTCGAACAGCTCGGGCCAGAAGACCCGTGCCATGGTGGCGCACGACCCGGCCGGGACCACGATCGCGTCGGTGTCGTCGGCCTCCAGGGCAGCCAGCGTGGTCCTGGCCACCGCGGCCGCCGCATCGGCGAACCCCGAGTTCCAGGCCGGCTGGCCGCAGCAGGTCTGCTCGACCGGGAAGCTCACGTCGCAGCCGCTGGCCCGCAGCAGCCGGACGGTGGCGACGCCGACCTCCGGCTCGACGGCGTCGACCAGGCAGGTGACCAGCAGCGCCACCCGGGTCCGCTGTCGCGCAGCGTCCATGCGCACCTCCTTGGCGCCCCGGGTCCTGGTGGCGCCGGTCACGCCGGCCCCGGCCGGGCGCGGATCGAAACGTGCACACCATACCTGGTGGGCGAGCGGGCCACCGCCCGCCATGCCGGGTCCCCGCAGGCACGTGGCGGCGACGCCGGCACGGCAAGGCCGGATGCCTCCGCCAAGGGAAATGGTTGACGGCCGCCGAATGGGGCAGTCTGAGCGGGTCGGGTGTGGTGGCGATGCCGGCGTTGCGCGTGCGCCGAGCTTGCGTGCCGCGCGCACGGGCAAGGCCGGGACGGGCAGGAGAGCGGAGGACGCCATGGCTGGACAACGGCGCGTCGTGATCGTGGGCGGCGGCTTCGGGGGCACGACCTGCGCCCGCAAGCTCGAGCAGCTGCTGCCCGACGGCACGGCCGAGATCGCGCTGGTCAACCCCGAGAACTACATGCTGTTCACGCCGCTGCTGCCCGAGGCGGCGGCCGGGACGCTGCAGCCCCGCCACGTCGGGATCCCGCTGCGCCGGATCCTGCGCCGCACCCGGGTCGTGGTCGGGGAGGCCGTCGACATCGACATCGACGGCCGCACTGTCACCGTCCAGCCCCCCGAGGGCATGCAGCGGGTCCTGTCCTGGGACCGGCTGGTGCTCGCCCCCGGGTCGATCAGCCGCAAGCTGCCCATCCCCGGGCTGGAGCAGCATGCCTTGGGCTTCAAGAACCTGCCCCAGGGCGTCCACATCCGCAACCACGTCCTGCGCATGCTCGAGATCGCCGACGTGGCCGACGACCCCGCCGAGCGCAGCGCCCGCTGCACGTTCGTCGTGGTCGGTGCCGGCTACGCCGGCACCGAGCTCATCGCCGAGCTGGAGGTGCTGGTCAGGCGGGTGCTGCCCCACTACACGCGGCTGCAGCCACAGGACGTGCGCTGGCTGCTGGTCGACGTGGCCCCGACCGTCCTGCCCGAGCTGGGCGGGGAGCTGGGCAAGCGCGCGCTCGCGCTGCTGCGCGAGCGGGGCATCGAGATCCGCCTGGGCACCTCGGTGGAGGAGGTCGGGGAGGACTGGTGCCGGCTGTCGGACGGCGACGCCGTCTCGACGAGGACGTTCGTGTGGACCGCCGGGGTGGTCCCCGACCCGCTGATCGGCAAGATCGGCCTGCCCACCGACCCGCGGGGCCGGCTCGTCTGCGACGCCTACACCAAGGTCCAGGGGCGGGACGACATCTTCGGTCTCGGCGACGCGGCCGCCATCCCCGACCCGGCCCACCCCGAGCGAGCCACCCCGCCGACCGCGCAGTACGCGCTGCGGCAGGCCAAGACCTGCGCCCGCAACGTGGCCGCCTCGCTCGGCGTCGGCACGCCGCACAAGTTCTCCTTCAAGGGGCTGGGCCTGCTGGTCAACCTGGCCGACTACAAGGGCGTGGGCAAGGTCGTGGGCGTCCCCGTCACCGGGCTGACCGGCTGGCTGGCGGCCCGTGGCTACCACCTGCTCGCCCTGCCCACCGTCAGCCGGAAGCTCCGGGTGATGCTGGACTGGACCGTCGCCCTCGGCGATCGGCCCGACATCGCCGAACTCGGCTCGCTCGGGCGCTCCGGCCCGCTGGCCAGCGAGCGCTAGCGACGGCACCGCCGGCCCAGATGGCTACGCGCCGGTGGTGGGTGTGAAGGTGCCCTTCCAGACCTGGCCGTCGCCGCCCGGCGAGCCGAGCTGCTTGCCGTTGACCTCCACCTGCACGCTGGCGGCGTTGCCGATGATGAGCTCGACCAGCTTGGCGCCCGAGAAGGTGCGCTGCTCGTTGGCGTTCGGCGTGCCCGTGAACACGACCCGGCCGTCGACGGTGACCCGCGTCCACGACGCTGCCCTGTAGCGCAGGACGACGCTCACGCCCTTGCGGGGCGGCGCCGAGGTGACCGGCGGCCTGGTGGTCGCCGTCGGCCTGGTCGCGTGCGAGGCGCCGGCCACGATCGGGTTGGTGGTCGGCGTCGGCGACGAGCCCGGCTTGAACAGCTGGTACAGCGACGCGAGCAGCACGACCACGCAGATCGCGATGCCCATGCCGAGCCAGCTCACCCCGCGGCGCTGCCGCTCCAGCGACCGGATCGGGCGGGCGGCGTGCGTGGCCGGCGACGGGCCGGCCGGCCGCCTGGCGCGGTAGGCGTCGAGCAGCGGAGCCGGGTCCAGTCCCAGGAAGCCGGCGTACGAGCGCAGGAACCCCTTGACGTAGACGTCGCCGCCGAGGGACTCGTAGCGCTCCTCTTCGAGCGCGGCCAGATAGCTCGGCCGGATGCGCGTGGCGGCCGCGACGTCCTGGATGGAATGCCCCTGCGCCTGCCTGGTCGAACGCAGCGTCTCACCGATCCCGCTCAGCCGGGACCCCCTTCACGGCTTGCAGCCTGACCCACCGACGACCACGGCGAGCCCCCCCTCGTCCGCCAGGATGGGCAAACTCTACCAATCAAGACACGGAATTCTAGGCGTGCGAGCGGCTGGCGGCAACTGCCTGTCGGCACCGCCGGCGCACCTGCCGGCGCGGCCGCCGGCAACCGCCGGCACCGTGAGCTGGCCCGCCCGGCCGGCGCGCACTACCCGGGCGACCCGGCCCGACCGCCGCTCTACACTGCGGGCGTGACTCCTCCGGCAGTCTCCTCGGGAGGCTCTGATGGCGGTCTGCGCGAGCTGCGGCGAGGACAACCTGGAACGAGCCCGGTTCTGTTCCATCTGCGGGTCCCCGCTGGTCCCGGCCGCCTCCCCGGCCGAGGTCCGCAAGACGGTCACGATGCTGTTCTGCGACATCGCCCGGGTCGCCAGCGCCGGCGACCGCCTGGACCCCGAGGCGCTCCGGCAGGTCATGGGCCGCTTCTTCGCCCTGGTCCGGGCGGTGCTCGCCGGCCATGGCGCGACCGTCGAAACGTACGTCGGCGACGCGGTGATGGCCGTGTTCGGCATCCCCCAGCTCCACGAGGACGACGCCGTGCGCGCCGTGCGGGCGGCCGCCGGGATCACCAACGCAGTCGCCGGGCTCAACGACGAGCTCGAGCGCGACCTCGGCGTGCGCATCACCATCCGCATGGGCATCAACACCGGCATCGTGGTGACCGGCGACCCGGTCGCCGCCCGGACGCTCGTCACCGGCGATGCGGTCAACGTGGCAGCCAGGATCGAGCAGCTCGCGCCGCCCGGCCATACGCTCCTGTCGGAGCCCACCTACCGCCTGGTCCGCCACGTGGTGGTCGCCGAGCCCGTCCCGCCGCTGGTCGCCAAGGGCAAGACCACGCCCGTCCCGGCCCGCCGGCTGGTCGCCGTGCGCGCCGACGCCCCCGGCCACGGCCGCCGCCTCGCCGGCGGGCTGGTCGGCCGCGAGCGCGAGACCGCCCTGCTCCAGCAGGTCTTCTCCCGTGCCGTGCGGGACCGCACCTGCCAGCTCCTGACCATCCTCGGGGAGGCCGGCGTGGGCAAGTCCCGGCTGGCCGAGGAGTTCCTGGCCGCCGTCGGCGACCGGGCCATGGTGCTGCGCGGGCGCTGCCTGTCCTACGGCGAGGGCATCACGTTCTGGCCGCTGGTCTCGGTCGTGCGCCAGAGCGCCGGCCTGCGCGGCGACGAGCCGGCCGCAGCGGCCCGGGCCAAGCTCGCCGCCCTGCTTGCCGGCGAGCCGCACGCCGACCCGATCGTCGACCGGGTCGCCGAGCTCATCGGCGCGGGCGCGCCGACCGGCACCGTCGAGGAGACCTTCTGGGCGGTGCGCCGGCTGCTCGAGACGCTCGCGCTGGCCCGCCCGCTGGTGGTGCTGTTCGACGACATCCAGTGGGCCGAGCCGCTGTTCCTCGACCTCGTCGAGCACGTGGCCGACTGGGCGGTCCAGGCGCCGCTCGTGCTCGCCTGCCTCGGCCGGCCGGAGCTGCTGGACGCCCGCCCGCACTGGAGCGGCGGCAAGCTGAATGGCATGTGCCTGCTGCTGGAGCCGCTCGGCCAGGCCGAGGCCGAGCGGCTGGTGGCGGAGCTGCTCGGCGACGCCGAGCTGCCGGCCGGCACGGCAGCGCGGATCTCGGCAGCGGCCGACGGCAACCCGCTGTTCGTCGAGGAGCTGCTCGGCATGCTCATCGACGACGGGCTGCTGCGCCGCGTCGACGGCCGCTGGGTGGCCACGGCCGACCTGCCCACGGTGACCGTCCCGCCGACCATCCAGGCGCTGCTGGCCGCCCGGCTCGAACGGCTGCCCGACGACGAGCGGGTCGTCGCCCAGCGGGGCGCGGTCGTCGGCCAGAGCTTCTACCGTGCCGCCGTCGTCGAGCTCGCGCCCGAGCCGGTCCGCCGCCGGGTCGGGCCGGGCCTGTCGTCGCTGGTGCGCAAGGGCCTGATCCGCCACAGCCGCTCCGACTTCGTCGACCAGGAGACCTTCCGCTTCCGCCACATCCTGCTGCAGGAGGCAGCCTACGAGTCGCTGCCCAAGCTGGCGCGGGCCGACCTGCACGAGCAGTTCGCAAGCTGGCTCGACCGCACCAGCGGCGAGCGGGTGCGCTCCTACGACGAGATCGTCGGCTACCACCTCGAGCAGGCCCACCGCTACCGCGCCGAGCTCGGCCGGCCCCGGCAGGAGCTGGCCTACCGGGCGGCCGAGCGGCTGGCGCGGGTGGGCACCCGGGCGTTCGCCCGCGGCGACGGCCCGGGTGCCGTGCGCCTGCTGTCCCGCGCCCTGGCGCTGCCCTCCGACACCCATCCGGACCGGCTGGGCCTGCTCGGTCAGCTCGGCGAGGCCTATCGGGCGGTCGGCGAGCTGGCCGCCGCCGCCGCGGCCTTCGACGAGCTGGCGGCCAGGGCGGCCGAGCGGGGCGACCGCCGCCTGGTCGCCTACGCGGGCGTCGAGCGGAGCTTCGTGTGGCTGCTCACCGACCCCGACCGGCGCACCGACCGGGTGCTGCGCGAGGTCGGCGAGGCCGTCCCGGTGCTCGAGGCGGCCGGCGACGACCACGCCCTGGCCGAGGCGTGGCAGCTCGAAGCGCACGTCCACCTGGTCCGGGGACGGATGGTCGAGCGCATCCACGCCCTCGAGCGGGCGCTCGCGCACGCCCGCCGGTGCGGCGACGGCCGCGCCGAAGGCTGGATCCGGTACTGCACGCTCGGGTCGATGGCGCACGGGCCGACCCCGGTGGAGGAGGTGACGGCGTTCGGGGAGCGGCACCTCGACTGGGCGCGCGCCCGCGGCCAGCGGCTGCTCGAAGCCGGCAGCCTCGTCCACCTCGGCGCCATGCATGCCCTGCGCGGCGAGGTGGACCAGGGGCGCCTCCTCGTCGCGCAGGCCTCGCAGGTGTACGAGGAGCTGGGCCACGAGGTGCAGCTCGCCCGGGTCAGCCAGGTCACCAGCCTGATCGAGACGCTGGCCGGGGACCTGGCCGCCGCCGAGGCGGAGCTGCGGCGCGGCTACGCGGCCCTGGCCCGGCTGGGGGACGTGAGCTACCGTTCCACGGCCGCCGCCGAGCTCGCGCAGGTGCTGTACGCCCAGGGCCGCGTCAACGAGAGCGAGGAGCTGACCTTCGACGCCGAACGGACGGCGGCCGGTGAGGATGTCATCACGCAGGCGGTCTGGCGGGGGGTGCGGGCCAAGCTGCTGGCGGCGCGGGGCGAGGCGGCGCCGGCCCGCCGGCTCGCCGAGCAGGCGGTCGCCCTGCTGGCGGCCTCGGACATGGTGCTCGACCAGGCGGCCGCGCTGACCGACCTGGCCGAGGTGCTCGCCCTGACCGGCGCCCACGGCGACGCCGCGAGGCGGCTGGCCGAGGCGGTCGCGCTGTACGAGGCGAAGGGCAGCGTCGCCCACATCCGGCGGGCCCGCGCCCGCCTGGCGGCGGTCCCGGCGCCCCGGCGCCAGGACCCCGGCGCCGGCCGTCGCTGACGTCAGTCCCGGCGAGGACGCCCGTCGCTGGGCTACGTCCCGGCGAGGACCTCAGTCCCCGGCGAGCTCGCCGTAGGAGCGCTCGTGCGCCCGGAGCTGCTCGAGCTCCTCCACCGTCATGAGCACGTCGCGGGGCTTGGAGCCCTCCGACGGGCCGACCACGCCCCGCTCCTCGAGCTGGTCCATGATCCGCCGGGCCCGCGAGAAGCCGACCTTCATCTTCGACTGCAGCATCGAGGTCGAGCCCAGACCGGAACGGACGACGATCTCCATGGCCTCGGTGAGCAGCGGGTCCTCGTCGCCGTCGTCGTCGCCGGCCTGCCGGCCTTCGGCCACCACCCCCGGCTGGTAGCGCACCTGCTGCTGCGCCTTGCAGTAGGCGACGACCGCCTCGACCTCCTTCTCGGTGATGAAGGCACCCTGGATGCGGCGTGGCTTGGAGGTCCCGCCGGGCAGGTACAGCATGTCGCCGTGGCCGACCAGCTTGTCGGCCCCGCCCGCGTCCAGGATCACGCGGGAGTCCTGGGCGCTGGCCACCATGAACGCGATCCGGCTCGGGATGTTCGCCTTGATCAGCCCGGTGACGACGTCGACCGACGGGCGCTGGGTGGCCACCACCAGGTGGATGCCGACCGCCCGGGCCATCTGGGCGATGCGGCAGATGGCGTCCTCCACCTCACGGGGGGCGACCATCATCAGGTCGGACAGCTCGTCGATCACGACCACGATGTAGGGCAGGGTAGGCCGGCGCGCACCCGGCCGGTCCCCGACGTCCGCCCGGTCGACCGCGTCCGCCTGGTCCCCGGCGTCGTCCGGCCGACCCCCGGCGTCGTCCGGCCGGGCCCCGACGTCCGGCCGGCCCCCGGCGTCCCGCCGGCCCCCGGCGTCGTCCGGCCGGTCCCCGGCGTCCAGGCCCGCCGAGGGGAGCCTGGGCAGGGTGCCGTCGGCGGCGGCGCGGTTGTAGGCGGCGATGTTGCGCACCCCGGCGATCGCCAGGGTCTCCAGGCGCATGTCCATCTCCCGCACCGCCCAGTTGAGCGCCTCGCCGGCCCGCTTGGGATGGGTGACCACCGGCGTGATCAGGTGCGGCACGCCGTCGTAGTTGGTCAGCTCGACCCGCTTGGGGTCGATCAGGATCAGGCGCACGTCGTCGGGCCGGTTACGCATCAGCAGGCTGGTCACCAGCGCGTTGAGGGACACGCTGTTGTGCGTCGGGATGCATCCTCGAGAGGCCAGGTAGAGGTGATCGGGCGCGTCCACGGTGATGCACCGGACCGGACGACTCGGGACCGGTCGGACGTCGACAACGTAACGGACGCGCTGAACTCCTCGATGACCCGTGAGCTTCTGTCGGGCGAGCTTGCGGGAAAGCCGGAAGACGGGATCTGGTGGAGTCCACGTCACGACGTACTTCGGACCGCAGTCACGCCCGTTGAGCATGGCGCGTCGTTCATGCAGGACCGCCTTGTGGCCGAGACTTACGGCCAGCTCGACGACCGCCTCAGCAAGACGCCGATTGGTGTTGGTGAACTCCACCGATCCATTGGTTCCGATGTTTCCGTCGGTATCCAGGAGGCCCTGCAGCAACGCGAGGCGCTGGTCCGGTGCCGCACGCAGGTACGCGTCAGGGACATGCTTGTTGCCGAGCACACCGAGTTGGCGCAGGCGTGCAGCCAGGCCGACGATGCCCCATGCGTATCGGTTCCAGGCCTGCTTGCGGGCCTCGAACCCGGCAGCTTCGATGTTGGCGATGATCTCGCTGTCGGCGCAGTAGAACTGCGCATGTGCGCTGTTGCCGTCGCCAAGCCAGCAACCGAGAACGTAGGGGTCGACGGGTAGCTCCCGGTCGACGTACCCCAGCGGACCACATACCCGGATCGAGTGGTTGACGTGGTCATGGACCCGGAGGGTGTCGCGGATCTCCTGGGTGGTGACGACCCGAGGGCCGGTGCGCTTGTCCCGCTGGCCCAGGGCCTGCTGGTAGGCGCGCGTGTGCAACGCTGCGAGCAGGTCGCCGCGCCGGTACGTGCGAGCGGGCCGCGTCTTGACATTGGCAGCCACCTCCTCCGCCGTGACCAACTCGTCCGGGTCCCCGTTCGCGATCAGGCGGTCCAGGAGTGCGAGCCGATCGCGTGCGCGGGATGGTTCCGCGTCCTGGCGGGCGCCTCTCGCAAGGGAGACCCTCGCCGCCCGGTCTGTCGTCGACCACAGGTGATCGGCGGACGCCACGATCACGGTGCCGTCGTCGAATTCGACCTCGTAGCACGGCTCACCGAGCAGCACGTCATGCGCCTTGAGCACCCTGCACGGCTGCCCGTCCGCGCCGAACACACAGTCGCCGTCGCGCAGGTCCCCCATCGTCGTCCACCCCGTGGGAGTCGGCACGGGGGTGTCGAGGGCGAGCGCTTTGCCGGAGCCGGTGGACCCGGCGATCAGCACGTGCGGCATGTCGGCCAGGCTGACCAGCACCGGCTCGCCGCCGATGTCCTTGCCCAGCGCCACCGTGAGCGGCGGCAGGCCCTTGCGTCTGGCCGCGGGGCTGTCGAGGATGTCGCCCAGCGTGACCAGCTCGCGGTCCCGGTTGGGCACCTCGATGCCGATCGCCGACTTGCCGGGGATCGGGGCGATGATGCGCACGTCCGGGGAGGCGAGCGCGTAGGCGATGTCGTGGGACAGCCCGATCACCCGGGCCACCTTCACCGCCGGGCCGAGCTCCACCTCGTAGCGGGTCACGGTCGGCCCGCGCGTGTAGCGGGCCACGTGGGCGTCGACCTCGAACTGGTCGAGCACCCCCTCCAGCGTCTGGGCGGTCTCGTCCAGCCGCCGGGCGTCGACCGGACGCGACTCGCCGCGGCGCAGCAGCCTGCGCGGCGGCGTGGTATAGGCCCCGCCCGCCTCGGCCTGCAGCGTCATGGCGAGCTGCTGGACCTCGCCGGCGCCGGGCGGCTCCGCCGGCGCCGGCGGCTTGGGTGCGGGCGGAGCCACATGGGCCGCCTCGACCGGCTCGGGCTCGGGCTCGGAGGCCGCGTCGCCGACCCGCGAGGCGACCCGGGAGCCGCCGCGGGCCCGCCGCCGGG
>JBIOYL010000167.1:0-2092 GCA_044870185.1 Actinomycetes bacterium | reverse complement strand
AGGCGGGGGGGCCGGCCCTGGTGACGCGGGGGCTCACCAAGCGCTTCCGGGGCGGCCAGCTCGCCGTCGCCGACCTCGACCTGGAGGTGCCGCGGGGCAGCGTGTTCGGCTTCCTCGGCCCCAACGGCTCGGGCAAGACCACCACCATCCGCATGGTGCTCGGGCTCGTCGCCCCCACCAGGGGGACGGCCGAGCTGCTCGGCGCGCCGATGCCGGCCGGCGCCAGCAGCGTCCTGCCCAGGGTCGGCGCGCTGGTCGAGGGGCCCGCGTTCCACCCGCACCTCAGCGGCCGGGCCAACCTGGAGCGCCTCGACGCGGCCGACGCCTTCGCCGACCCGCGCACCACCAGGCCGCGCGTGGCCGCCGCCCTGGAGCGGGTCGGGCTGGCGGCCGCCGCCGGCAAGTGCTACCGGGCCTACTCGCTCGGGATGCGCCAGCGGCTCGGGCTCGCCGCCGCGCTGCTGCAGCCGCGCGACCTGCTCGTGCTTGACGAGCCGACCAACGGCCTGGACCCCCAGGGCACCCGGGAGGTGCGCCACCTGATCCGCGACCTGGCCGCCGAGGGGGCGACCGTGTTCCTGTCCTCGCACCTGCTCGCCGAGGTCGAGCAGGTCTGCAGCCACGCCGGGATCATGCGGTCCGGGCGCCTGGTCGCCCAGGGCAGCCTCGCCGAGCTGGGCGCCGGGGCGCCGCCCCGGCTGCGTGTGGACACCAGCGCCCCCGGGCAGGCCGTGCAGGTGCTGGCCGCGCTCGGCTGCCGGGAGGCGGGCCGGCGTGGCGGAGGCGCCGAGGCGGTGCTGGACGGCGTCGCGCCCGAGCGTGCCTGCGCCGCGCTGGTCCAGGCCGGCGTGCCGGTGCGCGGGTTCGTGGTCGAGCGCCCGTCGCTGGAGGACACCTTCGTGTCGCTGACCGGGGAGGGATTCGATGTCGACGAGTAGCCCGTCGGTGAGCCAGGTCACCGCCGGCCGGGCCGCGGCCGGCGAGACCGCGGCGGGCGAGATCACGGCGGGCGGGGCCGCGGCGGGTGCTGGCTCGCGCCGGGCGCTGGCCGGCCGGCCCCGCGGGGCCGCCGGCCGCCTGCTGCGCTCCGAGCTCGGCCTGGTGTTCCGGCGGCGCCGCAACCTGGCGCTGCTGACGGTGCTCGCGCTCGTGCCGGTGGCCTTGGGTGCCGCCATCAAGCTGTCACCGCCCTCGGGCGCTGCCGGCCCGCAGTTCGTCGACCAGATCACCGGCAACGGCCTGTTCCTGTCGCTCGCGGCCCTGACCGTCGTGCTGCCGCTGTTCCTGCCGCTGGCCGTCGGCGTGGTCGCCGGGGACTCGATCGCCGGCGAGGCCAACCTCGGGACCCTGCGCTACCTGCTCACCGTGCCGGTGCGCCGCACGCGCCTGGTGGCCGTGAAGTCCGCCTCGGTGCTCGCCTTCTGTCTCGCGGCGGCGCTGCTCGTGGCGGTGGTCGGCGCGCTCACCGGCCTCGTGCTGTTCCCGGCCGGCCGGGTCGTCCTGCTGTCCGGTGCGACCGTCGCCCTGTCGGACGCGCTGCTGCGCACCTTGCTCATCGCGCTGTACGTGGGGCTGTCGATGACCGGGCTGGCCGCCATCGGCCTGTTCGTGTCGACCCTGACCGAGGCCCCGGTCGGGGCGATGGCCACCACGGTGGGCGTCGCGGTGCTCGGCCAGGTGCTCGACGCCATCCCGCAGCTCGCCTGGCTGCACCCGTGGCTGTTCAGCCACCGTTGGCTCGCCTTCGGCGACCTGCTGCGCCAGCCGGTGCCGACCGGCGAGCTGCTGGCCGGGCTCGCCACCCAGGCGGGCTACGTCGCCGTGTTCCTCGCGCTGGCCTGGAGCCGGTTCACGACCAGCGACGTGTCGGCGTAGCCGACCGGGCCTGCGGCGCGGCGGGCCTGCGGCGCGGCGGGCCTGCGCGGCGGGCGACACCATACGGCGTCGCGCCGCCTGCGCCCGGCGGCGCGACGCCGTATGGTGTCGCCGCGCCGGCGCGTCGGCCGGCCCGTCGGCGGTGGCGCGTCGGCACCGCCGCATCGGCCGCGGGCTGGTGCATCGATCCGATGCGCCGGCAAGGGTGCGTCGGGCC
>JBIOYL010000166.1:0-2619 GCA_044870185.1 Actinomycetes bacterium | reverse complement strand
GGCCCGACGGCGGCACCGACCAGGGCCCGACCCCGACCGAGCTGTTCGTGGCCAGCCTGGGCGCCTGCGTGGCGTTCTACGCCGAGCGCTTCCTGCGCCGGCACGGCCTGCCGTCGGACCGGTTGCGGGTCGAGTGCCGCTCGGCCATGAGCGCCGACCGCCCGGCCCGGGTGGCCACCATCAGCCTGCGCCTGACCGGCCTGCCCGACCTGCCGCCCAACCGCCGCGACGGCCTGCTCGCCGTGGCCGGCCGCTGCACGGTGCACAACTCCATCCGCCAGGCGCCCGACATCGACATTCGCCTCGAACTGGACTAGGACGACGGCCCGGACCGGCCCCGCTTGTACAGTGGTGGGATGAAACCGATCCGCCGTCTCACCGTCCTACCGACGATCCCCGAGCCGCTCGCCCCGCTCGCCACCCTGGCCCGCAACCTGCGCTGGACCTGGCACCAGCCGACCCAGGACCTGTTCGCCTGCCTGGACCCGGAGCGCTGGCAGGCCTGCGACCACAACCCGCTGCGCCTGCTCGGCGAGGTCGACCCCGCCCGGCTCGACCAGGCCGCCGCCGACCGCGCCTTCCTGGCCCGGCTGGACGAGGCCAACGCCGAGCTCGAACGCTACCTGGTCGAGCCCCGCTGGTACCAGCGGCTGGCCGACGCGCCCGACTGCATCGCCTACTTCTCCCCCGAGTTCGGCGTCAGCGAGGTCCTGCCGCAGTACTCGGGCGGCCTGGGCGTGCTGGCCGGCGACCACCTCAAGGCGGCCAGCGACCTCGGCGTGCCGCTGGTGGGCGTCGGCCTGTTCTACCGCTCCGGCTACTTCCGCCAGGCCCTTTCCGCCGACGGGCGCCAGCAGGAGGCCTACCCGTCGTTCAACCCGCACGAGCTGCCGCTCACCCTGGTCACCGACACCGCGGGCCGGCCGGTGCACGTCACCATCCCGCTGCCCGGCGCCGACCTGACCGCCCAGATCTGGAAGGCCCAGATCGGGCGGGTGCCGCTGCTGCTGCTGGACGCGGCCATCGACGACAACGCCCCCGACGAGCAGGCCGTCACCGACCGCCTGTACGGCGGCAGCGGCGAGCACCGGCTGCGCCAGGAGATCCTGCTCGGCATCGGCGGCGTGCGGGCGCTGGACGCCCTCGGCATCCAGGCCGAGGTCTTCCACACCAACGAGGGCCACGCCGGCTTCCTTGGCCTGGAACGCATCCGCCGCCTGATGAAGTCCGAGGGGCTGGACGGCCCGGCCGCGCTGGAGGCGGTCCGGGCCGGCACGATCTTCACCACCCACACGCCGGTGCCGGCCGGCATCGACCGCTTCCCGCGCCACCTCGTCGAGCGCTACTTCGGCCCCGGCGGCATCGACATCGGCCTGTCCACCGACGAGCTCACCGCGCTCGGCACCGAGCCGAACGGCGACCCCGGCATGTTCAACATGGCCGACATGGGCCTGCGCCTGGCGCAGCGCGCCAACGGCGTGAGCCGCCTGCACGGCGAGGTCTCGCGGGCCATGTTCTGCGGGCTGTGGCCGGGCTTCGACGCCAGCGAGGCGCCGATCGGCCACGTCACCAACGGCGTGCACGCCGGCGCCTGGGCGCAGCCCGAATGGGCGCGCCTGTACGAGCGCTACCTCGGCGCCGACTACCGGCTGTCGGACCGGCCCTGGGACGCCATCGCCGACGTGCCCGACGTCGAGCTCTGGAACGCTCGCCGGCAGGGCCGCCAGCGCCTGATTGAGGACGTGCGGGCCCGGCTGGCCGCCGCCTGGAAGGCCCGGGGCGTCGGCGAGGCCCAGCTCGGCTGGATCGCGCGCGCCTTCGACCCGGAGGTGCTGACCGTCGGCTTCGCCCGCCGGGTGCCCTCCTACAAGCGGCTCACGCTGCTGCTGCGCGACCCCGACCGGCTGCGGCGCCTGCTGCTCGACCCCGAGCGGCCGGTGCAGCTCGTCGTGGCCGGCAAGGCCCATCCGGCCGACGAGGGCGGCAAGTCGCTGATCGCCGAGTTCGCCCGCTTCACCGCCGACCCGGAGCTGCGCCACCGGGTCGCCTTCCTGCCCGACTACGACATGGCCATGGCCCGCAACCTCGTGGCCGGCGCCGACGTGTGGCTGAACAACCCGCTGCGGCCGTTCGAGGCGTGCGGCACGAGCGGCATGAAAGCGGCCCTGAACGGCTGCCTCAACCTGTCGGTCCGCGACGGCTGGTGGGACGAGCTGTACGACGGGCGCAACGGCTGGGCCATCCCGTCGGCCGACGACCCCACCATCCCCGCAGACCGGCGTGACGAGCTCGAGGCGGCCGCCATCTACGACCTGCTGGAGCACGAGATCGTGCCGCTGTTCTACGACCACGAGCTGGGCCTGCCGGCCGGCTGGATCGCGATGATCAAGCACGCCCTGATCTCGGTCGGCCCGGTGGTGCGCGCCTCCCGCATGGTGCGCGAGTACACCCAGGCGTACTACCTGCCGGCCGCGGCCGGCTCCCGGCGGCTCGGCGCGCACGGCTTCGCCCCCGCGCGGGAGCTGGCCGCCTGGAAGCGGCAGGTCCGGTCGAGCTGGCCCGGCGGGTCGCTGACAAAGGACGAATGGCGGCTGGTTCGCGAGCACACGACGATCGGGG
>JBIOYL010000165.1:0-4055 GCA_044870185.1 Actinomycetes bacterium | reverse complement strand
CTGACCATCGCCCGACCGAGGTCGGCACCGGGGTCGACGCAGGGTCGGCGGCCGCCCGGTGGGTAACAAATCCTCGACAACCGGACGGCAGTGGTTGCAAGCCCGGCGAAGGACAGGTTGACTCGATACTCACAGTTGCGCCAGCCCGGTCCACCGCGGCTGGCGCCCCGCCGTCCAACTGCTGTCGACAAGGGGAGCCGGCGTATGGAGGACAGGTCGGAAGCTGGTGGCTGGGGCTCGAGCTGGCACCGCATGCTGCTCGTGGTCGGACTGGCCGCAGTGCTCCTCATCGCAGGCACTGTCGCCGCCGCCGCCCGCGTGCACGGCTCCGCCGACAAGATCCTGGCCGGCGTCACCATCGACGGCGTCGACGTGAGCGGGCTCACCCGCGACCAGGCCATCCAGCGCATCTCCGCCCATGTCGCCCCACGACTCTCCCGCAAAGTCTCGATCTCGGCGGCCGAACGGCACTGGACCCGCACGGCCGCCTCGCTCGGGCGCTCGGTCGACGTCGCCGGCGCGGTCGACCGCGCCATGGCCGGCCCGGAGCTGGCCTGGGCCTCGAGCATCTTCCACCGCGTCACCAACCAGAAGGTGCGGCTCGCGGTTCCGCTGGTCTGGCGGACCGATCGGGCCAAGCCGGCCGCCTTCGTCCGCTCGCTCGCGCCCCAGCTCGCCCGGCCCGCCTCCGACGCGTGGATCCGGCTGCAGCACGGGCAGGTGACCATCCACCACGCTCGCCAGGGACGCGCCCTGGACGTGGCCACCGGGACCAAGCTGCTCACCGCCGCCGTGACCGGCGGCCGCTCGCGCGTCAGCCTGCCGGTGCGGCCGGTCCGCCCCGCGGTCGCCGACAACCAGGTCGGCCGCACCATCACGATCGACCGCGGGAGCAACGTGCTGCGGCTGTGGCGCAACCTGTCGGTGTGGAAGACCTACCAGGTGGCCACGGCCAAGACCGGCTTCGTCACCCCGGCGGGCACCTGGAAGGTGGAATGGAAGGAAGTCAACCCCACCTGGCACAACCCGGCGCCGCACGGCTGGGGCGCCGGCGAGCCGCTGGTCATCCCGCCCGGTCCGGGCAACCCGCTCGGCACCCGGGCGCTGCACCTGAACGCGCCCGGCATCATCATCCACGGGACCTACGCCGACGGCTCGGTCGGCACCTACGCCTCCCACGGCTGCATCCGCATGCACATCCCCGAGTCCGAGGCGCTGTATCCGCTGGTGCCGGTCGGCACCCCGGTGCTGATCTACGGCTGAGGAGCGCCACGGGTCGAGGTCGCACCGCACCTTGGGGACAGACGGATCGTGATGGCGCTCACTCGCCAGGATCAACTGCTCGCGTCACCCGCCGACGCGGCCGCGAGGATTGCAGGCGCATCAGCTCGCCAATTGCGCTACTGGGACCAGATCGGCTTGGTCACGCCATCGTTCGAGCGCTCACTTGGCCCCCGCAGCAACGTCCGACTGTACGGCTTCGGCGATCTGGTCGACCTCGTGGTCGTGGCAACGCTTCGCCGCGAGGGCATCTCCCTCCCGCACGTCCGCAAGGTGGTCGATTACCTACGACGACACGGATACGAAGTCCCTTTGCGAGAGTTGCGCTACGCCGTCTCGGGCGATGAGGTGTTCTTCCAGCATCCTGACGGCTCGTGGGAAGGGGACCGTCGGCCGCAGCAAATCGTCCTGCGGCATGTCGTACCGCTGCATGAGATCATGGAGCACGTCCGTCGTGTGACGCAGCGAAGCCCGGAGGCGGCCGGCCAGGTCGTACGACGCCGTAAGGTGATGGGCTCGCAGCCCGTATTCGCCGGTACCCGTATCCCTGTCGCAACGGTCATCGGCTATCTGGAGCACGGCTACACGCCCGAACAGATCATCGAGGCCTTCCCACTGCTCACCCAGGCTGACATCGCTGCTGCCCGCGCGCGTGCCGGCGCCGCGTAGGTGCGATTCTTCCTTGACAACAACGTCGACGCGGCCGTGGGCACGGTGCTGCGGCGAGCCGGCCATGACTATGGGGCACGTCGTGGTCGAGGTGACGCACGAATCTGTGGAGTTACACCCGCCGCGATGGGAGTAGGCGACCACGGGGCAAGGCAGCCGCCCTGGTCCCGCCCGCCCGTTCCGCCGGGGGTCCTGGCTGCAACGTGCCCTTTGGGTGGCGGAACGCAACTGTGCTCCAGTGGATACATTCAGCAGTGGAGCGGGATGTGCCAGCCGTTCAGAAGTCACGGCGCTCGGCGAAGTGGTTGACCACCTCCGGCCGCGTCAGCTGGTACAGCGCGATGCGGTGGCCGCCCGGGGTTCGGAACGAGCAGCACGGCCCGTGGGGGATCTCGAAAGTGTGCTGCCGCTGCCAGCCTTGTGCCTGCAGCTCGTCCAGGGTGGCGCCGAGGTCGGCCACCCGGTACACCAGGATCGGGCGATCCCCCTCGACGTGGTCGGCCAGCAGCACCAGCGGCGGCCCAGTGGTGAGCTGGACGGCGGCGACCCTGGTCCCCATCGCCTCGACGGCGAAGACCACGCGGCCACCCAGGACCTCGGTGAAGTACGCCAGGTCCGCGGCCACGTCTCGGCTGGGCGTGTACACGAAGTCGAGCTGTTGGAAGGGCGAGGCGGTCTGATCAGCCATGGGCGGTGAAGCCTTGCTTGGCGATGTCGCCGGGGCATTCTGCACTATCGTCTGCCCAGCCGCTGTCGCACCCGCAAAGGAGCTGACCCATGTTCGGCGAGGGGATGCGCAAGGACCCCGACCTGCAGGCGGCCCGGGCGGAGGGGCTCGCCCAGCAGCTGCGGCAGCAGGGGGTGCACGGGGTGGTGCTGTCGTGGGTGGACACCGCGGGCGTCACCCGGATCAAGACCGTCCCGGTCGGGCGGCTGGCCCGCGCCACGCGCTGGGGCGTGGGCATGTCGACCGTGTTCGACGTCTTCCTGTCCAACGACCTGATGACCAGCACCGCCGAGCTGGGCAGCCCGGACGGCGACCTGCGCCTGGTGCCCGACCTCGACCGGCTGGACGTGCTCGCCGCCCAGCCCGGCTGGGCGTGGGCGCCGGTCAACCGCTACGAGCAGAGCGGCACGGTCTGGGCCGCCTGCCAGCGCAGCTTCGCCCAGGCCATGACCGACCGCGCCGCCGAGGCCGGCCTGGAGCTCCGCATGGCCATCGAGGTCGAGTGGGCGCTCGGCCGGGGCGACGCCGAGGACTTCACGCCCGCGTGCACCGGCCCCGCCTACGGCATGACCCGGCTGATCGAGCTGAGCGACTACGCCCGCGACCTGCTCGGCGCGCTGGAGGCGCAGGGCCTGCAAGTCGACCAGCTCCACCCGGAGTACTCCGACGGCCAGTACGAGGTCTCGGTCGCCGCGACCGACCCGGTCGGCGCCGCCGACGACAGCGTGCTCGTCCGGCAGACCATCCGCGCCCTGTCGGGGCGGTACGGCCTGCGCGCCTCCTTCGCCCCGTCGGTGGTGGCAGGCCACGTCGGCAACGGCGGGCACGTCCACCTTTCGGTCTGGCGGGACGGGCGCAACCTGTTCGCCGGCGGCTCGGGGCCCTACGGCATGAGCGCGGACGGCGAGGCGTTCGCGGCCGGGATCTTGGCGCTGCTGCCGGCGCTGGTGGCGATCGGGGCGCCGACGGTGGCGAGCTACCTGCGGCTGGTGCCGTCGCACTGGGCCGGCGTGTTCGCCTGCTGGGGCCATGAGACGCGCGAGACGGCGCTGCGGTTCGTCGCCGGCAACGCCGGCATCGAGCAGCAGGCGGCCAACTTCGAGGTGAAGTGCTTCGACCTGGCCGCCAACCCCTATCTGCTGGTGGGCGCGCTGCTGGCGGCGGGCCTGCACGGCCTGCGCGAGCAGTCCAAGCTCCCCGCGGAGGTCAGCGGCGACCCGGCCCGGTTCTCGGCCGAGGAGCTCGCCCGGCGTGGGATCAGCCGGCTGCCGACCACGCTGGACGGGGCGACCGACGCGCTGGCGGCCTCGGCGGTGCTGCGCGAGGCGCTCGGCACCACGCTGATGGACGCGGTGCTGGCCGTGCGCCGGGCCGAGGC
>JBIOYL010000164.1:0-2795 GCA_044870185.1 Actinomycetes bacterium | reverse complement strand
AGCCGGCCAGGAGATGGCAGGGCCTCCAGGTCCGGGAGTGCCAGCGACGGCGTGCGCCAGGTCACCTCGCCGCCGACCCGCAGCGGCTCGCGGCTGGTGGAGTTCGAGTCGGTGCGGCTGTTCGTCGAGCGCGCGTGTGACGCGGCGCCGGGCTTCGCGCTCGACGCGACCACCGCGCCGGCGGTGGCCGAGATCTGCGTCCGCCTCGACGGGATGCCGCTGGCCCTGGAGCTTGCCGCGGCCCGGACGTCGGCGCTGGCACCCGCACAGATCGCCGCCCGCCTGGGCGACGCGCTGCGCCTGCTGAACCGCGGCAGCCGATCCGCCGTCACCCGCCAGCAGACCCTGCACGCCACGCTGGCGTGGAGCCACGACCTGCTCGACGAGGACGAGCGTGTCCTGTTCCGGCGTCTGGCGGTCTTTGCGGGCAGCCTGTCGCTGGAGGCGGTGGAGCACGTCTGCGGCGGCGACGGCCTGGACGTGGTCGACCTGCTGGGTCGCCTGGTCGACAAGTCCCTGGTACAGGTCGAGCACGGCGGCGGGACGGCGCGTTACCGCCTGCTGGAGACCGTCCGGCAGTTCGCCGACCAGCGGCTGCGGGACGCCGGCGAGAAGGCGGCGCACGTCCGCGCCCACCGCGACTGGTACGTCGCGTTCGCCGCAGCACACGACCCGGAACGAGCCGTCGGGGTCGTCAACGACACCCCGCACGCGCTCGAGGTCGAGCACGACAACCTGCGGGCCGCACTGTCCAGCGGTCTGGCCGAGGACCCGGCGGTGGCGTTGCGGCTCGCGGTCAGCCTGTGGCGCTTCTGGCTGGCGCACGGGCATTTCTCGGAGGGCAGCCGTTGGCTGGAGGCGACGCTGGCCGCGGCGCCGGAGCGGACGTGGTTACGGGCCCAGGCGCTGTTCGCCGCCGGCGCGATGGAGGTCCGGCGCGGCGATCCGAGCGCACGTCTGCCGGGTCTCGGGGCCGAGGCGGTGGCGATCATGCGAGCGGTCGGCGACGACCGGGCTCTGGCGCAGATCCTGCACCTGGCCGGCCTGCTGGCCTGGGTGGATGACGGCGTGTGGGAGCACGCGGCCGACCTCGTCGAGGAGGGCCGCTCGCTGGCCGCGACGGTCGGTGCCGCCGGGGTGGTCGCCAGTGCCACCCACATGCTCGGCGTGATCGCGGTGTCGCGGGGCGCCAGCAAGCAGGCCGAGGAGTACTTCGCGGAGACGCTCGGCCTGCTCGAGCGCCTTCCGGCGGACCTGCCACCGTTCTTTGCCGCGGTGACGCCCGGCTACTTCTGGGAGCTCGGCCGCGACGGGCAGCCCCGCCTGCCCTTCACCGAGACCGTGCTGCTGTACCGCCGGGTCGGCACCGGCCAGGCGGCGGCGTACACCTTGTCCAACCTGGCGTACGCCGTGCGGCTGGAAGGCGACCTGGCGAAGGCGCGCAGCCTGCTCGCCGACAGCGTCGGCGCCTTCCGCCGCCAAGGCGACCTGCACGGCCAGGCGCTGGCGCTGTGCCACCTCGCCAACGTGCACCGCCTGGCCGGCGAGCTGACCGAGGCCGGCGAGCTGCTCGAGCGGAGCCTTGGGATCCGGCGTGGCCTGGGTGACCGGCGCGGGGTCGGCGTCACGGTGGTCAACCAGGGCCTGGTCGCCGCGGCGGCGGGGGACCTGGGGCAGGCCGATCGGCTGCTGCGGGAGGCGTTGCTGCTGTTCGAGGAGATGGGCGACGGCCCGGGCCGCTGGGGCACGCTGCTCGACCTCGGCCTGGTCCTGCTCGACGCCGGCGACCACGGCCGGGCGCGGCGGGTGCTGCGGCAGTGGCGCGAGCTGCTGCCGGTCCCCTGGAGCTTTCGGCCTCGGGCCTGGACGCTGCTGGCCCTGGCCGCGCTGGAGCGACGAGCCGGCGACGAGCTCGCGGCCGCCCGCTGCCTGGACGAGGCGCGACGCCGCCTGCTCGCCCTGGCCGATGCGCCGGGCCTCGCCTACCTGGCCAGCCACGCTGAGCCGCTGCTAAGCGGGCGCTGAGCGGGCCCCCATAGGGTCACGGCGACCGGCCGACATCGAGCAGAGGGAGACAGCCATGGCCACGGCCAACGCACGCGAGGTGCTCGGGGACGCCACCCTCGGCGAGCTGGAAGGCGCCCTGCGCGGGCAGCTGATCCGACCGACCGACCCGGACTACGACCAGGCCCGCGCGGTCTGGAACGCCGCCCACGACCGGCGCCCCGCGCTGGTCATCCGCTGCGCCGGCACCGCCGACGTGGTCCAGGCGGTGCAGTTCGCCCGCAGCGAGGGGCTCAAGGTGGCGGTCCGCGGCGGCGCGCACAGTATCGCCGGGTTCTCCACCTGCGACGGCGGCGTCGTCATCGACACCTCGCCGATGAAGGGCATCCGGGTCGACCCGGCCGGCCGGCGGGCCGTCGCCCAGCCCGGGCTCACCTGGTCGCAGTTCGACCACGAGACCCAGGCGTTCGGCCTGGCGGTCACCGGCGGCCTGGTGTCGAGCACCGGCATCGCCGGCTTCACCCTCGGCGGCGGGTTCGGCTGGCTGCTGCGCCGCTGCGGCCTCACCTGCGACAACCTGCTGTCGGCCGACGTGGTCACCGCCGACGGCCAGCTCGTCACCGCCGGCGAGCACGAGCACCCCGACCTGTACTGGGCGCTGCGTGGCGGCGGCGGCAACTTCGGGGTGGTGACCTCCCTGGAGTACCGCCTCCACCCGGTCGGCCCGCTCGTCTTCGCCGGCCCGGTGTTCTACGCCGCAGCGGACGCGGTCCAGGTGCTGCGCGGCTGGC
>JBIOYL010000163.1:0-5948 GCA_044870185.1 Actinomycetes bacterium | reverse complement strand
CCAACCGGCTCGTCGGCATCCTGCACGGATGCCTCAAGACCGGCACGCCCTACGACGAGACGACCGCTTGGTCGCATCACCTCAACGAGACCGCCGCTTGACATTCAAGCTCCTGGGATGTCTTTCGTCGAACTGCTCGGCGAGCCGCTCGCAGCGGGCTCGATGGGCGCGAAGCAGCTTGGCCGTGGTGACGTCGAGCACCAAGAGCCGCTCGCCGTGGGTGCTCTTGGGATCCTTCCGCGCGTACTTCTGGGGTAGACCCTTGGCGGTGACGATGCTGCCGTTGATGCTGACCGTCGCCGCGTCCAGGTCCAGGTCGAGCCACCGGAGCGCGCAGATCTCGGATGGTCGCAGCCCGGCCGTGGCGCTCAGCCGCAGCAGCACCGCGAAGTCCGGTTCCTCCGCGAGTGCCGCAAACAGCTCGCGGACCTGCTGCGGCGTCGGTACAGGGCGAGGCTTGCCCTTGCCGCCTGCCGGCCGGGCCATCAGCGCCGGGTTGAACGGTAGCCATCCCCACCGGGTGGCCAGCCCCAGCGCGCCGGAGATCACCACGTGCACGTCATGGACGCGGCTGGCGCTCAACCGCTTCTCGGCCGCGGTCGGCGTTGCCGTCGCCTCGGCGTCGCCCTGGCCGAGCCCTTGGGCATCGGCCTGGGCGCGCGCCCGTGCCCTGGCTTGGCGCCCGGCCTTGGCGTTCCCACCGCGCCGTAGCTCCTGGTAGAAGGCATCCAATGTGGGAGCGTCGATCTTGGCGAGCCGCCTGCTGCCCAGGGCCGGCTTGATCTTGGTCTCGATCAGGGCACGGTAGTCGTTGACCGTGCGTGGGGAGATCGGCTTGCCGTTGTCGGCTCGCCACTCGATCCAGCGGGCCAGCAGCTCCCCAAACGTCGTGGCACGAGTGCCGGCGTGGCGGCCAGCGGCGACCTCGGTCCGCAGGCGGGCCTCTTCCTGCTCGGCCTTGCGGTAGCTGCCGGTGACCTGCCGCGTGAGCTGTCGCTGCTTGCCGGTCAGCGGGTCGAGGCCGGCATAGACGATCACCTGCCAGCCGTTGCGGCGTTTGCGGATGGCCATGCTCGCGCTCCTGTGTCGTCGAGCAAGCCTCGTTGACTTTTCGTTGACCAGGGTGCCAGGTCAGTCTGACACGCAAGCGGCGATATGGCCGCTGAGCTGCGGCGGGCGGGGCGGCCCGAGTGCGACTCGAACGCACGACCTACCGCTTAGGAGGCGGTTGCTCTCTCCGCTGAGCTATCGGGCCGTTGGAGCGTGGCCAGGCTACAGCAGTGCGCAGGGTCCCGGCCGGCCGGCGCAGGACCGGCCGGCCGCGGCACGGTCAGGACCGGCCGGCCAGGGCGGCGCGCGCCCGCGCCATCGAGAGCGTGTTCCCCTTGCGCTCGTAGCAGCCGATGGCGTCGGCGGTGGCAGCCGCGGCGGCATCGGGGCGGCCAGCGGCGCGCAGCACGGCCGCGAGGTGCAGCAGGGCGTCGCCTTGCAGGTTGAGGTCGTCGGTCTCGCCGGCCAGGGCGACCACGCCGCGGGCCAGGGCCTCCGCCTGCTTCACCTGGCCTCGGCGTGCGAGCAGGCCGGCTCGCGCGGCGCCCGAGACGATCCGCGTGGAGAAGTCGTCGATCGCGGCCTGCTCCTCGCTGGCGGCGATGAACTGCTCGGCTTCGTCGGGCCGGTCCTGGGCGAGCAGGGTGTGGGCGAGCAGGGCGGCGACCCGCGAGCGCCGGCTCCGCTCGCCCATCCGCTCGAGCGTCTCGTAGCCCTGCCGTAGCGGCCGCTCGGCGGCGGCCGGGTCGCCGGCGCGCAGCTCGACGGCCGCGACCGTCTCCGACATCCCCGCGAGCGCGAGGCGCATGCCGAGGTCGCTGAAGATCGTCCGGCTGCGGTCGAGCAGCCGCCTGGCCTCGTCCACGTCGCCCTGCATGGCCTCCAGGTCGGCAAGGGCGAGCAGCACCCGTCCTTCGAGCCGGCGCCGGCCCTTGGCCTTGGCCAGGATGTCGTGGCAGCGGCGGATCGCGTCCGGTACCGGTGTGGGGCCCTGCACGGCGGACACGGCGAAGTCGCCGAGGGCCTCGGTTTCCTCCTGCTCGTCGCCCGCGCGCCGGGCGAGCTCGATCGCCCGTTGGACCGCCTCCTCGCTGCTGGCGACCTGTCGCCAGGTCCACAGGGTCTCGGCCAGCAGGCTCCAGGCCTTGGCGAGCCCGCGGTCGTCCCCGAGCTCCTGGAAGACCGCGATCAGGCGCTCGGCCTCACGGCGGGCCTCCTCGCTCCAGCCCTCGGGGGCTGTTCTGGCCCGCAGCCGGATGCGCTCCAGGACCGCGTAGGCGGCCAGCCGCCGGTCGACCGGGCCGTCGCCGTGCTCGGCGACGTCGGCGAGCACGGCGCTGGCGCGGCCGAACTCGCCGGTGGAGCGCAGGGCGGAAGCCAGCGCGGGGGCGAGCGCCAGCCGGGCGGGGTCCTGGGTGGGCAGCAGCGCCGCCGCGCGGGAGAGCAGGTTGACGGCGGCGGGCATGTCGCCCCGGTCCAGCGCCCGGCGCCCGGCGGCGGCCAGGCGCTCGGCCGCCCGCGTGGCCAGCCGCCCGCCCCCGCCGACGAGCGGGCTCAGCTCGGCCAGGTAGCGCCACGCCTGCTCCAGGTGGTAGCCGATGATCTCCTCGTACTCCCGGGTGCGCTCCCCGCGGGCCGTCTCCAGCCAGGTGGCGAAGCGCTCGTGCAGCTCGGCCCGGTTGCGCTTGGGCAGCGCCTCGTAGGCGGCGTCGCGGATCAGCAGGTGGCGGAACTGGTAGTTGTCCTCGCCGGGGAACCCCGAGTGGGTGGCCCGCAGGAAGTCCTGGCGCACGAGGTCGAGCAGCCGCGCGGGCACGTCCGGCCGGCGCTCGGGCGGGGCCAGCTCGGTGACCGCGTCGCGGCTGAAGATCTGGCCGATGACCGAGGCGCGCTCGAGCATGTCCCGGTCCTCGGGTCCGAGCCGGTCGAGCCGGGCCGCAAGCAGCGCCTGGATGGTGGGTGGCACGGTGATGGCGGCCGGATCGCCGGACGCCACCCAGCGGCCGTCGTCCTTGCGCAGCCGGCCGTCCTCCAGCAGCATCGCGAGGGTCTCCTCCAGGTACAGCGGGTTGCCCTCGGCGAGCCGGGTGATCTGCGCCTGGACCGGCTCGGCGGCCTCCGCGCCGCCGAGCAGGCGCCGCAGCAGCTCGCTCGACTCGCGGGCGCTCAGCGGCTCGAGCAGCATCGAGGTGGCGTTGAGCTTCCCGCCCGCCCACCTGGGCCGCTGCTCCAGCAGCTCGGGCCGGGCGATCGCCACGAGCAGCATGGGCACCTCCCGTGACCAGTCGGCGGCGTGCTCAATCACGTCGAGCAGGGTCGGCTCGGCCCAGTGCAGGTCGTCGAAGACCATCACCAGCGGCTGGCGTCCGGCCAGGGCCTCCAGCAGCTTGCGCACCGCCCAGGCGGCCTCCTCCGCCGGCACGGTGGCCGCCTCCAGCCCGATGAGCTGGGCGATGCGCGCTGCCACCAGGTCGCCGTGGTCCGTCCCGGCCAGCAGCGCGTCGAGCTTGGTCCGGACCGCCGCAGGCGGGTCGTCCTCGGTCATGCCGGCCGCCTGGCGGACGATCTCGGCCACCGGCCAGAAGGTGATGCCCTGCCCGTAGGGCAGGCAGCGGCCGATGAGCACCATGGGCTGGCCTTCGACCTGGCCGAGCGTCTCGGCGACCAGGCGGGACTTGCCCACCCCTGCCGTCCCGAGCACGGTGACCAGGTGGCAGGTACGGTCCCGGAGCACCCGCTGCCAAGTCCATTCCAGCAGCTCGCGCTCGTGTTCGCGGCCCACCATGGCGGCGTCGGCGCGGCGGCGGTGGCCCGGCGTGCCCGGCTGCACGGCGACCAGCCGGTAGGCGGGCACGCCGCCGGTCTTGCCGGCCAGGCTGAGCGGCGCGAGCGGCTCGACGGTGGCCGCGTCGCGGACCAGCTGCCAGGTCGGCCGGCCGAGCAGGACCTCGCCCGGGCCGGCGGCCTGCTCCAGCCGGGCGGCCACGTTGACCGCGTCGCCGACGACCAGGGCGCTGCCCACCTGCGGGTTGCCGGCCACCACCTCGCCGGTGTTGACCCCGGTGCGGGTGGTGAGGGTGACCCCCCAGTTCCGGGCGAGCTCGGCGTTGAGGGTGTCCAGGGCGCTGTGGAACTCGGCGGCCGCCCGCACCGCGCGCACGGCGTCGTCCTCGTGGACGACCGGGATGCCGAACACGGCCATGACCGCGTCGCCGATGAACTTCTGCACGGTCGCCCCGTGGCGCTCGAGCACGGTCCGCATGGCGTCGAAGTAGCGGGCCATCACCCGGGACAGCGACTCCGGGTCCAGGCGCTCACCGAGGCTGGTCGACCCGGTCACGTCGCTGAAGACCACGGTGACGGTCTTGCGGGTCTCGGGTGGCGGCGGGGCGGCCTCCAGGGGTGTGCCGCAGCGCAGGCAGAAGCGGGCCCGCTCCGGGTTGGCCTCACCGCAGTTGGGGCAACGCAGCATCATCAGAGTGTAGGCGGTGCCGGCACGCTCGGCCTGCTCACGTGGCCCGGCGCTCGGCCTGCTCACGCCCCGGGCAGGAAGTCCGGGCTCACGCTCCGGTAGCGGTCACGTCCCGGTGCGAACCGGGCTCACATCTCGGCGTGAGCCGTCCCTGCGTGCGACGCCCTGGTGTGCGCCCGGGCCCGGGCGCTGCGGGCCGCCTTCCGGGCCCGGCGGAGCGGCTCGGGCGTGCGGGCCCGCCGGGTCGCGGCCCGCACCACCTCCACGGCCGTCGTGGCATCGGTCCGCCAGGCCGCATGCACCGCCACGGGGCGCACCCCGGCGCGGGTCCGGACCCAACAGCCGACCAGCTCGCCGTCGAGCAGGAGCGGCGCGGTCGCGCCCGGCTCGTCGGGCGGCCAGTCCCCTTCGGCGGCGAGCGGGCGGTTGGTGACCCCGACGGTCGGGATGCCGAGCACCGCCCCGAGCTGCACGGCGAGCCCGGCCCGCCGGGGGTGGTCCCGCCCGGTCGCGTTGACCAGCAGGACGTCGGGCGCGACCGGCAGGGCGCGGGTCGCCGCCTCCAGCAGCCGCCCCTCCCGCAGGGCCAGCAGCGCCGGCACGTAGGGGCCGGCCGCAGGCCCGGCGATCGCCACGGCGGCCAGCAGCCGGCGCCCACGCGTCACCGCGCCGCCTGCCCAGCCGGGGTCACCGGTCGCCCCCGGGCTGGAGCCACCACGCGCGAAGCAGGCGAAGCAGCCACCGATGCGCAGCGTCCCCTCCGGCCGCCACGGCGCCACGGCCCTGCGCCCGAGCGCCGCCTGCGCCCGGACCAGCTCCTCGGCGGTCCCCGGCCACGTTCCCATCAGGCACCAGTGTGTCGCCGGATCGGCAGCCGATGTGGCCGGACACCCCGCACGCCACCATCGGGAGCGTCACCTTTGGACCGAAGCGGACTGTCTGCACCGGAAGCCGCCACAGAGGCGCCCGGTGGTGCGGAGGGGGCCGGCAGGCAAGGCGGGGACACGATGGATGATCGGGCTCCGCGTAGGTGCGGCCGCTCGTTCTGGTTGTATAGAGGGGTCCGCGGCATTGCCACAAGGGCTGCGGTGGGCGTCCGTAATACAGTACAAAGTACGCGACTCGGTTTTGGTCTGCTCGGCCGGTGTCGGAGTGTCTGCATACGTGATGCCCGGCTCAGGCAGGATGCACAGCTTGTAAAGAAATATCCCTCAGTGGCTTGACGCTGACGGTCCATTACGGCAAAAAGTCCCGAAAGACTCTCGGGCCGTGGACGCCCGGGACCATACCGGAGACGACTGATCGAGGCCTTGGCGCCGAAGTCGTACAGCACCACCCGGTAGCGCTGCTCGCCGGCTGCGGGCAGCTCGGCCGGGGTGGCGCGGGTGACCTCGGCGACCAGCGCCAGGCCGTTGGGGTCGGGTGC
>JBIOYL010000162.1:0-5414 GCA_044870185.1 Actinomycetes bacterium | reverse complement strand
GGGCTCCGGCGTCATTCTTGGGTTCAGGCGCACAGCACTAAGCCGTACCGACGACAGCGAGCGACACCCGCCCGAGTTTCACCCACCTGCGGGCGGTACCGCCAGGCACCATACGGTTCTTGGGTGTCCCAGTCCAGCTGTTCGTAGGGGCGCCAGGTGGTCAGGCCGCCGCGTTCGGGACGACCGGTGGCATGCCAGATACGTTCGAGCATCGCCCGGGTCGCGGCCCGTTGGGTGGGCGGGCACAGGCTGACCTCGTCCAGCAGCGACCGCAGCAGCCGGAACCACATGCCAGCGTGCACGGCCCGGCCGGGCAAGGCGACACGGCCGGTAGTGAGCGCTTGGTAGGTGAAGCGGTCCAGGGCGGCGACCGGTTCCTCCACCGGGGTCGGCTCCAGCGGTTCGCCCAGGGCGACGGCGATAGTGATCTGCTGGGCGTCTTGTAGGCGGCAGCCGTGGTCGACGCATCCGGTCATCAGCGGCAGCTGCCACACCAGGGCCGTGCCCCGGTCCGGGTCGGTGGCGCAGACCGGGCAGGCCCGGTGGAGCGCCTGCACCACGGGGACCCACGGCCCGGCCCACTTCTTCCACCGCGACACCAGATTGCCGCCGGCCTCACGGGTGCCAGCAGCACCGAGTTCTGCCGCACATAGGTGTCGAAGACCTCCTGCGCGTCGTGCGGCCGGACCCACAGCTTGTCGAACAGCCAGGGCACCCAGCCGCCCCATGTCATCGCCCGCAGCTGGGCGAGCTCGACGCCGGTGCGGTCGGCGAGCGCGGCCAGCAGCACGGCGGGCGGATCGTGATCGAGCAGCGCCGGCACGGCGACGCCGCCCAGATCGAGGTTGTGGGCCAGCAGGGCATCCACCGACAGGTTGTAGGGGCGGGCCAGGCGCTCCAGCCACGACGACAGCGACTCCAGCGGACCCGGCCGCGGGTGCAGCGGCCACCGCCGGGTGCTCACGTCCGGGTGCTCACGGGGCGCTCACGCCAGCTCGCGCTCAAACAGCTGGCGCCGCTCGGTCGGACCGGCGTAGGCGGCCAGCAGCAGGGTGCGCTGGTTGATCGCTTCCTCGCCGGATTCGATCGCGGCCGCCGCGGCGTCGGTGAGCAGCTGGGCCAGTTCCCCGATCGTGCCTTCACTGCGCGACAGCAGATAGCTGGCCATCGCTGGGGTCGCGATCGCCGATGGGCGGCGCAGCGGGAAGGTGGCGGCGAAGCTGGCCAGCAGCGAGCACGCCTGCTGATCGGGCTGCCATCGGCGCAGGGTGAGGGGGGCGAACCGGTTCTCCAACTGGTCGTCGGAGCGGACCGCCAGATACGCCTCCCGGGTGCCGACCCCTACCAGCGGGATCTTCAGCTCGTTGCCCAGAAACCGGAGCAGGTTGAGGAATTCCCGGCGCACGTCGCCGCGGCCAGCCAGCACGTTGTGCAGCTCATCGATCACCAGCACCCGCACCCTGACCTGCCGCAGCAGCCGCAGCGCCAGCTGCTCCAGTTCGGCCAGCCGCTGGCCGGGCCGCAGCGGAGCGCCAAGCGCGGCCAGCAGGGCGGTGTAGAAGCGGGGCACCTTGGGGTCGGAGGGCATCTGCACCACCAGCACCGGGATCTCCTCGGTGTCTGGATGCGAGGTCGGCGGGTGGGCCCGGCGGAACTTCTCGATGATCATCGACTTGCCGTTGTTGGTCGGCCCGATCAGCAGCAGGTTCGGCATCCGCAGCCGCTCCGGCCAGGACAACAGCGTCTCCAGCTGGGTCAGCGCCTCGGTGGCGCGGGTGTAGCCGATCCACCGGTCTGCCCACACGTACCGCAGCCGCTCGGTGGCCGGCAACGGTGCCACCCGCCGCGCCGCCTCATGCAGGTGCGACAAGTCCTCCGGCTCGCCCGGCGCCACCTCCACCTCCGTCCCCTTCACAGCATCCGTACTCACCACTGCTCGATCACCTCGAACGGCCGGGCCGGTTCCGCGGAACCAGATTCCGCAGCGGAGGGCGGGACAGCGAGTGCGGCGGCCGGTGCCGACCGGCCGGTGGACACCTGGTTTGGCGACCTGCGTTCCAGATTCCGGCGGGCAGTGCGGGTGGTGGTGGCAGCCTCCTCGGTGATCGTCCGCATCTGTTCCACCATCGCGAACATGGCGGCTTCGTCGACCTGGTCCCGGCCCTGCTCGCGCAGCCGGGCGATCGCAGCGCGCTGCTCCCACACGCTGATCGGCGGCCGCGACAGCGTCCGGTACGGCACCTCGACGTAGGAATCCCCATCAGGGTCCAACGCCCAGATCCGAGAGATGTCGCGGGGGTCGCGGCGCAGCACGAACTTCTCCAGCCGCTGCCGGCGGGCAATCCATGGCTTGAGCGCGTCGCTGTAGTACTGCACATGGTCGATCAGGAAGCCCGTTCGAGTCAGGGTTCGGCGGGTCACCGGCAGGAAGTCGACCAGGAACGCCGTCTCGCCCATCACCGTCACGGGGAGGCGGTCTGTGGCGACGCCCTCGGCCCACCGTCCGGCCGGGGTCTGCTGCAGCGTGCCGTGCACCTGGCCGTGGTAGGACGCCACCGCCAGCGCGAGCCATTTCTGCAGCTCGGCCAAGGTCAGCACGGCGGTGGCCTGGCTGTCGTAGCTGCCGCGCTGCTGTGGGCTGGAGAAGGTGGTGCCCGGCAGCTCGTGCACCAGCTGCATCATCGTGCCGATCAGCCGCTCGACGATCCCACCGTAGTGCGGCTGACCCGCCGGCCGGTACCGCAGGCCGATGCCGTGCTGGTCGCAGCCGCGCCGCAGCGCCTCGCTATTGAACTCCGCGGCGTTGTCCAGGTGCAGTTGCATCGGCTTGCCGCTCATCGGCCACCCGATGTCGGCCTCGACGCCGAGGCGTTCCAGCCAGGCCCGCTTGTCGGTGACCATGTGGGCCAGGCACAACCCGACCGACAGCGCCGACGGCGCCTCCAAGGTCACCACCAGGCCCACGATGCAGCGGCTGAACACATCGATCGCGACCGTCACATACGGCCGACCGGCAGCCGGTGCCGCTCGTCGACCACCGTCACGTCCGCCACGGTGTGGTCGATCTGGACCTGCTCCAACACCGCGCCGACCGCCGGCGCCACCCCGGCGGCTGACCGCAGCGCCCGGGCGGCGTCCGAGCCGTCCCGCGCGGATGCCGCCTGGACCGGGTCCAGCTTTTGGATGCGCCGCTCGAGCGTTCCCCGCGAGGGCACTTGCAGCCCACGGCGGCGGCAGATGCGCGCGAGCTCCCGATGCACCGCCGCCACCGACGGCTTCTGCCTGCTCAGATACCGCATCCGGAGCAGCTCGCGGATCACCGCCTCGACCACATCCGGCAGGTGCTCGCGACCCCGGCCACCGCTGGACCGCCGCGGGATCAGGTCCGTGACAACCCCCGCGCCTTCCCGCCAGCGACGCAGCAGCAGATACACCAGCCGCCGCGACACCCCCAGCTCCGCCGCGGCCGCATCCGCCGCCTCCAGCCCCGACCACGCCCGCCTCGGCCAGCCGGCCGATGACCTCGGCGCGGCGGACCGCCAGGGTCCACACCTCGTCAGAGGTGGCCAGCAGCCCACGATCGGGGACCGCCGTCGGTTTGTCGTCCATCCCTGGGGGCCTCGCCGTCGCGCACAGGAGCACAGGAAAGCCGCACCGTAGCGCACAGGGCCGACAGGTCAGCCAGATGCACGCGCTCCTGTGCACTCACCTACAAACGCGCTGGTCGCTCGTGCAGAGAACCTCGAAAATCGACAAGAGTGAGGCCTGTCGCAGAAACGCTCATTTCTGCGACAGCCGCCTGACGGACTCGACCTCGCGTGCTGGCGCCGCGCCCGCTATGCTTCGAACACCAGTTCGAGAGTGTAGGAGCGGTCGACGTGACGGACGCGCTCCTCGGTGTAGTCGTTGGAGTCGCGGTAGGGTGCGCTGGGGGCACTGCTGAGCGAGTTGTTGGCGGCGGATGCCACTCACCAATTCACTGAAAGGAATCGCCGATGCCAGAACTGGTCATCGACTTCATCACCTCGCTGGATGGCTACGGGGCCGCCGAGGGCTGGCCTGGCTGGTGGGGCCTGGAGGGGCCCGAGTACCTGGCCTGGTTGGCAGACCACCCGGAAGCGGACTACACCGTCCTGATGGGCGCGAACACCTATCGGCTTATGTCCGGGTTGGCCACTGACGGTGAGCCGGGTACCGATGCCCTGGCGGGCCTGTCGAAGGTCGTCTTTTCGTCCACCTTGACGGAGCCGCTGTCGTGGCCGAACACCCAACTGGTCTCCCAGGACCCGGTCGAGGCCGTGCGGGAGATGAAGGACCAAGGCATCAAGTCCATGCGCACCTTGGGCAGCCTCACCCTGTGCCGCTCGCTCCTGAAGGCCGGTCTCGTGGACCGGTTCCGCGTGGTTGTCTTCCCCGTCATCACCGGCAGCAGCGGTCGGGACCGGATCTATGACGGGTACCCCGACGTCGCCCTGGACATGGTTGCCAGCCGTACCTTCGACGGTCGGCTGCAGCTGCTGGAGTACGTCCCCACGGTGCTGGCCGGGCCGCCCGGCACCACCAAGGCCGACGCCTAACCACACCCGCCCCGTGCTACGCCGGACCTAGCGATCGGGTTCCGTGCCGCTCGACAAGGCCGAAGCCGTTCTTGATGCGGCCAAGGCGAGCAGCCGCTCCCACAACTCGATGGATGTGGGGCCGCTCAGCGAGCTGGCGGGTTCTCGCGGCTCATCGGGTTTGCGCCACGCAGAACAACCGCGCATGGAACCGCGCAGGGCGCGCATGCGCGGTGTGCGCGCCCCCCCCACCGTCGAACAGCGCACACCGGCGCACCGGTCGCCACCGTCGGGGTGGGGAAAAGTGGTCGGCAACCGCGGCGAGCCGCCACAGCGCCGGGGAACCGCACCATCCTTCAAGCCCCACCGGGCGGCTGTCACGTTATCCCAACGAGAACGCCCTCAGCCGTTTCCGGGCATGTCCTACACCACCCACATCCGCCGGCCTCCGGGGCTCAGTGGGCGGCTCTCGGCCCGGCAAGAAGGTCTGAGAGCGGAGCCTTCCTAGCTGTGCTGTCAGCCGTCATCGGCCGGTACCGGATCGTGGTGCGGGCCGCGGCGGTTCACCGCGCCGGTCGTCGGCGTCAGGAGCGGACGTCGCCGAGCATGTCGCGGATCCCTTGGACGACGGCGTCGGCGGCTTCGATGTGGAGCCAAGTGTGGGAGGCGTGGTCCAGGACGCGGTGTTCGCCGTTGGTCACCGACCGGCGAGCGCGTCGAACATCACGCGCTTGGCCTCACTCTGTTCGCGTAGGAGCTGCTCGGACAGATACATCCGCTGGCCCAGATCGATCCCCAGCATCGGCGTCTACATGGTGCAGCTATTCCTCACGGCAGCATTGCTCGATCTGTCCGCCA
>JBIOYL010000161.1:0-4341 GCA_044870185.1 Actinomycetes bacterium | reverse complement strand
CGCCGTCGCCGAGCACGAGCAGCATTGCCGCGTCGCGCTTCGCCGCTGCGGTGGTCTCGCTGGTGATCGCCTCTCCAGCCAGGCACCGCGCGCCGGGATCACGCGGCAGGAGGTGAGCAGCTTGTCGAGGGTCTTGTCGGGCTCCTGCTCGAAGATCACGCCGGGCGAGCGCACCAGCTGGGAGGTGACCACCCGCTCGGTGCCGTTGATGATGAAGGTGCCCTGGTCGGTCATGACCGGGAAGTCACCCATGAACACCGACTGGGACTTGATCTCGCCGGTGGTGCGGTTCTGGAACTCGGCCTGCACGTGCAGCTTGCGCGAGTAGGTGTTGTCCTTCTCGCGGCACTCCTCGACCGTGTGCTCGGGGTCCTCGAAGCGGTGCTCGCCGAAGGTGAGCGCCATCTGGCCGGTGAAGTCCTCGATCGGGCTGATCTCTTCGAAGGTCTCGCGCAGCCCCTCGGTGATGAGCCACTCGAAGGACTGGCGCTGGATGGCGATGAGGTCGGGAATGGGAAGGATCTCGGGGATCTTGCCGAACGAGAGCCGGCGCGAGGCCGAGGTACGCGGGTCGCTCAACAGGCGTCCCTCCCCTTTCGCGGGAAGACGGTGCGTGGGTATGCGGGCACGCCGAAGCCCGCGAGGGCGGATGGGCGCAAGGCGTGCGAAGACATGCGAAGGAGCAGAGTAGCAGAAGGGCTACCCTGCTGTCAACAGCAGCGACCGGTGGCTCTGCGTACTGCTCCTCATCTCGTCTGGTTAGACCGGAGTGTGCCGCCAGGTCTACAAGGGTGTCAAGAGCTACGGCGGTTTGGGGCTCGGGCTCCTTGGGCCGCGGCCGCCCGGCGGCGTCCGCCGCAGGTCCCGCCGGCCGCCTACTTCAGCTCGACGGCGGCGCCGGCGCCCTCGAGCTGGGCCTTGGCCTTGTCGGCCTGGTCGCGGGGCACCCGCTCGAGCACCGGCTTGGGGGCGCTGTCGACCAGGTCCTTGGCCTCCTTGAGGCCGAGGCTGGTCAGCGCGCGGACCTCCTTGATGACCTGGATCTTCTTGTCGCCGGCGGCGGTCAGGACCACGTCGAACTCGGTCTGCTCCTCTTCGGGGACAGCCGCGGCTTCGGCGGCGGCAGGGGCCGGGCCGGCGGCGGCCACCGGGGCGGCGGCCGAGACGCCGAAGGTCTCCTCGAACTGCTTCACGAACTCGCTCAGCTCGAGCAGGGTCATCTCCTTGAACGCGTCCAGCAGCTCGTCGTTGGACAGCTTGGCCATGGCGGTCTCCTTGGTGCGGTGCTACTCGGCGGTGGTGGTGCCGGGCGCGGCGGCCGCGGCCGCCGCGCCGGTGTCGGGGGCGGCCGGCGCTTCGGCGCCGCCGGCACCCGCCTCCTCCAGCTTGTCGCGCAGGGCGGCGGTCATCGTGGCGACCTGGCGCAGCGGCGCGGCCAGCAGGCTGACGGTCTGCTGCAGCGAGGCCTGGAGCAGGCCGGCGAGGCGGGCGAGCAGGACCTCGCGCGAGTCGAGGGTGGCGAGCCGGCGCACCTCGTCGGCGCCCAGCACCCGGCCCTCCAGCACGCCGCCCTTGACCACGAGGGTCGGATGGGTGCGGGCGAACTCGGCCAGGTCCTTGGCCGCCTGCACCGGGTCGCCCCTGACGAACGCGATGGCGGTCGGGCCGGTCAGCATCCCGGCCAGCTCGTCGTGGCCGGCCTGGCGGGCGGCGATCGCGGTCAGGGTGTTCTTGAGGATCTTGTACTCGGTGGCGGAGCCGCGCAGGGACGCCCGCAGCTCGCCCAGGTCGGCCACCTTCAGGCCCCGGTACTCGGTCAGCAGGGCGGCCACCGAGCCTTCCAGGCGCTGCTTGATGGCCTCGACCGCGGCGACGTTGCTCGCGTTCGGCACGGCCTCACCTCCCTGGAGAAGCAAAACGGACGGTCAGAGACCGTCCGTTGACGAACGCGCGCACGACCGCACCCGGAGGTGCTCGCCTGCGCCGGCGCCCGAGAACGCGGTCGGGGGTGTCCCCCACCGCCTCCGCGAGCCTTCGTGCCGTTGGCAACCTGCCGTTGGCAACCTGCCGTTGGCAACCGGACGGTCTTCGGCTCGGGCGAGCGTAGCGGCGCCGCCCCGCGCCCGTCAACCCGCTCGGACCGGGGGGCGCTACCGGCCGGCCAGGGCCGGGTCGGTCACGCGGACGGCGGCCACCGGCGGGTCGGGCGGCGCGATGAAGCCGCGGGCGGCGAGCGCGGCGACCGCGGCGTCGACGGCCAGCGTGTAGGCGAAGGCGAGGAAGGCGCCCTCGTCGTCGGTCCCGGGGATGCGCCGGCGAATCGGGTCGAGGGCGGGCAGGCTGTCCTCGACGGCGCGGACCACCGACCAGCCGAGCGCCTCGATCAGCTCGCGCAGGCCGGGCTCGCGCGCGGTCGGCAGGGCGGGGGCGGCCTCGGGCTCGGCTTCGGCGGCCGCCCACTCGGGCACGCCGGGGCGGCCGAAGCGGACCAGGCTGCCCCGGCCGGGCAGCGCGGTCGCGCGGGCGAACCAGGTGCCGGCGGCCGCGGCGTCGCCCTCGGCGAGCCAGACGAACGCGCTCCCGAACGGCGGGGCGGCCAGCCCTTGGCGGCGCAGCAGGCGGCGCACACCGACGTCGAGCAGCAGGCCGCCGACCACCAGGAAGGCCGCCGCCGGGCCGCCGGGGCCGGCCACCGTGGCCCGGACGGGCTCGTACTCGACCTCGAGCCGGCTCCACTCGCCGGCCACGAGCCTGGCCATGCCGCCGCCGAGGTCGTCGGCCGCGCCCCGCAGCGCCTTGGCCTGGTCGGCGCGGGCGACCGGGA
Source organism: Actinomycetes bacterium (assembly GCA_044870185.1). GTDB lineage: Bacteria > Actinomycetota > CALGFH01 > CALGFH01 > CALGFH01 > JBIOYL01. The sequence goes on along the minus strand of JBIOYL010000161.1, from coordinate 1,517 downwards.
AGCGGGGACGGCCGTCGCTGCCGGCGAGCCCTGCCGCCTTGAGGGCGTCCAGCCGGTGCTGGCCGAGCCGGTCGAGCGGGGCGCCGGCGGCCACGGCGGCGAGCAGGTCACCATGGGTGGCCGGGTCGACGAGGTCGTCGGGGGAGACGGCGGGTGCCAGCGGCGCCCACCATCCGAGCCGCCAGGCTTGCGTGCGCATGGCCGGCGGCCGCGCTAGGCGGCCTCGGCTCCCTCGGGCACCAGGTTGCGGGTCTGCGACGGGTCGACCTTGATGCCGGGACCCATGGACGTGCTCACCGTGATGCCCTTGAGGTAGCGGCCCTTGGCCGCGGACGGCTTGGCCCGGATGACCTCGTCCAGGGCGGCCTGGTAGTTCTCGGTGAGCGCCTTGGCCGGAAACGAGGTCTTGCCGAGGATCAGGTGGAGGTTGCCGTGCCGGTCGACGCGGTAGGGGACCTTCCCGCCCTTGATGTCGGTGACCGCCTTGGCCACATCGGGGGTGACGGTGCCCGACCGCGGGTTGGGCATGAGGCCGCGCGGGCCCAGGATGCGGCCGAGGCGGCCGACCTGGCCCATCAGCTCCGGGGTGGCCACCGCCGCGTCGAAGTCGAGGAACCCGCTCTGGATGCGCTGCACGAGGTCGGCGCCGCCCACGACGTCGGCGCCGGCCTCCTCGGCGGCCCGGGCCGCCTCGCCCTGGGCGAACACGGCCACGCGGACCGTCTTGCCGGTGCCGTTCGGCAGCGAGACCGTCCCCCGGACCATCTGGTCGGCCCGCCGGGGGTCGACTCCCAGCCGGAAGGCGACCTCGACGGTCGCGTCGAACCGTACCGGGCTGGTCTCCTTGGCGAGCTTGAGCGCCTCGTAGGGCGCGTACAGCTTGCTGCGGTCGACCTTTCTGGCCGCCTCGGCCAGCTTCTTTCCAGCCACGTCAGCTTCCTTTCGGCGTCAGCCTTCGGCGTTAGCCCGCGACGGTGATGCCCATCGAGCGCGCGGTCCCCGCGAGGATCTTCATCGCACCCTCGACGTCGAGGGCGTTGAGGTCGGGCATCTTGGTCTCGGCGATCTCCCGGAGCTGGGAGCGGGTGACCGTGCCGACCTTGTTCCTGGCCGGCTCGGCCGAGCCCTTCTCGACCCCGGCCGCCTTGCGCAGCAGCACGGCGGCGGGCGGCGTCTTCAGCACGAAGCTGAACGTCCGGTCCTCGTAGATGGTGATCTCGACCGGGATGATGTTGCCCACCTGGCCCTGGGTCGCCGCGTTGTACTGCTTGACGAAGTCCATGATGTTCACGGCGTGCGGCCCGAGCGCGGTGCCCACCGGGGGGGCCGGGGTGGCCTGGCCGGCCGGGAGCTCGATCTTGATGACGGCCGTCACCCTGCGGCGTCGGCCTGGTTGGGGTGGCATGCGGCTGGTGCTCCTTGACTTGGGGAGGCGGGCTTGGGGGAGGCGGCTGGCTCCTTGCCTGCGGGAGGCGGCTAGAGCTTCTGGACCTGGTCGAACGCCAGCTCCACCGGGG
>JBIOYL010000160.1:0-5779 GCA_044870185.1 Actinomycetes bacterium | reverse complement strand
ATGCATGCGTGCACACTTGCTCACGGGAACCTATCACGCGCCGGGTCAGGGCCTCAAAACGGCCGTCCAAGGTTCTTGTTAAACAACAGGATAATGCCGGTTATACTGTGCTTATGCTTGAACCGCTGCACCCACCGACAGACCAGGCCGTTGCCCGTGTCGAACGGGTCGATGCGGTCGTGGCGGCGTGGCTCCTCGGCTACGACTCCGCGCGCACGCGGCAGGCCTACCGGCGCGACCTGGCGGACTGGCTCGCCTTCCTGGATCGCTTCGGCATTCCGCCGTTTGGGGCGGTCCGGGCCCACATCGATGCCTACGCCCGGGAGCTCGGCGAGGTGCGCGGGCAGTCGCCGGCGACGGTCGCCCGGCGGCTGTCGGCGCTGGCGAGCTTCTACAGCTACGCCGTGGGGGAGGGCGTCATCCCGCGGTCTCCCCTTGCCCACGTCCGGCGGCCCAAGGTGGCCACCGACTCGCCAAGCACCGGCTTTGCGCGTGAGGAGCTCGCCGCGATCCTGGCGGGAGCCGAGCGGCGGACGGGTAGCCGGCAGGGCCGGCGCAACTTTGTCCTGCTTAGCCTGCTCGCCTACACCGGCTGCCGGGTGGGCGAAGTCCTCGGCGCCGACGTCACCGACCTGGACACGGAGCGCGGGCACCGGGTGCTGCGTATCCGGCGCAAGGGTGGCTCCCGGGCCCGGGTGGCGCTGGCGCCCGTAGTCAGCCGCGCCCTTGACGCCTATCTGGCGGGGCGGGGCTCAGGGCCGTTGTTCGTCACGAGCTCGGGCCGGAGGTTGGATGAGCCGGCCGCCTGGCGGATGGTCCGATCCGCCGCGCGGGCCGCGGGGCTGGCCACGGCCGGCCGGGTCAACCCGCATAGCTTCCGGCACGCCTTCGTGACGCTGGCGCGGGACGCCGGCGCGCCGCTCGAAGACGTCCAAGACGCCGTAGGCCACGCTGATCCTCGGACGACGCGGCGCTACGACCGGGCCCGCTACAACCTGGACCGCTACCCGGGCTATGCGCTGGCGGCCTACCTGGCGCAGGGCACGCAGACGCCGGCGGCCACCGAGTAGCCAGGGCCACAGAACGGCCCAGGACGGCCGCCCGAGGGCCTCCGGCAAGAGGAATATGACCTGGGAGCCAAGAAACGGGCCTTAGAATGGCTCTACGGGCGTCGGGTTTGGGCACCCTTGGGCTTATTGGTGTAGATGCCTGTTGGCTCCCAGGGCTGCGACCTATGGCACCTCGCCCAGGCGCGTGATCTCGAGCGCCGCGTGACCTTTGCCGTCGGCCGCCCATGAGAAGTAGAGCGTGCGAGAGCCAGGCTCTCCGGCCCTTTGCATGCGGAGTGCTCCCGGTCGGTACATCTGTGCTGGTAACTCATTGGGGATGCCGAGAGACAGTAGCCAGCCGAACGATCGAAACCAGACGCGAAGGGCCCATAGTGAACCATCTGCATTGGAAGTGAGCGGTTCGGTGGCAAGCTCACCGTGCGAACCGTCTGCTCGTGTGGGCGCCGCGAAACTGCGCCCAACGGAAGCGTTGAAAAAGAGCCCCCAGCCCTCGGGCCAGGCTTCGCCGAGGAATAAGACCTTCAGCACTGTTAGCTCGTATCCTGGCCGAACTCGGGTTTCGCACTTCACGCCGCGTTGGCAGCCCCGGCTGCCTGCGCGTGGAGGAGTTCTTCCAGGGTGGGCATGACCAGCCGAGATGGCAGAAATTGGGTGGCCAGTAGCTCACGGCGGAGCGCGTTGAGCATGTCAGCCAGCGAGACGGTGTGCTTGGTGCGATACCAGGGCGCGCGGGCGCGGTGGGCGGCAAGGTCGGCGGCTGGCTGGCCATGCTGGGCATACCAGCAGACGACCAGGCTCACGCACAGCAGGCCGAAGGGGACGGTGCGCTGGACGGCGCGGGGGGTGCGGTTGCGGGCCTGGCCGACCCCGGCGACCTGTCGGCTCTCTTCGAAGCTGACCTCCACGCTCCACCTGGTCGAGTAGCGTTCCACCAGTTCGGCGGGGGTGGCGGCAAGGTCGGTGGAGACCAGCGCCAGGTCAAACCCATCGGGGGCGTCGGGGGATCGGACCAGCACCACGTGCACGGGGCGGGTGCCGAACACCGCCGGCCACAGGCAGGTGAAGCCGGCGATGGCGGCCAGGCCGCCGTGGCCGTAGCGGGTCACCTGGTGCAGCGCGAACGGGGTGGTCACCATGCCGGCCAGCAGGGTCAGCTCCGGCAGCCGGTCGCCTTTGGTGCGGGGTCGGCCCCGCGTGCCGGGGCGCCGTGGTGGTGCCAGCCGGAAAAGGCGCGCGTCGACGCGCAGCCGGGTGGTGACGGTGACCTGCCCAGGCAGGTCGCCGAGCTGCTTGCCGGCGTAGGCACCATCACCGACCAGGTCGACGCGGCGGTCGCCGAGGTGGGCGCAGACCAGCTTGACCAGCTCGGTGGCCAGGTCGGGCCGTCCCGGGGTGTGCCCCGGCTGCCACAGGCGGGCCAGGATCGGCAGGCACACGCTCCGGTGCGGGATGAACGGCAGCCAGACCAGCACGCCCACCACGACCCAGTTGTTGGCCCAGGCGATGCGGTGGCGGCCGGGCGCCAGTGGGTCGTGGTGCCAGGCCGCCCCGAAGACCTTGCGGCCGCTGCGGCGCATGAGGGTGTCGTCGACCACCAGCCGCACCGGCGCGCCGTCAGGGACCAGCAGGGCGCAGATGAGGTCCAGCAGGACCAGGCCGAGCTGGTCGGCCGACCAGCGGGCTGCTGAGAAGAAGCGGTGGGCGCGGCTGTGGTGCCAGGCGTGTTGCAGCCTGGCGCCTACCAGCATGCCGGTGACGGTGTGGAGCCCCGGCTGGGCCCAGAACCCCAAGGCCAGGCCGCAGAAGGTGGTGAAGGTGGGGGTGGTGAAGCAGCCGCGGAAGCGGTCCAGCAGGTCGGTGATCGAACGGGGTAGGCTGCGGGTCGGCATCGGCGGTGACCTCTGGTTTGACGACCTGTGGGGGAGCCGCCGATGCTTGCCTGCTGTTGGCCCGCGAGCAACTCAGCCAATCACGACAGCATACGACTCGGGTGGTGGCTTGATCGCGTAGTCCCCGAGCCCCCGCTCCAGCCGCGCGAGCGCGCGCTCGGCCTGGGATCGCACGGCGGCGGCCAGGCTGGTGCCGCGGCGGCCGGCCAGCACGCGGCGCCGCGTACCGTCCAGCAGGGCCCGATGCACCCCCATCAGGGCGTTGGCGGCCACCCAGGGCTCGACGTCGCCGGGTCCCGCCGCGGTCTCCCCGGCGAGCAGCGCGGCCAGGGATGCCGTGCAGCGCTCGAAGATCTGCCGCTCGCGCTCCAGCAGGGCCGGGCTGGCGGTGATCATCCGGGTGAGCGCGGCCAGCTGCTCGGCCGCCTCGGGGTCCGGTTCGGCCAGCAGCCCGCGCGGTACCAGCACGAACCGTCCGAAGGCGGCGAGCACCGACTCGCCGGGTTCGCGGCGGCGGATCGCCTCCAGCAGCTCCTTCTCGAAGGACTCCAGCTGCCAGTAGACGAGGTCCTCCTTGGTCGGGAAGTAGTTGAAGACGGTCTTCTGCGCGACCTCGGCGGCGCGGGCGACCTCGGTCACGGTGACCGCGTCGAAGCCGCGTTCGAGGAACAGGCGCCGGGCGGTGTCGGCGATCAGCGCCCGTGTCCGTTGCTTCTTGCGCTCGCGGAGCCCGAGTTCTGCCGTCGTCATCCTCATATGGTATAGCAGCAAGAATCTTACTGCTGATATACTTTTAGTGCTGCTGTACCAAAGCAGGAGGAGCGTCGACCAGTGAGTTCCAGCCCAACGCCCACCAGCCCAGAGCGTATGGGTGAGCGACCTCACGCCGCCGCGGTGACCGTGCCGTTCGCGGCGATCGTGCTGGCGATGCTGCCCGCCGTGCTGGATCAGACGATCCTGGCCACCGCGCTGCCCGTGATCGCCACGGACCTCGGCCGCCTCAGCGACGTCTCCTGGGTCGTCAGCGCCTACGTCGTCGCCGCGGCAGCGTCGACGCCGCTGTGGGGCAAGCTCGGCGACCGGCACGGCCGCAAACGGCTGCTCCAGGTCGCCCTGGCCGGGTTCGTGGTCGCGTCGGCATCGTGCGGCGTGGCGCAGGACATCACCCAGCTGATCGTCTTCCGCCTGGTGCAGGGCGCGGCCGCGGGCGGGCTGATGACGCTGGCGATGGCCACCGTGGGCGATCTGGTCGCACCCCGCCAGCGGGGACGCTACCAGGGCTACATCGCCGCCACCTTCGCGGTCGCCACCGTCGTCGGCCCGCTGCTTGGCGGCGTGCTGGTCGACAACGCCGGCTGGCGCTGGGTCTTCCTGGTCAACCTGCCGCTGGGCGCCGCCGCGCTGGCCGGTGTCGGAATGCGGCTGCCGGCGCCACCCACCGAGCACCCGGAGCGCCCGCTGGACGTCGCCGGCGCCGCCCTGCTGGCCGGCGCGACCAGCGCGCTGATGCTGACCTGCATCTGGGGCGGTGGGCGCTACGCCTGGCCCTCGGCCCCGATCCTCGCCCTGCTGACCGCGACGGTCGTCCTGTCGGTCGGCCTGGTCGCGCGCGAGCGGCGCGCCGCCGACCCGATCGTCCCCTTCCACCTGCTCGGCACCCGCGCGCTGGCCGTCGCCAGCGCGGCCCTGTTCCTGGGCACCGCCGCGCTGTTCTCCATCACCGTGTTCGTCCCGCTGTTCCTGCAGACGACCACCGGGGCCAGCCCGACCCAGGCCGGGCTGCTGCTGGTCCCGGCGATGCTGGGGATCACGGTCTCGACCACCCTCTCCGGACGGAGCATCGCCCGCACCGGCCGCTACAAGCGCTTCCCGCTCGCGGGCCTGGCGCTGATGACCGCCGCGCTGGTGCTGCTGGCCGCGCTCGCAGCCAACCCCTCCCGGCTCGCCACCGGCATCGGCCTGACCGTGTTCGGCCTCGGCTTCGGCATGGTCACCCAGGTCCTGATCGTCGCCGTCCAAAACAGCGTCGACCGGCGGGAGCTTGGCATCGCCACCGCCACCACCGGCTTCTTCCGCACCCTCGGCGGCGCCGTCGGGGCCGCGGTCCTCGGGGCGGTCTTCGCGGCGCAGGCCGGCTCGCTTGGCTCGCAGGGCGGCGTGCACGCGCTCGGCGCCGCGCTGCGCAGCGACCTCATCGAGGCCGTCCAAGCCGTGTTCCTCGTCGCCGCCGCGCTGGCCGCGCTGGCGCTGACCGTGGTGCTCCGCCTGCCGGAGTCGCCACTGCAGGCGCGGCCCCCGACCGGACCCGCCGACCACCACCAGTCCAGGGAGGGCATCGCACATGGCTGAAGGACCGGACCTGCGACCTTCCTGGTTCGCGCGCGTGGTGGGCAACCGCATGGCGGTGCTGCTCAACCCCACCGTGCGGGTGCTGTCGGTGCGCGGCCGGACCAGCGGGCGGTGGCGGTCGGTGGCGGTCGTCGTCCTCGAGCATGCGGGCCAGCGGTACCTGCTGGCTCCCTCGGGCAACACCGACTGGTCGCAAACCTGCGAGCATCGGGCACCGGACGCCTGCGGCATCGTGGCCGGACGGAGGAGTTCAGCGCCGTCGAGGTCCCGGTGCAGCAGCGTCAAGCGCTGATCGAGGCGTACCTGCGCCGCTACGGCAGGATGCCAAGGCTCGCCGCGACCTTCCGGAAGCTGCCCGACCCCACCGACCACCCGGCGTTCCGAATCGTCAAGTCCGAGCAAGGGGACAGACGGGACCGACGCCGCGACTGATGCACGCCGACCCAAGCCGCAAAACTGCGAAACACGAGT
>JBIOYL010000159.1:0-9649 GCA_044870185.1 Actinomycetes bacterium | reverse complement strand
GGCAACAGGGCGCCAGGCTGTTCGAGCTGCGGGCCGCCACCAGCCTGACCCGGTGGCGCACCGCCACGGGATCGCCGGAGCAGGCGGCCAAGGCCCGGGCCATCCTGGAGCAGGTGCTGGGGTCGTTCCCGGACACCTTCGGCACCTCCGACCTGGACGAGGCCCGGCAACTTCTCCGGCCATCGACGGCCTGGACCGGATCCACCGACAAGCGGTAACGCCCCGTCGAACGCTTTCAGAACGCTGCCTCGTGCACGCTGGGTGGACAGGGCACGGTAGCAACGAGGAGGAGGTCGGGTGATGGCAGCCACCGATCCGCAGCAGCAGAGCTCGCAGCTCTTCACCGTGCGGCTGTGGGCAGAGGACACCGGGGACGGCATCGAGTACCGCGGCGAGGTCCGGCATCTGTTGAGCGGCTCCACCCGTCACTTCCGGCGCTGGGAGGAGCTCGGAGCCTGCATGGCATCCGTGCTCGAGGAGGCTCGAGAAGGAGGGGGTCATGAGAAGGCTGCCGATCCACTGGCTCACGGCCCTGCTGGGGCCGGTGCTGCTTGCGCTCCCACTCGGCTGGGACGGACATAACTCCGCCGGCGCCGACGGCAACGCGCCGGATGACGGGCAACCGGTGGCGCTTCCGCATCGCCCCCTGCCGCCGGACATGGTGGAAGGCTTTGGGGAGGGTCGGATCCTCGCCTTCCACTACCACCTGTCGTACTACTGCGCCACGACACCCGGTTCCGACGTGGACGGCCCCTTCGGACACGGGGACGGGCACCCGGAGTCCGAGGATCCCAAGGAGTACCAGGTGCCGCCCTGCTTTTTCGGCGACACGGGCACGGGGTCGATCCTGCCGCCGGGGTTACAGATCGCCGACTCGCCACCGGTGCGCAAGCTGTTCGGCATCGCGCCGAACTTCGGCGGCTCCCCCTTCTTCACCAACAACACCGCCACCGATGTGCAGACGCAGTGCAGTCAGCCCGGCCCGCCCGTCACCCAATTCAGAGGCCCCCTGGGCACGTGTCTGATGCATCCGTCCACGCTCCGCATGGCCCAGAACCCCGATGACCCCGCCCGTCAGACGCCTGATCCGTTCCCCCTGCCCCAGCACAGCCACGTGATCGAAGGCACGAGCCATCCGGCGGGCTGGTGGAACGCCATCGGCGTGAACATCGCCGACCGCTCGATCTGGCCCGACAACGACGGCCATTGCCCGGCGGGCCCGCCCCATTGCGTCACCTCTGTTGCCGCCCTGCGGGCCGCCCAGGCCAAGGGCTTGGCTTCGCCCGATATTCCGAGCAACCTCTACCTCTTCTTCTCGGTGTCGCCCGAGGCCGGCGGAAGCTAGACGGTAGCGAGCGAGCCTCATACCGCCGAGCACATGGGCGCGCGCCACGAACGCTCAAATCGGCTGGTCCGCCACGGCGAACGCAGCCGGGGCGCCTACTCCAACAACGTTGCCGACTGTCAGGCCGGCGGTAAAGCCACATAGTGGCTGGTCGCAGGCTCGCGAACCGGAGGGGCCCACGTGGACGCTACACCTCAGCTCGGCCACGAACTTGACCTGACTGTGAACTTCATGTCGGGCAAGTGGAACTAGCGAGCGAGCCTCATACCGCCAAGTAACAAGACAGCGTGACGGGGTCGGTTCCGCGGAACCGCCCCTGTCGCGTCGGTCGTAGCCTCCGGGTTGCTCAAGACCCGTGGAGGTTGCGATGACCGATTACGTGACCCTACTGCGGGACCACGTGACGCTCACTTGCAGGTCGGTCGACCGGATCTTTCTCCAGGCGTACCTGCCCAAGTTGCAGTCGGTGGGTCTGGTGTGCCGGTTCTTACGCTGGCAGCGCCGGTTCTTCATCCCGTCGTCGGCGGCGTTCGGGAAAATCGGCGACGGCTATGTGGCCGCCGTCCACCGCTTCGCCAAGCGCAACGGCATCCCGGTGGTCCACTTCCAGAAGGGGGAGAACAAGGAAGCGGTGGCCCGCCCGCTCATCGACGACGCCGCCCGGGAGGGTGGCGATGGGAGGGTGGTGCTGATCGGGATCGCCCAGGAGAAGGCGTCGGTGTGGCGGTCGTGGGTGGCGAAGGGCCAGCAGAAGCTCCGACATCCCCACATGGAGTGGGGTCGGCAGATGGCGTTCGTGAACCACTTCTACTTCTACCTCTGGGACCCGGATTGGGGTGGGGCGTTCTGGAAGACGAATGCCTGTGCCCCCCGGCCGATCTGGATCTGGCTCAACGGACACGAGTGGGCCAAACGCCAACTGGACAAGGCGGGCATCTCCTATGAGGCACTCGACAACGGCTTCCGGTCCTGTGAGGACCCGCGGGCTCTGCAGCGCATCTGCGACCGGGTCGGCCCCGGGGCGGTGAAGAGCTTCTTCTGGCGCTGGGTCCACCGGCTCCCCTCTCCGTTCACGAGATCGGATCTGCGCGCCGGCTACACCTACGAGCTCGCCTTCCGGCAGTTCGAGCTCTCCGACACCCGGGTATTCGACCGGCCCCCGGCGGGCCGGGCCTTCTTCGAGGGCGTCATCCGCGACCATCTCGACATCGGCCGGCCCGACCAGGTCGCGCTCCTGTTCGATCGGCGGATCAGCCGCCGGACGCCGGGCGCGTTCCGCACCAAGGTCGTCACCGCGGGGGTCGACCCCCAGCTGTCCTGCTACTACCGCTCCTCCCGCCTCAAGCAGTACTGGAAGGAGCACCGCGCGCTGCGCACCGAGACGGTCAAGACCCACGTCTCCCGTGTGCTGGCCAAGCTCGGCGCGCGCGACCGCGTCCAGGCGGTGGTGCTCGCCCACCGTTGCGGGCTGGTGCCGCAGCAGCCCCGCTGAGCACCGCTCCCACCTTCAGGGGAGAGGGCCACCCGGGGCGTCACGGCGGTGGGGGACGCGAAGATCACGATCGCAGCCGACGACACCGGCCCGGCCTGCCCGTAGCGTCCTGGGCAGCAGGGATCCTGGAGCACGAAGTCCCGGAGAGCAAGGGGAATCGATGCAGGTCATCTGTTGCATGGGACTGACCAAGCGCTTCGGCGCACGGGTCGCGGTCGACGGCCTCGGCCTGGAGGTCGAGCAAGGTGAGGTGGTCGGCTTCCTGGGGCCGAACGGCGCCGGCAAGACGACCACCATCCGCATGCTGCTCGGCCTGGTCCGGCCGGACGCCGGGGAGGCGTTTGTGCTCGGCGAGCGCGTGCCGTGCCCGGGCCAGCTCGGCCGAATCGGGGCGATGATCGAGGAGCCGGCCTTCTACCCGTGGCTGAGCGGCGCCGCAACCTCGACATCCTGGCCGACACCGGCGCGCCGGTCGGACCCGGCGCGGTCGGCCAGGCGCTGGAGCGGACCGGACTGACCCCGGTCGCCGGCCGCAAGGTCAGGACCTACTCGCAGGGTATGCGCCAGCGCCTGGGGCTCGCGGTGACGCTGCTGCGCCGGCCGCAGCTGCTCCTGCTCGACGAGCCGGCCAACGGCCTGGACCCGGCCGGCATCCTGGAGGTCCGCACGCTGCTGCGCGGGGTCGCCGCCGAGGGTGTCACCGGGTTCCTCTCGTCCCACCTGCTCGGCGAGGTCGAGCAGGTCTGCGACCGGGTGGCGGTCATGGACCGGGGCCGACTGGTCGAGGTGACGGGTGTCGGCGAGCTCGGCCGCTGCCGCGAGCGGGTGCGGGTGGCGGTCCAGCCGCAAGAGGAGGAGGCGGCCGTCCGGCTGCTGGGCCGCTGGACGGTCGAGCGGCGCGGCGACGGTGTGCTCCTGGTCGCCACCGGCTCGAGCCGCGAGGTGAACCGGCTGCTGGCCGCCGGCGGGGTCGTCGCCGCCGAGGTCACCGTCGACCGCACCGGGCTGGAGAAGCACTACCTGTCCATCACCAACGGGGAGGTCGGCCGTGCGCCTGCTCCGCGCTGAGCTGCACAAGCTGTACCGGCCGCTGCTCGCCTGGCTGGCGATCGGCTTTGTCGTCCTGGTCTGCCTGGCCACCTGGGAGGGGGCGCGCAACGCCGCCGCCGGCTATGCCAAGCTCCGCTATGCCGAAGCTCATGCGACGCCCGCTGCCGCCTTCGGCTCGGCCGCCATCCCGGACGCCGCCGGCTCCGGGGGGCCGCCACCTCGCCCACCGCCGGCTCCGGGGGGCCGCCGCCCCGAGCGCCGAGGAGGCGGCGGAGCTGCTGGCCAACCTCCGCGCCGCCCGCCCGGCTGAGCACCCGGTGGCGGTCGGGGCTGTCGCCGCCGGCATGATGGCGTCGGTTCCTGGCGCGATGCTGCTGATGCTGCTGGGGGACCCGTCCTGCTCGGTCTTGGCGTGCTGCTGGTGTCCTTCGAGCTGGCCAACCACGCGAACCTCACCAAGGCCACGCCGGTGGCCTGGGTCAGCGGCTGGATGGGGTTCCGTGACCGGACCAACGACTACGTGCTCTTCGACGTGTGGAACGACCACTTCCCCGGCCACCCGGCGGCCCATTCGACCGCGTTGCTCGCGCTGGTCGCGTTCGTGGCTGCGGTCTTCGTCTCGCCCACGCCGACGTGACGGCGTGAGCATGGCGCGAGCCGGGCGTTCCGGTACCGTCAGGCCCCCCTGCCCCCGCCATGCCCTGGTCGTTGGCGGCCAACGGCTTGGGCCGCCGCCCGGCGCGCGGGTACGGCCGGTCGGGGTGGAGGGCTAGGTTGGCCTGGGTGTCGATGGTTCGGGCAGGCCTCGCAGCAGGTGCACGGCGAGCAGGGTCAGCCAGCTCCAGCCGACGGTGATGGTGGCGCGCTGGAACAGCCCACCGAACCGCACCAGCGGCTGGGTCTGGTTGAAGGCCATGCTCGCAAGCACGAACCCGACCACGAAGGCGATACCGGTCGCCGCCGAGTAGATCGCCCAGCCGCGCTGGTCCCAGCCGGCGAAGCGCCGGGCGAACACCAAGCAGGCGCTGGGCAGTCCTACGAAGGTACCGACCGAGAATAGGTCGTGCAGGGCGGCGTGCACACTGCCATAGGTTTGGAGGTGGTCGGGGGTTCCGGGCGGGTAGCCGCTCACCGGATCGGTGACGAAGATCCCCGCGCCGAGCAGCCCGATCGCGTGGGCCCCGACCAGCAGCGGTGCCCAAGTGGAGCCGCCGAGGGGCCGCAGCGCACCCCGCAGCCCGCCGGCGAAGGCCAGCGTCAACCCGCCCGCGACGATGAAGTTGGCGCGCTGCGTCCAGCCGAGGTCGCCGAGCTCCAGGGAGCTGACCGGATGCCGCAGCGGGCGGTAGTTGGCGCGGGTGGCGCCCTCGACGGCCCAGGCGACGGTGAACCACGGCCCGGCGATCGCGCCGCAGACAAGCAGCGTCTTGGTCTTGCGTGCGCGCCGCGCAGCACCAGCGGGCGACAGGTCCACGGTGGTTATCACTTGGCTCCTTGCTCCATCGTCGCCGTAGCCACGGGGCGTGTCGGTCGATCGTTTCCGGTAGCGTGTCGGTCGATCGTTTCGGGTACGGCGGAGTCGCGCAACAAGCCCAAGGCCCGACCCGAGGAGGACAGATGCCGGCGAACCCCGACCAGAACCACGACGAGCAGCCGACCCGGCCGGCACCGGCAGCCCCCGGCCCGGCTCCGGGCCCGGCACCACAGGCGCCCGGCCCGGAACCGGCAGCTCCCAGTTCGGAGCCGGCCCCAGGTTCGCAGCCGGCGGCCCCGGGTCGGGCCGGTCCCCAGCAGGTGCCACCCCAGCCAAGCCCACCGGCGACCACGGCACCGCCACCGGCGACCACGGCACCGCCGGCCAGATCGGTGCCGGCAGGCGAGGCCGACATGTCGCTGCGGGCGTCGGACGCCGACCGCAACGCCGCCGTCGAGCGGCTCCGGGAGGCGTTCGCGGAAGGGCGGCTCGACGAGGACGAGTTCGACGAGCGGATGCGGACGGCCCTGGCCGCCCGCACCGTCGGGCAGCTCGACTCCCTGTTCACCGACCTGCCACCGGCCCGGGTCCGCCCGGCTGCCCCGCGCGGGACCGGGTCCGAGATCCGCCTGACCGTGGCGGTGCTGAGCGGCGCCAGGCGGAAGGGTGCCTGGCGGGTCCCGGCCGCCTCGACGGCCGTGGCCGTCATGGGCGGCTGCGAGCTCGACCTCGGGCCGCCGAGCTGACCGCCCAGGTCACGACGATCACGGCCGTGGCCGTCATGGGCGGCGTCGACATCATCGTCCCGCCCGACCTTCGGGTTGAGGTGACCGGATTCGGCCTGATGGGCGGCTGGGACGACAAGACCCGTGATGAGGACCTTCCCCCGGACGCCCCGCTGGTCCAGGTGCGGGCGTTCACGCTCATGGGCGGCGTCACCGTCAAGAGCAAGGAACGCAAGTCGACCCAGGGTGGCCGTTGAGCGGGCGGCCGCCCCGTCGGCCGCGCATCTCGGCCGCCGTTGCGGCAGCATAGACGCAGTGCCGGAGCCGCCCGAACGGCCCCCCTTCTCACCTGCGGAGACGTGACAACCATGGACAAGCAGCGGGAATACGTCCTGCGCACGGTCGAGGACCGTGACATCCGGTTCATACGCCTGTGGTTCACCGACGTCCTCGGCTTCCTGAAGTCGTTCGCGATCACGCCGGCTGAGCTCGAGGGCGCCTTCGACGACGGGATGGCGTTCGACGGCTCGGCCATCGAGGGCTACGCCCGCATCTCCGAGGCCGACATGGTGGCCAAGCCCGACCCGGGCACCTTCCAGGTCCTGCCTGGCCGATCCGAGGACGGCGGCGTGGCATGCATGTTCTGCGACGTGCTGACCATGGACGGCGAGCCGTTCGACGGCGACCCGCGCTGGGTGCTGCGCCGCAACCTCGAGCGCGCCGCCGCCCGGGGCTTCACCGTCTACGCCCAGCCGGAGATGGAGTTCTTCCTGTTCTCCGACGCCGAGACGGCCAAGCCGCTGGACACGGGGTCCTATTTCGATCAGACGGCGCTCGACCTGTCCCAGGACTTCCGGCGGGTGGCCATCGGGATGCTCGAGCGCATGGGCATCTCGGTCATGCAGTCCCACCACGAGATCGCCCCCAGCCAGCACGAGATCGACCTGCGCGAGGCCGACGCCCTGACCATGGCCGACAACGTGATGAGCTGCCGGCTGGTCGTGAAGGAGGCGGCGCTGGAGCGTGGCCTGCATGCGACCTTCATGCCCAAGCCGTTCGAGGGCGTGGCCGGCTCGGGCATGGACACGCACCTGTCGCTGTACGAGGGCGACCGCAACGCGTTCTACGACCCCGGTCAGGAAGCGAACCTGTCCAAGACGGCCCGGTCGTTCATCGCCGGGCTGCTCGTCCACGCCCGCGAGTACACCGCCGTGACCGACCAGTGGATCAACTCCTACAAGCGGCTCGTGCCCGGCTACGACGCGCCGACGCATATCTGCTGGGCCCAACGCAACCGCTCGGCCATGGTGCGGGTGGGCGGCTACCGCTCGGACCGGGTGGATGTCGAGGTGCGCTCGCCCGACCCGGCCGCCAACCCCTACCTCGCCTTCGCGGTGCTGCTCGCGGCGGGCATGAAGGGCGTCGAGGAGGACTACGAGCTGCCCCCGGAGGCAGGGGACAACATCCAGGAGATGACCGAGGCCGAGCGGCGGGCAGCCGGGATCAGGCCGCTGCCGGTCGACCTGCACGAGGCGCTCACCGGCATGGAGCAGTCCGAGCTCGTCGCCGAGGCGCTCGGCGAGCACGTCTTCGAGTACTTCCTGCGCAACAAGCACCGCGACTGGGACAGCTACCAGCGCTACGTGTCGCCGTTCGAGCGCGAGCGCTACCTGCCGTTGCTGTAGGCGCCCGGCCGTCCGGGCTGTGGATGACCGGTTGCACCGGTCTGCCCGGGCACCGAGGATGCGCCCATGACCAGCGATCCGCTGCATGGCAGACCCAGGCGGCCAGCGCCGCCCCTGACCGTCGCCGACGACTGGGACCCGGTGTCGGGCTGGGATGACGACCCGCCGCCGCGCAAGGCGCCCACCGCCGGCCCGCCGGCGCCGCAAGCCGCGCCCAGTGTCGCCGGCCCGCCGGCCCTGCACGCGGCACCGGCCACCGGCCTGTCGGCCTCACAGGGACCACCCGCCGGCGCCGGCCTGTCGGCCCCACAGGCACCACCCGCCGGCGCCGCGGTGATCCCCCCACCTGCCCGACGGCGCGCCGCCCTGCTCGCCCTGTTCGGCCCGGATGGCGGCCCGCTGGACGGCGACGGGCCGATGCCCGGTCCGCCGGTCGGCGCCCGGCCGGCGCCCGGTCCGACGGATGGCGTCCGCCCCGCGCCGCGCCCGCCGGCCCCCGGCTCGCCGACGGCCCCCGGCCCCCGCTCGACCAGCGCGCCACTGGCCGCCGGGGCACCTGCGGCCGCCGGGGCGTCCCCATGGCCACGGCGGCGCTCCCTTCGCCCGGGGACCGTGGGCAGCGGGGCGTGGCGCTCGGGCCGCCCCACCACCAGCGGGGCAGGACGCCCGGGCCGCCCCACGACCTGGGCAGGGCGCCCACGCCGGCGGGGTCGCGCCGCCGGCGTCCTGACCGCCGCGCTGCTGCTCGCGGCCGGGCTGCTCGCGGCCGGGCTGCTCGCCGCGGCCGGGCTGCCCGCCCCGGCGCTTCACCGCCACCCACAGGCGGCGACCGGCGATCCTCCGCCCAGCCCCACGTCGGGGAGCGCCATCCGCGGCGACGGCTACGCGTTCGAGCTGCCCCGAGGCTGGCGGGACGTCACCGCAACGCTGACCGGCAGGCTGTCCGGCCACCCGGAGCGGGTGCTCCTCGGGCGCCGCTCCGCCGGGTATGCGAGCAGCATCGTGGTCAACCGGCAGGCGGGTGGGGCGGCCATGCCGCCGGCTGCGCTCGCCG
This sequence comes from Actinomycetes bacterium, assembly GCA_044870185.1. Lineage (GTDB taxonomy): Bacteria > Actinomycetota > CALGFH01 > CALGFH01 > CALGFH01 > JBIOYL01. The sequence continues at coordinate 824 of JBIOYL010000159.1, read as the reverse complement.
CGCAGGTGGCCACCCACCTGCGGGCCGGTCCGCTCCACGCCACCGCGATCGGCCCGCCCGGGCGGCTGGCCCTGGGCGACGTGCACGCCGTGGCCTACGACTACCGCTTCGCCGACCATGGCCGAGCCAAGCGTGGCCGTCAGCTCGTCGCCGTCCACGGCGGCGTCCTGTGGCTGGTGACCTTCACCGCCGACGCGCGCACCTTCCCCGGCGAGAGCGCCGCCCTCGGCCGCCTGCTGGGGACCTGGAGCTGGGCGTCGGCGGGGTGAGCTGGACGTGGCAGGACGACCTGGACGTCGGCGGGGCCGCTACGATGCTCGCCGATGGCCAGCTCTGCCGCACCGTCTCCCACACCGGTGCCTACCTGGGCGCTTGCTCGGCTCGGTTTCGACGAGCCCGAGGTCGTCGCCCCCGCCCTGGTCCGGCTGGGCGCCTGGCCGCCCGGCGCGGCGCTCGGCGGGCGGCGCCTCCTGCTCGCCCTGGCCAGCTCCGCCCACCCTGACCTCGCCGCCCGCACGCTCGCCGCCCTGGCCGGCGCCCGGACGGACAGCGCAGCATTCGCCGCCTTGCTGCGGCGGCGTCCCGGGTTCCGCCGCCGGCTGATCACGCTCGTGGCGGCCAGCCGGTCCATCGGGCACTGGCTGGTCGCCCATCCCGAGGAGGCCGACCGCTTCGTCGACGGCCAGGTCACGGCGACCGCTCGTGGTCGGGGGGAGTTGGTGGCCGAGGCGGTGGGCACGGTGGGCCGGCATGCCCAGCCGGCCCGGGCGTGGGATGCGCTGCGCCGGTTCAAGCGCCGCGAGCTGATCCGCATCGCCGTGCGG
>JBIOYL010000158.1:0-3186 GCA_044870185.1 Actinomycetes bacterium | reverse complement strand
GGTCATGACCGGCGGCGGGCAGGTCGGGTTCGCGCTGTGCTGCCCGGGCGACCGCCAGCGCATCGATCGGGTCGGACTTGCCCAGGGCACGCACGGCCTGGCGAGCGCCAGCCATCAGCCGTGGCGGAACCCGTACCACCCGCTCGCCGGCGGCCAGCAGGTCCCGTTCCAGCCGGCCAGTGACATGCCGGCAGTCCTCCACCGCCCACACCCGCTGGTCGGGCCAGCGGTGGCGTGCCCAGCCGAGCAGCTCAGCGTGACCCAGGGTGCGCGCTGCGACCGTGGTCTGGTCGAGTTGGCGACCGGTGTGGTCGACGGCCACCACGGTGTGGGTGTCCTTGTGCGGATCAACGCCCAGCAGCACCATGCCGGTGTCTCCTTTGTGCGAGGGGACCTTGGGTCGGCCGGCGGGCACACCTCAGTTGGGGCGCTGCCACGCTCCTCTCAAGCCACGCCGGTCGGCCCACGACACGGCCGTGGCGGCACAACCTAGTCAAGCCACCTCAGCTTGTGAGGGGCAGCGTGTCTGGGAGCCAGCCACGACCGCGCCGTAGTCCACCACCCTGGCGGGCGGCTCACCCAGCCTCACACTGAGGCGTGTCGGAGCCTGTCAACCTCGGTGAGGCAGGTCACGCGGGAAATTGCTGAGGCGGCTCCGATGGGTCGAGGGGCTTGTTGATCCACACCATGTCGGGCAATGCCGGCGGCACGGGCGGCTTGCGGACGAACCGCTCTGGGTGGGCGGCATAGGCGGCGTCCAGCACCGCACCTCGCGCAAGGGTGATCTGCGGCGCCCGCCCGAGGTGGACGTCGGCGGGGGTCAGCAGCGCGATCCCGCTATGGCGGTGCTCGTGGTTGTACCAGCCAAAGAACCGCTGGCAGAACCCTCGCGCCTCCTGGAGCGAGCCGAACCGCTCGGGGAAGGTCGGATGGCGCTTGAGGGTCTTGAACTGGCTCTCGCTGTAGGGGTTGTCGTCGGGGACGTGCGGGCGGCTGTGGGAGCGGGTGACGCCCAGGTCGGCCAGCAGCATGGCGACCGGCTTGGCGGTCATCGAGCTGCCCCGGTCGGCATGGATGGTGAGCTGGGCATGCTCGACGCCCTGAGCGGCGATGGTGTCGGCCAGCAGCCGCTCGGCCAGCAGGGCGGCCTCGCGGGCGGCGACCATCCAGCCGACCACGTAGCGGCTGTAGATGTCCAAGATCACGTAGAGGTAGTACCAGGTCCACTTGGCCGGCCCGGCGAGCTTGGTGATGTCCCACGACCAGCACTGGTTGGGCCCGCTGGCCAGCAGCTCGGGCTTGACCCCGGGCGGGGTGGGTGGCGTGCCGGCGCCGGTCGCCGGTCTCGCCCGCCTGGCGCAGCAGCCGGTACATCGTCGAGACAGAGCACAGGTAGCTGCCCTCGTCCAGCAGGGTGGCGTAGACGCTGGCCGGCGCCAGGTCGCAGAACCGCTCGTCGTGGAGCACGTCCAGGACCTGCTGGCGCTCGGCGGCTTGGAGCGCCCTGGGCTGCGGTGCGGGTATCGGCCGCGGCGGGCGCGGCGGTGGTGGATATTGCCGGTGACGGCGATACCAGCTCGCACGGGGCTGGCCGACCGCCCGGCACGCCCGCACCGTCCCCACCGCCGGCGCCAAGGTGGCCACCGCCTGATCCAGGGTGTCCATCAGCTGCTCGGCTCGCTGCCCGCCGGGTCCTCGCCGGCCAGCTCGTCGCTGCTCGTCGCGAGCCTGCCAAGCAGCGCGGAGAGTTCCCCCTGGACCTCGATCACCTTGGCCTGCCGGGCGACCTGGTCGCGCAGCCGGGCGTTCTCCCGCTCCAGCCGGGCCAACTCGCGGTCACGCGGGTCGACCGGCGGGCGGCCACGCCGCTGCTGCAACGCCCGGAGCGCGCCCTTGTCGCGCTGCTTGCGCCCCTCGCTGAGCAGCGAGGTGTACAGGCCCTCGCGGCGCAGCAGCGCCCCCTTGCCCTGCTTGTCGAGCTGCTCGTACTCCTCCAAGATCCGCAGCTTGTAGGCGGCCGGATAGACCCTGGGCGGCCGTGGCCGCTCCGGCACCTCCGGGTGGGGCACCTGGTCCATGCCCCCAGTGTGCGTGCGCAGCTGGGCGGCGGTCATCGTGGTCATCGCTCTGGTGATCCTTTCTCGCCCTACAGCTCACCGGTTTCTACCAGGAAGCTGCCTCACCAGAGGCTGACAGGGAGGGCAAGGTCGTGGCACCGCAATGAGGGTGTCCGTGATGCTCCGTGCGCCCGGATGTTGACGGGGACCAGACCATAGGCAAGGTGTTCATGCCTGCCATGGAGGTCTGGTCCCCGTGTCATACTGCCCGCGCTCGTCCCTGCCCGCCAAGGTGCTGGCCTGGCTGACCGCTCGCCTGGCCCACCTGACCCCGCCCCGCCCGCCCGGGGTGGGCGGCACCCCGGCGCTGTCGTTGGCGGTCCGCCTGGACGCGGTTGGGGCAGTCGTCTTGGACGGGCTGTCCTACCGGCGCGCCGGCCGGATGGTCGGCATCTCCAAGACCGCGGTCGGCGACCGCCTGGACCTGCTGCTGGGCGAGCTGGCCGCGCTCGGCTTCTGCCAGCCCGACGGGACGTTCGTCACCACCCTTGCAGACCTGCGCGAGCTGCTGGCAGAGATGACCGAAGCCGGCGAGGCGGTGTGCCTGGATGGGCTGGGGACCCGGGTGCAACGGCCCGCCGGCTGGGCCAACCAGCAGGTGCTCTACGACGCCAAGCGGCATGCCCACACCGCCCAAGGGCTATCGCTGTCGAGCGTCCACGGTGACCTGTTGTGGGTGGACGGGGGCTGGCCCGGGAGCTGTCATGAGCAGGAGCTGGTGGCGTTGTCGGGGCTGGAGGGAGTGCTGGACGGCGCCAAGGTGGTCAGCCTGCTGGACCGGGGGTTCCGGGGGCTGGCCGGGCCCCGCGAGCACTGGCACGCACCGGTAGGCGACCGGCGCACCAAGGATCGGCTCACCGACGAGCAGCGGGCGTTCAACCGTTGCCAGGCGGGGCTGCGCGCGCTGGTGGAGCAGTCGATCGCCCACCTGGCCAACGCGTGGGCGCTGCGTCGCTGGCGCGGGCTGCTGTACCGCGTCCGGGATGTGTACCGGGCCGCTGGGGCACTCATCTGTCTGGGCCGCTGGCTGCACCGGGTCCCCACATGAAGAGCATCACGGACACCCTTA
>JBIOYL010000157.1:0-4138 GCA_044870185.1 Actinomycetes bacterium | reverse complement strand
GGCGATGTCCTCTGGGTGGGCGCCTTGCTGGATCTGCTGGACGGCTCGGATGCGGAGTTGCTCGAGGGTCTTGTGGTCGAGTTTCCTGCCGTCGTTGTCGCGCATGCATACAGTAAATCATACGGCCGGGCTCCAAGTCCAGTTATCAGTAAACTTCTTGATAACTACTTCTGGTGTAGCCGCTACAGAGCCTCGCCTAACGAAGTGACAAGTCGTTCCATTGTTGATCCCTTGCTGCACAGCGACTTCATCTGTGGCGTGGTTGTCACTCCATTCGACGAACCTCTGTAGTTCTGCGCCATCCGATCGCTGGGCTCATCAAGCTCGACGATCAGCCGGTCGTGGACCGCGACGACGCCCTCGACACCGCGGGCCAGCTCGCGCAGGCGGGTCGCCTGCTCGCGGCGCTCGACGCGGCCCCGCACGGTCACCTCGCCGTCGTGCACCTCAACCTGCAGTCCGTCGGCGCGCAGCTCGGGCAGGTCGGCACTGATCTGGTCCACGATCTCAAGGCGGATCTGCTCGTCGGGGCGGAGGAACACCTTGAGCAGGTCCGCTCTGGCGACGAGGCCCATCAGGACACCGGTGTGATCGACGACCGGGAGCCGCTTGATCTTGCGGTTCCACATGAGCCGGGCAGCCTCGTTGACCGACGTCTCCGGGTGGGTGGTAACGGCCGGAGTGGTCATGACGTGGACGGCCATGATGTGGGCGTCCGGGCGCAGCGCGGCGGCCTGCTGGGCGGTGAGGTCGGTCTCGGAGACGATGCCGACCGGGTGACGGTTGTCGTCCACGATGGGCAGCGCGGCGATCCGGTGCTCGGCGAGCAGCCGGACCAGATCCTTGTACGGCGTGGTCGTGTGGGCGACCACAACGTCCCGCGACATGATGTCCTGGACGGTGCGTTGCATGGCGGCCTCCCCCGTCGCTTGCTCTCCTTGTCCCGACACCAAAGGGTGCGGCCAGGCGCTCCTTCAGCGGGGCGTCGGCGTCGTCCGCGCCAATCGCGATCGCGGTCATGGTTACTCGCTCGTTCGCTGCTGGATGGTGACCTCCTGATGGAACCGGCGGACGAGGTCACCAGGGATGTCCGTGGTCGTGGATGTGGGCCTCCTGCAGGTGCTCTCGATCCGGATCCACGTGCGGTTCGTGGCTGTGCTCGACTCCGGAATGGCTGTGCTCATGATTGTGACGGGCGAGCTCGTGCTCCCAGCTTTCCCCGTGGCGAAAGTAGTGCGTCACATGCAGGTGCTCGTGGTGGTGCACGGTGGGTTGGTGCCGATGCTCATTCACTGCGTAGGCCTCCTCGTTGACCGGGACGCAGGGTCGGGTGTTGGGTGTTGCTGGTTAGGCGACGATCTGGAGGGGCTGCTCCAGGACCGTCTTGAGCTGCTGCAGGAACCTGGCCCCGGTGGCCCCGTCCAGCGCCCGATGGTCGATCGACAACGTCAAGCGCAGCACCCGGTGCACCTCCACCCCCCCCGCCGCGGTCGCCACCGGCTCGGCCAGGGCCGCCCCCACCGCCAAGATGGCCGCCTCGGGCGGGTTGATCACCGCCGTGAACTGGTCGATCCCGAACATCCCCAGGTTGGAGACCGTGAAGGTCCCCCCACCCAGCTCCTGGGCCGCCAGCTTGCCCGCCCGCGCCCGCCCGATCAGCTCCTTGGCCTCCCGCGCCACCTGGGTCAGGGTCTTCTGGTCGGCGTCGCGGACCACCGGCACGATCAGCCCTCCTTCCACCGCCACCGCGATCCCCACGTGCACCCGCCGATGCCGCAGCAGCTTGTCGCCCCCCCAGGACACGTTCAGCTCCGGGTTGGCCCGCAGCAGCACCGCGCACGCCTTGACCACCAGGTCGTTGACGCTCACCTTGAGGTCGTCGCCGCGGGCCTGCAGCTGCCGGTTCAGCTCGGCCCGGAAGCCGACCAGCTGCTCGGCATCCACCGTGATGGTCAGGTAGAAGTGCGGGGCTGCCTGCATCGACTCGACCAGCCGGCGGGCCACCACCCGCCGCATGGCCGACAGCGGAAGCTCCTCCACCTCCCCATCCGCAACCGCCGGCGCCACCGGCCGCTGGACCGGTCCCGGCCCGGCAGCAACCGAAACTCCAGCCTTCGAGGGAGCTGCCACCGGAGCTGACGTAGCCGCAGCAGCGGGTGGTGGCGATGCGGCCGCGAGCGCTTCCACATCCGCCCGCACAATCCGCCCGCCGCGCCCGCTGCCGGTGACGACGGCCAAATCGACCCCGAGCTCCCTCGCCACAGCACGGGCCAGCGGCGTGGCCAATCTCCGGCCGTTGGTGTCGGACGACGCCGGCGTGGTCTGCGGCATGGCCTGTCCTTTCTACCGGTCTACCGGCGACCGGCGGGAGACGTACGGGGCGGGGGGGTGTGGACTGGAAGGCCAAGCGCGACCATGGCCGCCTCCATGGTGCTCGCCGAGCGTCGGGTGGGCGTGGATGGTGTCGGCGATGTCGCCGAGGGTGGCCTCCAGGTGCATGGCCAGCACGCCCTCGGGAATCAGGTCGCTGGCGCTTGGGCCGATGATGTGCACCCCCAGCACCTCGCCGTACCGCTGTTCGGCGACCACCTTGACCAGCCCCTCGGTCGACCCGTAGGTCTGGGCGCGGCCCAGTGCCGAGAAGGGGAAGCGGCCGACGACCACCTCGTGGCCGGCCTCCCTGGCCTTGGCCTCGGTCAACCCGACGCTGGCGACCTCCGGGTGGGTGAAGGTCGCGGCCGGGACCGCCTTGTAGTCCATCCGCTCGGCGTGGCCGGCCATCACTCCAGCGGCGACCAGACCCTGGTGGCTGGCCACGTGCGCCAACAGCACCTTGCCAGTCACGTCCCCGATGGCGTGCACGCCGGGCACGCTGGTGCGGAGCTGGTCGTCGACCTGGACCCAGCCGCGCTGGTCGGTGGTCACCCCAGCCCGCTCCAGGCCCAGCCCTTCGGTGTTGGGCCGGCGGCCGACCCCGATGAGCACGACGTCGGTCTCGACCTGCTCGGGGCGCTGTCCGTCCGGGTCGGCGATCGTGACCCGCAGCGGCGCGTGCTGCCGCTCGCCCTTGCCCGCCGGGGCAATCTCCGAGATCGTCCTTCCCGTCTGGACCTTGATCCCCCGTTTGGTGAACGAGCGGGCGAGGGCCTTGCCCATGTCCTCGTCCTCGGCTGAGATCAGCGTCGGCAGCAGCTCGACCAGGGTCACCTGCGAGCCGAAGGCATGGAACATGGTGGCCCACTCGGCGCCGACCGCGCTGGCGCCGATAATCACGATCCGCCTCGGCACCTCACCGAGCAGGAACGCGCCGTCGGAGGTGACCACCCCGGGCAGGTCGATCCCGGGGATGGGCAGGAGCACCGGGGTCGATCCAGTGGCGACGATCAGGTTGCGTCCCTCCAGCCTGGCCTGCAGCCGTCCGCCGGGCGCGGGCGGTGCGTTGTACAGCGGCCCCCCTGCCCCCAGCGGCGGGTCCCCGACTCCACAACCTCCACCGTCTTGGGTCCGACGAAGCGGGCGTGCCCGTTGACCACCGTGACCCCGTTGGCCTTGAGCAGGCTGGCCACCCCGTCGGTGAGGCCCTTGACCACCCGCTCCTTGCGCTTCAGCACCGCCGAGTAGTCGAGCCGCACGTTGTCAGCCAGAACCCCGTACTCGGCGCTGTGCTGCATCGTCTCCAGCACGTCGGCCGACCGCAGCATCGCCTTGGTCGGGATGCACCCCCAGTTCAGGCACACCCCGCCGGGCCGCTCCTTTTCCACCAGGGCGGTCCGCAGGCCCAGCTGCGCCGCCCGGATCGCTGCCGGGTAGCCACCCGGCCCGCCGCCGACGACCACCAGGTCGAACACCTGCTGCGCTGCCTTCTCGGGCATGCGACCACCTCCCGCACTTGCGCCTGTGCCTGCTACGCACGCTCGAAGATGGCCGCGATGCCCTGGCCGCCGCCGATGCACATGGTGACCAGCGCCCGCCTGCCCTGGGTGCGCTTGAGCTCGTACAGCGCCTTGACGGTGAGGATGGCGCCGGTGGCCCCGATCGGGTGGCCGAGCGACACCCCCGAGCCGTTGGGCCTGCGCTCCGCAGCTGGGGTGCGCGTCTAGGATGCGAACAGCGGGGTTGACCTGCGGAGATGGCTGAT
>JBIOYL010000156.1:0-2396 GCA_044870185.1 Actinomycetes bacterium | reverse complement strand
CCGGAGGGGTCCGGGGAACCCCGAAGGGGTGCCCCGGTCAACCAGGGGGTTCCCCGGCGAATCGGGAGGGGTCCGGCCGGTGACGGTGGTCGCCCCGCCGAGCGACAAGGTCTTCGACCTCAGCGTCGTCGTCCCCGTCGAGGACATGGCCGAGGTCGGCGAGCCGGTCGCCGCCGGGCTCGCCGGGGGACCGGTTGCCGGGGGACCGGTTGCCGGGGGACCCGAGCCCCGCCCCTTCGGCCAGGGGTCCCCCGACCTGGCCGGCGGTCCGGCTGCCGGGCCGCCCGAGCGGCCCTCGATCTGGCCCCACATCGACCGGCGCCTGCTGGAGCTGGTCCGCGCCCACCGCTCGACGATCGTGTTCGCCAACTCCCGCCGGCTGGCCGAGCGCATCTGCGCCAGCCTCAACGAGCTGGCCGGCCAGGAGGTGGCCCGCGCCCACCACGGCTCGGTCAGCCGCGAGCAGCGCGTCCAGACCGAGGAGGACCTGAAGGCCGGCCGGCTGCCGTGCGTGGTGGCCACCTCGTCGCTGGAGCTGGGCATCGACATGGGCACAGTCGACCTGGTCGCCCAGGTCGAGGCGCCCACCTCGGTCGCCTCCGGCCTGCAGCGCATCGGCCGGGCCGGCCATCAGGTCGGCGCCGTCTCCCGCGGGGTGGTGTTCCCCAAGTTCCGCGGCGACCTGGTCGAGTGCGCGGTGGTGGTCGAGCGCATGCGGGCGGGCGCCATCGAGGCCCTGCGCTACCCGCGCAACCCACTGGACGTGCTCGCCCAGCAGGTCGTCGCCATGGTGGCCATGGACGACTGGACGGTCGAGCAGCTCGCGGCGGTGGTGCGCCGGGCGGCCCCCTTCGCCGACCTGCCCGCAAGCGCCCTGGAGTCGGTCCTGGACATGCTGTCCGGCCGCTACCCGTCCGACGAGTTCGCCGAGCTGCGCCCGCGCCTGGTCTGGGACCGGGCCGAGGGCCGGCTCGCCGCCCGGGCCGGCGCCCAGCGGCTGGCGGTCACCTCCGGCGGCACCATCCCCGACCGGGGCCTGTTCGGCGTCTACCTGGCCGGCGAGCAGCGCACCCGGGTCGGCGAGCTGGACGAGGAGATGGTGTACGAGTCGCGGGTCGGCGACGTGTTCACCCTGGGCGCCTCCAGCTGGCGCATCGAGGACATCGGCCACGACCGGGTGCTGGTCAGCCCCGCCCCGGGCCAGCCCGGCAAGCTGCCGTTCTGGCACGGCGACGCGCTCGGCCGGCCGGTCGAGCTGGGCCGCGCCCTGGGCGCGTTCCTGCGGGAGCTGACCGGGCTGGCCGAACCGGCCCGCACCGAGCGGCTGCGGCGCGCCGGGCTGGACGGCTTCGCCGCCGCCAACCTGCTGCGCTACCTCGGCGAGCAGCGCGACGCCACCGGCGTGCTGCCCGACGACCGCACCATCGTGGTCGAGCGTTTCCGCGACGAGCTGGGCGACTGGCGGGTGTGCGTCCATTCGCCGTTCGGCGCCCAGGTGCACGCCCCCTGGGCGCAGGCGATCGAGGCGCGGGTGCGCGAGCGCCTCGGCCTGGAGGTCCAGACCATGTACACCGACGACGGCATCGTGGTGCGGCTGCCCGAGGCCGACGAGGCGCCGCCGGCCGACTCGGTCCTGTTCGACCCCGACGAGATCGAGGACCTGGTGGTCGGCCAGGTCGGCTCGTCGGCGCTGTTCGCCAGCCGCTTCCGCGAGTGCGCGGCCCGGGCGCTGCTGCTGCCCAGGCGCCGGCCCGGCAGCCGCACGCCGCTGTGGCAGCAGCGCCAGCGCAGCGCCGGGCTGCTGCAGGTGGCCTCGAGGTACGGGTCGTTCCCGGTGGTGCTGGAGACCATGCGCGAGTGCCTGCGGGACGTGTTCGACCTGCCGGCGCTGGCCGAGCTGATGGCCGCGGTCGCCCGCCGCGAGGTGCGCGTCGTCGAGGTCGACACGCCGTCACCGTCGCCGTTTGCCAGCTCGCTGCAGTTCGGCTACGTGGCCGCGTTCATGTACGAAGGCGACGCGCCCCTGGCCGAGCGCCGCGCCCAGGCGCTGTCGCTGGACCGCTCGGTGCTGGCCGAGCTGCTCGGCCGCGCCGAGCTGCGCGACCTGATCGACCCGGCCGCCCTGGCCGACCTGGAGCTGGAGCTGCAGCTGCTCACCCCCGAGCGCCGGGCGCGCGGGCCGGACGGGCTGCACGACGCGCTGCGGCTGCTGGGCGAGCTGACCGTGGCCGAGGCGGCCGCCCGCGCGGCCGACCAAGCGGCGGCGCCCGGCTGGCTGGCCGAGCTGGAGGCCAGCCGGCGGGCCGTGCGCCTGCGCATCGCCGGCGCCGAGCGTTGGGCGGCGATCGAGGACGTGGCCCGCTTCCGCGACGCGCTCGGCACGCCCGGCGGCGGGG
>JBIOYL010000155.1:0-9590 GCA_044870185.1 Actinomycetes bacterium | reverse complement strand
CCGTCCCGGTCGGCGCAGGCGCCTCGGGTCGGCGCAGGCGCCTCGGGTCGGCGCAGGCGCCTCGGGTCGGCGCAGGCGCCTCGGTCGGCCAGGAGGTGCGGACCGGTCGACCAGGGCGCGGCCCGGTCAGCAGCCCGGCGCGCTGGCCGTGGCCGGCGGCTGGCGCAGGAACGCCAGGGCGTCCTGCAGGGTCGACACCCGCACCAGCCGCAGGCCGCTTGGCGCCGCCCGTCGCGCCTCCGCGCAGTTGCCGGCGGGCACGAGGAAGGTCGACACGCCTTGGCGCTTGGCGCCGATCATCTTCTCGATGATGCCGCCGATCGCGCCCACGTGCCCGTCCGCGGTGATCTCCCCGGTGCCGGCGATCTTGCGCCCGGCGGTCAGGTCCTCGGGGCTGAGCTTGTCGACGATCGACAGGGCGAACATCAGCCCGGCCGACGGGCCGCCGATGTGTTCGATGTCGATGCGGACGTCGACCGGGAGGTCGCGGTAGAGGTCGGTCAGGGCGACGCCGACGAACGGGGTGCGGGGATCGCTTGCCGACGGGCGCGTCGTGATGGCGTAGCGCTGCTCGGTGGTGCCCCGGCGGACCGTGATCGTCACCGCGTCACCGGCCGCGTGGCGGCGGATGGCAGCTTGGACCTGGCGGACGTTCGCCACCGGCCGCCCGTCGACCGCGACGATCTGATCACCGGGCTCCAGCTTGCCGGCCGCTCCGGAGCTCGGCTCGACCTCCTCGACCCGGACGCCGTTCGGCCGGACCTGGTAGCCCAAGGCGCGCAGCGCGGCGGCGGTCGCCCGCACCTTCGACTGGTCCATGTCGACGGCGTTGCGCTGGTCGACCGTGGCCGGGCTCTCGTTGCCGGGATAGAAGACCTCGCGCCGGTACAGGCGGACGTCGTGGTCGGCGAGGTCGAGCAGCGCCTCGTAGAACGGCACGTCGTCGTCGACGCCGACCGAGGTGAGCAGCAGCTCACCGCGGGACTGGTAGGTCGGCCTGCCCTGGATCTTGACCTTCGACAGGACGTCCTCGGCCGGACCCGGCACCAGGGCGACCACCGGGAGTCGGTAGAAGTTGAGCACGGCGACCACCCCGGCCAGCAGCAGCGCGCCGACGGCGCCGATCAGCCGCTGCCGCACCCTGCCTCCTCCACGTCAGAAGGACCTGCCCGTCATCGTAGCCGTCGCCCGGGGTGCGGCGCGGCGCACCGGCGCGCCGCGGGCGGGTGCCGGGGGGCGGAGGTGGCGCGGGCGGGGCGGCGGGTACGCCGCCGGCGGGCGGCGGCGCGCAGGCGGGGGTGGCGCCGGGTCGGCACCGCCCGGGTGCGGCGCTCAGCGCTCCCGCTCGACGAACAGCCGGGCGAGGTCGTCGAACGCCTCGACCGCCCAGCCGGCGCCCAGCACGACGCTGCGCAGCGGCGCTTCGGTCATGTGCACCCCGATCCGGGTCTCCTGGGTGATCCGGGTGTCCAGGCCGCGCAGCTGGCTGGCTCCCCCGGTCAGGAAGATCCCCTTGTCGAGGATGTCGTTGGCCAGCTCGGCCGGCGCCTCGGCGAGCGTCTCGAGCACGACCTGGACGATCTGGACGACGACCTCCTCGAGCGCCTCCCGCACCTCGTCGGCGGTGACCAGCACCGTCTTGGGCATCCCGGTGGACACCTCCCGGCCGCGGACCTCGGCCTTGGCCTCGCCGGGCTGCGGGTAGGCCGAGCCGATGGCGACCTTGATGCTCTCGGCCGTCTGCTCGCCGACGGCGATCGCGTACTCGCGGCGGACGTACTGGCTGATGGCCAAGTCCATGTCGAACCCGGCCACCCGGATGGCCTTGGCGTTGACGATGCCGCCGAACGCGATGCAGGCCACCTCGGTGGTGCCGCCGCCGACGTCCACGAGCAGGGTGCCGGTGGGCTCGTTCACACGCAGCCCGGCGCCGATGGCGGCCGCCACCGGCTCCTCGATCAGATAGGCGTCCCTGGCGCCGGCCTGCAGGGCGGCGTCCCGCACGGCCCGGCGCTCCACCGGCGTGACCGCGGTCGGGACGCAGATGACCACCTTGGGTCGGCCGAAGCGCCCCACGCCCACCCGTTCGAGCAGCATGCGGATCAGGCGGGCGGTGGTGTCGAAGTCGGAGATGGCCCCGCCCCGCAGCGGCCGGACGGCCATGATGTGCCCGGGCGTGCGGCCGATCATGGCGTGGGCCTCTTCGCCCAGGGCGAGGATGTCGCCGGTGCGCTCGTCGATGGCGATGACGGTGGGCGTGTCGAGCTGGATGCCCCGACCCCGGACGTAGACGAGCGTGTTGGCGGTGCCGAGGTCGATGGCGACGTCGCGGGCCACGCCGTCAGGCTCCCGGCTCGATCCGACCCGACGGTGAGTGCGCGCGCATGCCATGCCTCCAAGAGCCGAGGGCGGCCGGCGCCCTGAGCAGCGCCGCCGAGTGTCGCGATTGGTGAGTATAAGAAGCCGGTCGGGCTCGGCCAAACACGGCCGGCCCCAACCCGCCCGGCAGCGGCCGACCTTCAGCTGTGCGCCGCCGCCCCGCCTGCCCCGGCGCGGCAGCCTATCCCAAGCGCCGACGCGCCCGACGGCGGGCAGCGGCCAGCGCGCCGAGCACGGCCAGGCCGGCCGCCGCGCCACGGTAGACGTCGGCCCGGCGGAGGAGCACCCGGCCGAGCCGCACACGGTCGGCAGGCGCCCGGCCGGCCTCGGCGAGCGCCTCGACCGTCGAGCGTGCCGGCGTCCAGCCGGCGCCCTTGAGCTTGGCGTTGTCCAGCACCCACGGGTGCATGTGGTAGCGCAGCTCGCCGGGTCCCGCGACGGGCGCCCCGAGCCGCCACAGGCGCTCGGCGGTCGCGAACGCGGCGCTGGACGGCAGCTCGGTGCGGCGGCGGCCGGCCGCCTGTACAGCCGTCGAGGCCGGCACCCAGTCGTCGGGTGCCACGTTGTAGACGCCGTCCAGCGCCCCGGTCACGGCCAGGGCGAGGGCGGCCACCGCGTCGTCGGGGTGCAGCGCCTGCACCGGCGGGTCGAAGCCGCGGACCCCGACGATCGCCGGCGCCTGCAGCAGCCGGGCCAGGAACGTGCCCCAAGCGGGTGCCCACACGGCCGCGCTGCGCAGCACGGCGGCCCGCCGGTCGCCGGCCGACCGGAGCAGCGTGCGCTCGGCGTCGGCCAGCACGCCGGCCGGGGCGAAGTCCTCGTTCGGCCGGGTGGGCGCCGTCTCTGGCAGCGGCACCGGGTTGTCGGGGTGGGCGCCGTAGACCACGCCGCTGGACCACAGCACGACCGCGCCCGCCCGGGTGGCCGCCTCCAGGGCGCGGTCGATGCCCTCCAGGACGCGGACACGCTGCACGGACCCGTTGCGGTCGGCCACGTCCAGCAGCGGGAACAGCACCACCGTGTCGGCGTCGCCCAGGACGGCGGCGAACCGGTCGGAGCCCGGCGTGGCCTCCACGAACTCGAACTTCGGCCCCAGCAGGGGCGGCTCCCGGCCCGACAGGCCGAGGACCCGATCGGTGGCCGGGTCGTCCTCCAAGGCGAGCGCGAGACCCCGTGCCGCCGGATGCAGGGCCCCCACCAGGGCGACGGTGTGTGCCACGGGCTGCTCCTTGTCCGCTGTCGACCCGACCCAGGCTACCCGAGTCCGCTGCCGACCCGACCAGGCTACCCGCGGCCGGCGGGCCTGCAACGCCGGCCTGGGGGCTACGATGGGCACATGAGCGAGCTTCCCGGCGAGGGGGCCGACTTCTTCGGCCGCATCCCGCTGTTCCGCGAGTTCGCCCGGCTGCTGGCCGGGCCGTCCGGCCCGGTCAACTGGGAGCTGGCCCGCCAGGTGGCCATCGCCACCGCGCTGGGGGCCGACACCTTCGGCGCCCCCGCTCTGCCGAGCACCTCGCCGCCACCCGACCCGGCCTGGGGTCGGACCTGGGACGACCGGCTCCGGCTGGCCGAGCTGTGGGTCGACCCGGCGACCACGCTGGCCGGCGGCATGGCGGTGACCGTCCGGCCGACCACCCGGGCCGACTGGGCCGAGGCAGTCCTGCCGTCGTTCGCGCCCCTGGTCGAACCGACCGCCCGCAAGCTCGGCCAGGCGCTCGGGGCGGGTGAAGGGGCGCCGCCCGAGATGGCCGAGCTGACCGGCCGGCTTGGCAGCCTGCTGACCGGTGCCCAGGTCGGGGCGGCCGTCGGGCAGCTCGCACGCACGGCCCTCGGCACCTTCGAGCTCGCCCTGCCGGTCCCCCCAGCCGACCGGGGCCGGATCACCGTCATCGGCGACAACGTCCGCGAGCTGGAGCGCACCGCCGGCGTGCCGGCCGACCAGCTCGGGCTGTGGCTCGCCTGCCAGGCCGTCGTGCACCAGCGGCTGTTCGCCGGGGTCGGCTGGCTCGGCGACTACCTGCATGGCCTGGTCGCCGACGTCGCCCGCCACATCGACCCGGACGCAGCCGGCCTGGTGAGCCGGCTGCAGGGGCTGGATCTGGGCCAGCTCGACAAGGTCCAGGACCTGCTCGAGGGGGACGAGGAGGGGTTGTTCGGCCCGCCGAGCGCCGCGCTCCAGGCGGCGACCGCCCGCCTCGAGGGGCTGTTGTCGATCGCCGACGGCTACACCCGCACCATCTGCGCCCGTGCCCTGGCCGGCCGCCTGCCGGCGCTCGGAGCGATCCAGGGTGTCATGGGTCGGCGCGCCGCCGACGAGGAGGGCAGCCGGGCGCTGTTCATCGGGTTGCTGCGCGCCGACCCGGACCGGGCCGGCATCGCCCGGGGGGAGCGGTTCTGCCACGAGGTGCTGGCCGCCACCGGCATCGACAGCCTCGACCGGCTCTGGGCGCATCCGGACTTCCTGCCGAGCCCGCAGGAGCTCGACGTCCCCGGGCGCTGGCTGGAGCGTACCGGGGTCGTCGGCGGGACCGAGATCGACCTCGACGAGGGCCTGCGCGCCCTGCTCGAGGGCGACGAAGCGCGCGGCGACGAAGCGCGCGGCGACAGGCCGGCGGGCGGCGGCAGGCCGGCGGGCGGCGAGCCGGCGGGGGGCGAAGCGGAGGGCGGGCAGCCCCGCCCGAGGCCTGACGAGGAGCCGCCCGCCCCGTAGGCAGCGTCCGGCGCTCGCCGCGGCCTCGCTCGAGCCCGGGTCCGCTCCGTTGGGGTGTCCGTCCCTTTCGGCCGTCCACCGCCTGGGCCGCATCCGACCCCCCAGCTCTCAGGCGGTGTCTCGTGCCTGCCTGGCCGGATCGGGCGGCGGCGCGCGGTGGCCGAGGGCCGGCGCCTGGTCCCAGCTCGCCGTGACCTCGACGGTGAGACCGTCGACCGCCGTGACGACGACCGGATGGCCCGCCGGGATGGCGACGCCGCCGGCCGCGCGCGCCCGCCAGTCGGCACCCGCCAGCCAGACCCGCCCGTTCGGCGTCAGGTCCGAGATGGTGGTGGCGCCGGTGCCGACCAGCGCGTCGGTGCCGGTAATGGGCGGCGTGCGGCGGGCGCTCATCACCGCCCGGCCGACCACGAGGAACAGCGCCGCGACCAGGGCGACGCCGAGCACCAGCACGACCCGGTTGACCCGCTCGCCCGAGCCCGGCTGGTAGAACAGCAGCCCGCCGAGCAGCAGCGCGACCGCGCCGAACACCGCCAGGAACATGTGGCCGCCGGTCTTGAGGTCGAGCACGAACAGGCCGACGCCTCCTACGAGCAGCGCGACCCCGGCAAGCTGCACGGGCAGCATCGACAGCTCGATCAAGGCGAGGATGAGGGCGAGCCCACCGCCGACGCCGCCGACGCCGATGCCCGGGTGCACGACCTCGTAGACGAGCCCGGCGATGCCGAGCACGAACAGCAGGAAGGCGACGTCCGGGTCGATCAGCCGGTGCAGCAGCGCGGCGCCCGGGCCGAGCGCCACCGTCCGCACCGGCGCCCCCCGGGTGTGCAGCGTGACCGGCCCGTGGCCGGCGCCGTCGTCGACCGTCTGGCCGTCGAGCCCGGCGAGCAGGGCGGCCTCGTCCGGGTAGACCCCGTCGACGACGCCCTGGGACCAGGCGTCGGTGGCTGGGATCGCGATCGACTGCCGCACGGCCTGCTCGTACCAGTCCGGCTTGCGTTGGCGTCCCTGCTGGACCCGCGCCTCGGCCAGGCCCCTGATGTAGTTCGCCGCGTCGTTGGTGACCTTCTCGGTCATGACCTGCCCCGACACGCCCACCGGGTGGGCGGCGCCGATGGTGGTCTCGGGGGCCATGGCGGCGTAGGAGGTGGCGGCGAGAATGAAGGTGCCGGCGCTGGCCGCGCGGGCGCCCCTGGGGCCGACGTAGCCGATCACCGGCACCGGGGCGTCCAGGATCGCCTTGATGATCTCGCGCATCGAGCTGTCCAGGCCGCCCGGGGTGTCCAGGACGAGCAGCACCGGGTTGCCGTCCCGCCCGGCGCGCTCCACGGCCGAGCGCACACCGGCGGCGAGCAGCGGGTCGATGGGGCCGGTGACCGGCACGCGGACGACGGCTGCGGCCGGTCCGGTCGTGGCCTGGCCGGCCGCCAGGTCGGGCGACGTCGTGGCCTGGCCGGCCGCCGAGGCCGGCGGCCCGAGCAGCCACAGCGCCGCGCCGAGCAGCGCGACGGCGGCCAGCCGCCTTGACATCACTCCCCCTGTTCCTCCTCGAGCCCCTTGGCGATGAGGAAGCCGCGTGCCCGCTCCGCGAGTGGGTAGCGCCCCACGAGGGCCCAGAAGCCGGCCGAGTGGTCGGACACCAGCAGGTGCGCGAGCTCGTGCACGAGGACATAATCGCGCACCCAGGGCGGATATGCAGCAATGCGCTCGGACAGCCGGATGGTGCCGTCCTGGGGCGTGCAGGAGCCGTACCGCGTGCGCATGTTGGCCACCCAGCGCACCGAACGGGGCACGGCGGCGCCGTCCAGATAGCGCTCGGCGAGCAGCTTGGCCCGCCGGGTGAGCTCGCCGTCGCCGGGTGGCAGACGGCGCTCGCGGGCCTCCAGACGCTCGAGCATGGCGGCGACCCAGTGGGTCTCCTCCTTCCGGCTCATGCGGGCCGGCAGCAGGACGACGACCGTGTCGCCCTCACGGTAGGCGCTGAGCGTCTTGCGCCGCCGTGGGCTGCGGACGACGCGGACGTGGGGGTCGGCGGCGGGGTGGGGGCTCATGGGCACCTCGGACTGACGGGCTAGACCGACGGGCGGGACCGACGGGCGGGAAACGGGACCGCCGCAAACGGGACCGCCGGAAGCGGGACTGCCGGAAGCGGGACTGCCGGCCACAGTATCCGCCCGGCCCGGGACAGGCCCCGCCGGGACAGGGCCGGCCCGGGACAGGACGGGCCCTGGGACAGGGCCGACCGTGTCCCACTCCTGGCGGAAAAGTGCTCGTCCACAGGCTGGGATGATTCCTGGGCAGGTCAGTGAGCGTGCCGGAGCCGATCCATGGCTCGCGTCCCCAGGCTGATCCCCAGTCGTTCACGGCTTGTCCACAGGCAGGCGCACACGGACCGGGGTTTTTCCCCCGATGCATCCACAGACGCCCGTTCGCCTTCGTTGACGGCCGCGAAGGAGCGTGCGATCGTGCTCGCCACGAGGCTCCCGGCGATGCAAGGGCCCTCGCTCTGTAAGGGGAAGGCAGAGCGGGTTCCCACGGTCGCCGGGAGCCTCGTAAGCCACGGGCAGGGGAACGCACGATCCCTGCCGTCCGCGGTCTGCCCTTTCGGCCCGCCAGCCCCGGTGCGGGGCGCGCCGGCCGATCAGGTGCGATGGATGCGCACCCGGCCGCCCGAGATGCGGACCCGGACCGTGTACGCCTTACCGCCGGCGACATCGCCCACCCGCCAGCCGCTCCCGCCACGGCCAAGGCCCTGGGCTGCGAAGTTGTTCACGGCCAGGCCGTCGACCTCGATCTGGCAGGCCGCGCTCCTGGGCAGGTACAGGTCCACGAGCCCGGCCGCCACCTGGACGTTCACCGGCACCCGCGCGGCGGGCCCGCCGAGCCGCACGACCACGCGCGACACGCCCGCGTCCACCCGCAGGCCGCGCACGTCGAGCTGCTGCAGGTCGACGTCGGCGGTGATCACGCCGGTATCCACCTCGACCCGCCACGGCAGGCTGGTGGACAGGCCGACCACCCAGTCGCTGCCCCGATTGCGGGCCAGCAGGCCATGCTGGGGCGCCGCCCGCAGGTCGACCACGGTGGTGTTGCCGCTGGTGGACACGTCCGTCCGTGGACGGCTCGGGCTGCGCAGGTCGGCCTCGTACAGCCCGCCGCCGCTCGGCCCGATGTGGAGCTGACCGCCCCCCAGGCTGGCCCGCAGGACGCCGGTCGACGCCGTGCCCGGCACCGGCGCCGACACGCGGTCGAGCACGCCGGGTCCGGGGGAGAACAGCGCCAGCAGCACCGGCACCACCACGGCCGCCACCGCGAGTACCCCCCCGGCGGCGCGCAGCGAGCGGCGTCCGACGCCGCGGCCCACCCGCTCCAGCCCGAGGCCGATGCACAGCACCGGGACGGCCAGCAGCACGGCCTGGACGACCGAGGTGACGCGGCCGGCCAGCGCGATCGCCATGGCGGCCAGCCCGAGCACGAGCAGGACGAAGCCGGCCCAGTAGGCGCCCGCTGCGTGCCGGCTTGGGAGCCGGGTCCGGCTGGCATCGGGCAGCGGCAGGATCGCCGTGTCCGCCTCGGCCGGCTGCTCGCCGACCGTGCCGGTGGGGCGGGCCGGCCCGGGCCGGCCGGGCTCCGTGCCCGCCAGCCGGGCCTGGGCCGGCCCAGGCTGGCCAGGCTCCATGCCGGTGGGCCGGGCGCGGCCGCCGGCTGGCTGCTCGCCGGCCGGGCGGGCGCGGGCTGTGGGGTCCTGGGGGTCGTCCGGTGCGGTCATGCCAGCATGGGCTCCAGCTTGGCCAGGACGGAACGGGCCGTCCGGCGGGCCTCGGCCAGCTCGCCACCGCGAGTGGCCAGCTCGGTGGAGGCGGCGCTGTCGCCGAGGGCGGGCAGGTTGGCCGTTGCGGTGGCCAGCCCGCCCTCGAGCGCGGCGAGTAGCAGGTGGGCGGCGGTCACCTGGTCGCTCGCCGTTCGGGCCAGCTCGAAGCCGGCCAGGTCGGCGAGCATGGCCAGCCCGCGGGTGGCCAGCTCGGCCGTTTCCAGCGGCGCCCGGGCGGCCTGGGTGGCGGCGGCCTCGGCGGCGGCGGCCGCGTCCCGGTCCTCCGGGGCGGCGCGGACGGCCCGGTTGGCCGCGATCATGTGCTCGTCGGCGGCGGCGTCGGTCGCCTCGGCATGCAGGAACGCCCCGCGCAGCCGGTCGGCGTCCTCGGCGAGCCGGCCGAGCGTCTCGGCCGGGCCGTCGGCCGGGCCGCCCGCGGCCTTGCGGGCGCCGATCCTGGCCGCCTTGGCGACGAGCGCGCAGCCGAGCGCGCCGGCCACGGCGGCCGCGCTGCCCCCGCCGGGCACCGCGGTCGGCGCCGCGTAGGCGTCGAGCCAGGGATGCCCGCCGAGCGGCGCTGCCGGGCTCACCGCCGCGCTCCCCGCCGCCGGGCGGCCGGGGCGGCACCGGCCGCGTGCGCCTCCGCGGCGGCCTTCGCGCGGGTCGCCGAGCTGGCCGCGGCGGCCGGCG
>JBIOYL010000154.1:0-8086 GCA_044870185.1 Actinomycetes bacterium | reverse complement strand
CCGCCGGCCGCGGCCCGGCCCGGCAGCTGGGTGATGGCCGAGAACCTGCGTCCCGGCACGACGGGCTGGCGGCTGGCCCGCCGCGGCAGGCCCGACCAGATCGAGGGCTACGCGGACCGGACCAGCGCCCGGCAGGGCGACGTGGTGCGGCTGTACGTCTCCACCAGGGCGCCGCGCTTTGCCGTCGAGGCTTACCGCATGGGCTACTACCAGGGGCTCGACGGTCGCCTGGTGTGGCGGTCGGCGCCGCAGCCCGGCCTGGTCCAGCCGGCTCCGGTGCGGACCCCGACGACCAACATGGTCGAGGCACGCTGGACGCCATCGGCGGAGGTCCCGATCGGCACCGACTGGCCCCCCGGCGACTACCTGCTCAAGCTCGTCGACAGCCAGGGGTTCGGACGCTACGTGCCGCTCACCGTACGCGACGACACGAGCACGGCCGCGCTCGTGGTGATGAACGCCGTGACGACCTGGCAGGCCTACAACCTCTGGGGCGGCTACAACCTGTACGCCGGCGCGAGCGGCAGCTTCGCCGAGCGCTCGCGGGTCGCCTCGTTCGACCGGCCCTACGGGCAGGACGGCGCGGGCGACTTCTTCGGCAACGAGCAGCCGCTGGTGAGCTTCGTCGAGCAGCTCGGCCTCGACGTCACCTACATCACCGACGTCGATCTGCATGAGCGGCCGGGGCTGCTGCTCCGCCACCGGGCGCTGGTCTCGCTCGGCCACGACGAGTACTGGTCGACGGCGATGCGCCGAGGGGCCGAGCAGGCCCGCGACCACGGCGTCAACATCGCCTTCCTCGGCGCCAACGCCGACTTCCGCCACATCCGCTTCGAGCGCTCGCCGCTTGGGCCCGACCGCCGCGAGGTCAACTACAAGCGCCCTGCCCACGCCGACCCGCTGTACGGCGTGGACGACGCCGAGGTCACCGTCGACTGGCGCAACCCGCCGCTCGACCAGCCGGAGAGCACCCTCAACGGCGACCTGTACGAGTGCAACCCGGTGCGCGCCGACGCGGTCGTCGCCGACCTGTCCTCGTGGATCCTGGCCGGCACCGGCCTGCGGGCCGGGGACCGCCTGCCGAGCCTGGTCGGCCCCGAGTACGACCGGGTCCAGCCCGGCTTCCCCACCCCGGCCACGATCGAGGTGCTGTTCCACTCCCGGGTGCGCTGCAACGGGATGCGCTCGTACGCGGACGTGACCTACTACACCGCGCCGAGCGGCGCCGGCGTGTTCGACAGCGGCACGAGCGCCTGGGTGTGCCAACTGGACAGGTCCTGCTCGCAGCGGCGCGCCAAGGACCCACGCAACCGGCGGGCCGTGCGCCGCATGACCGAGAACCTCCTGCGCGCCTTCGCCGCCGGACCGGCGGGGCTTGCCCATCCCTCCCGGCCCAACCTGCGCGTCCTGGGCATCGGCTGAGCCGCCGAGGTCATCACCGCGGGCGGCCAGACAGGTCGGCGAGGTCGACAGATTGCGACACGAGCGCTTTACAGTTCGCCGCGGAGGCGGTCGGCCCGCTCGACGACCTGTGCCAGTACCCGGTGCGCGGTTGCCAGGTCGTCCGGGTCGAAGTCGGCGTACAGCCGCGTGGTGACCGTGGTGACCGCGGCGGCCAACCTGGCGTGCAGGGCGGCGCCTTCGGGGGTCAGCTGCGTGGGGCCCGGACCGTCTGGGGCACTGCCGCTGACCAGCCCTTTTGCCTCCAGCCTGCCGAGCAGCTCGGCGGCCGCGGCAAGGTCGAGCCCGAGCTGTCGCTGCCCGGCGAGGAACTCGTGGAGCGCGGCGGGTGCTGTGGCGGGGCCGCGGACGGCCAGCACGCGCAGGGCGATGTACTCGTTGCTCGTGGTGCCGGTGTCGGCGAGGATCCGGTCGAGCAGGGCACGGACGGCGCCTTCGGCTTCGCCGATGTCCTGGCCGGTCAAGGTCGGTGGTTGCGGCATGGTGTCCCTCCCGTTGTCATCGGTCCCGCCAGCGGCCGGCGGGATGCCGAGCAGGGTCCGCAAGGTGCGTGCCAGTTCGTGGTTTCGGCGGCTGTGCGTGCCGCCGATCGGTGCGGTCAGCTCCTCGTGGAGCGCACCGACGATGGCAATGGCGCGCAGCACGACGGCGGTGCCGTGCTCGGTGAGGCGCAGCTGCACCGCTCGGGGGTCGGCCGGGTGTTCGGTCCTTTCCAAAAGGCCGGCCTGCTGCAGCGCCCGGGCGAGCTTGGAGACGTAGATCGGCTCCAGCCCCGTGTAGTCGGCCAGTTCCCGCTGGCTGGGCTGCGTGCCGGTGCGTGACAGGCCGTACAGCGAGGCGAGCAGCGAGTATTGCGCGTGAGTCAACCCGAGCGGGGCGACCGCCCGATCGACTGCCGCGCGCCACTTCATGGTGACCCGCCAGAGCAGGTACCCGGTGGTGACGTGGTCGGAAGCTGGCAGCATGGCTATACATTACATGGAAATGATAGCCATGGCAACTATCGGCGGATGCGGAGCTCCACGTTGGCGCCCGCGTTCGCCGGGCACGCATACGGAGGCACCCACTCCGAGCGCCAGTCGCGACAGGAGGCGACCATGGGCAACGACACCACCATCGCCGTGCTCGGCACGGGCATCATGGGCGGCGCGATCGCCCGGCGGCTGCTGGGGGCCGGCTTCACGGTCCGGGTGTGGAACCGGACCGCCGAGCGGGCGGCGCCGCTCGGCGAGGTGGGCGCCGAGCTCGCCCCGTCGCCGGCCGCGGCGGCCGGCGACGCCGGGATCGTGCTCACCATGCTGGCCGACGGGCCGGCCGTGGAGGCGGCCCTGTTCGGCCCGGGCGGCGCGGCCGCCGCGAGCGCCGCCGACGCCGTCCTGCTGCAGATGAGCACCATCGGGGCGCCGGCCACGGCGCGGCTGGCCGCGCTGGCCAGCCGCGCGGACCGCACCCTGGTCGACGCGCCCGTGCTCGGCACCAGGGAGCCCGCCGAGCACGGCGAGCTGGTGGTGCTCGCCTCCGGCCCCAGCCAGGCACAGGCCCGCTGCGCGCCGCTGTTCGACACGATCGCCAAGCGCGTGCTGTGGGTCGGCGAGACCGGCGCCGGCTCGCGCCTCAAGGTCGTGGTCAACAGCTGGCTCATCGGCCTGGTCGGTGTGCTCGCCGAGACCATCGCGCTCGCCCAGTGCAGCGGGGTGGACCCGGCCGGGTTCCTCGACGCGATCGAGGGCGGCCCGGTGGGGGCGCCCTACGCGCGCCTCAAGGGGGAGGCGATGACGGCCGCCCGGTTCCCGGCCAGCTTCCCGCTGCGGCTCGCCCACAAGGACGCCCACCTGGTGCTGGACGCGGCGCATGCGTGCGGGCTGGTCCTGCCCATGGCCGATGCCATGAACCAGCAGTTCGGGCGGGCCATCCAGCTCGGCCATGGCGACGACGACATGGCCGCCGTCTACTTCGCGGTGAGCGGCGACAAGGCGCTGTGACCCGCGGCCCGGATCCCGGCTGCGGCCCGGATCCCGGACAAGGAACCGGGCAGGCGTCGTATCCTGGCGGCATGACGGCGATCCGTTCCCCGCACGCCGACCCGGGCCTGTTCGGCCCCGACAGCGTCTCCTGGCAGGTGCAGCGCGAAGCGACCGTCATGCTGGCCGGCGCCCGCGCGCTGCTGATGCACTCCGCCCACCCGCTGGTCGTCGCCGGCGCCCGCCAGACCGGCATGTACGAGCGCGACCCGTGGCGGCGGCTGGAACGCACCCTGCGCCAGACCTACACGGTGATCTTCGGCACCCGCCAGGAGGCGCTGGCCGCCTCCAGGCGCATCGACGACATCCACGGCGCCATCAAGGGCGTCGACCCGGTGACCGGCCTGCGCTACGACGCCCGCGACCCGGACCTGCTGCTGTGGGTGCACGCCTGCCTGGTCGACAGCTTCCTGCTGTACGAGCGCCACACGGTCGGCCGGCTCGACGACGCCGGGCGCCAGCGCTTCCACGAGGAGGCCATGGTCTCGGCCGAGCTGCTCCGGCTGCCGCGCAGCCACATTCCGCCCACGGTCGCGGCGTTGCGGGCGTACCTCGACGGGGTCATGGCCAGCGGCATCCTGCGGCCGACCGACGGCTCCCGGCGGGTGGCCGACTTCATCGCCCACCCGCCGCCGGAGGTGCCGCGACGGCCCCTGTTGGGACTGATCGCCTACCTGGGCTTCCACACCCTGCCGGCGCCGCTGCGGGAGCTGTACGGCGTGCGCCACGGCCCCCTGGAGCGGGCGCGGACGCGCGCGACCCTGGCCGGCCTGCGCCTGGCTCGGCCGCTCGCGCCGCCCAGGCTGCGCTACATCGCCCCGGCCGTCATGGCCGGCCGGCGCCTGGAGGGCCGCTACGGCTCCCTGGCCGAGGCCGCCCGGCACTGGCGCGACGCGTAGCGCCGAAGCGGCTCGGGCAGCCAGCCACCGACGCCGGCCCGGCCCAGACGGCGTCGGAGCACGGCGCGGTCAGGCGCGCACCCGGTAACGGCCGCTGAGCAGCCAGACGAGCAGCGCGGCGATGGCGACCTCGAGGATGACGGTGAGCACCCAGCCGAGGCTGAGGGCACCGGCGATCAGGCCGCCGACGAGGGCGCCGAGGATGCCGATCCCGATCGTCAGCCAGATGCTCATCGGGTTCCGCCCGGGAATGACCAGCCGTCCCAGGGCGCCGATGATCAGACCCGTGATGATCAGGCTGATGATGTAGCCGATCCAGCTCATGTGGCGCTTCCTCCTCGCCGCTTGCCTGCCGGGCTGACAGCCCGGCAGCGCGGCCACTGCCAGCCGCGGTTGCTCCTGGCATCAGCTTCTCACAACATGGCAAGGCGTGCCGGGCGCCGCGGGTCGGCATGCGGCGGCGCCCGGCCACCCAGCACCCAGGCATCGCCCGGTGCGCCGAGGTGCCCGAGCCCTCGGCAGGGAACCTGCTATCGTGGGCTTGCTCACGGGAGGTGCACAGCAGGGTCCACCGCCGGACCGTTCGGCATGCAGCCGGTCCTGCGCTGGGGGACCTGTTCGACCCACCCCCGTTCGAGCCCGAGAAGGACCCTGCCGGATGGCGCCGAGCAGGCCCCTGCGAGTGCGAGGACAACGATGTCGCACACGAACCCGGGCCCGTTCCTCCAGCGCGTGCCCAAGGCGCACCCGGCCGAGCAGCCGTTCACCTATCCGCTCCGGCGTGACTGGGTCGAGCCGGACTGGACCCGGCTGCCCGGCTACCGCGGCGTGACCCACGCGGAGTGGACCTCGGCCCAGTGGCAGCGGGCCCACACGGTCAAGAGCCTGCGCCAGCTCGCCGCCGCCTTCGGCGACCTGCTGCCGGCGAGCCTGGCCGCCTCCATCCAGCGCGACCAGGCCGAGCAGGCGACCATGTCGATGCTCATCCCGCCGCAGATGCTCAACACCATGGACGAGCGCGACCTGTGGGCGGACCCGGTGCGGCGCTACATGCTGCCCGCCGCCGACGACCGCGACCCGGAGTGGCCGAGCCATCCGATGTCGACCCGCGACAGCCTGCACGAGGCGGACATGTGGGCGGTCGAGGGGCTCACCCACCGCTACCCCACCAAGGTGCTCGCCGAGCTGCTGTCCACCTGCCCGCAGTACTGCGGCCACTGCACCCGCATGGACCTGGTCGGCAACTCCACCCCGCAGGTCGCCAAGTACCGCTTCCAGGTCAAGCAGCCGAGCCGGCACGAGCAGATCCTCGACTACCTGCGCCGCACCCCGTCGGTGCGCGACGTGGTCGTGTCCGGCGGCGACGTCGCCAACCTGCCCATCCGCGTGCTCGAGCAGTTCGTGTCGGCCCTGCTGGACATCGACCACATCCGCGACGTCCGGCTGGCGTCCAAGGCGCTCATGGGGCTGCCCCAGCACTTCCTGCAGGACGACGTGCTGGCCGGGCTGGAGCGGCTGGCCCGCAAGGCGAACCGGCGTGGGGTCGACCTCGCCCTGCACACCCACGTCAACCACGCCAACCAGCTCACCCCGCTGGTCGGCCGCGCGGCCGTCAAGCTCCTCGAGCTGGGCTTCCGCGACGTGCGCAACCAGGGCGTGCTGCTGCGCGGCGTCAACACGACCCCGAAGGCGCTGCTCGAGCTGTGCTTCACCCTGCTCGACCGGGCCAAGATCATGCCGTACTACTTCTACATGTGCGACATGATCCCCAACTCCGAGCACTGGCGGATCGCCGTGCACCAGGCCCAGGCGCTGCAGCACGCGATCATGGGCTACCTGCCCGGGTTCGCCACCCCCCGGGTGGTCTGCGACGTGCCGTATGTCGGCAAGCGCTGGGTGCACCAGGTCGAGTCCTACGACCGCGACAAGGGCATCTCCTACTGGACCAAGAACTACCGCACCGGCATCGAGTTCGACGACCCCGACGCGCTCAGCCGCCGGTACGAGTACTACGACCCCATCCACAGCCTGCCCGAGCAGGGCAGACAGTACTGGCGCCGCTTCAAGGTGCCCGACTACCCGCCGGTCGGCTAGCCGCGCAGCAGCTCGGCGACCTGGAAGGCGAGCTCGAGCGCTTGGCTCGCGTTCAGGCGCGGGTCGCAGGCCGTCTCGTAGCGGTGGTTGAGCTGGTCGTCGATGATCTGCTCGGCGCCGCCCAGGCACTCGGTGACGTCGTCGCCGGTCAGCTCCACGTGGATCCCGCCCGGGTGGGTGCCGAGCGAGCGGTGCACCTCGAAGAACGAGCACAGCTCGGCCATCACGTCGTCGAAGCGGCGCGTCTTGTGCCCCGACGGCCCGACGAACGTGTTGCCATGCATGGGGTCGCAGGCCCACACCACCAGGTGGCCGGCGGCGGCCACCGCCGACACCAGCCCGGGCAGCAGCGCCTCCACCCGGCCGGCGCCGAGCCGGGTGACCAGCGTCAGCCGGCCCGGCTCCCGGCCCGGGTCGAGGCGGGCGCAGATGGCGGCGGCGTCGGCGGGGGTCGCGGTCGGGCCGAGCTTGACCGCCACCGGGTTGCCGACGCCGGCGGCGAACTCGAGGTGGGCGCCGTCGAGCTGGCGGGTGCGGTCCCCCACCCACACCAGGTGGGCCGAGGTGTCGTACCAGCCGCCGTTGACGCTGTCCCAGCGGGTCATGGCCTGCTCGAAGCCGAGCAGCAGCGCCTCGTGGGAGGTGTAGAAGTCGACCTGGTGCAGGGTGGAGGTCTCGGTCAGGTCCACGCCGCAGGCGGCCATGAAGCGCAGCGCCCGGTCGATGTCCTCGGCGGTCTGCTCGTAGCGCTTGCCGGCGGTGCTGCGGGCCACGAACTCCTGGTTCCACAGGTGGACCTTGTTCAGGTCGGCGAAGCCGCCCTTGGTGAACGCCCGCAGCAGGTTCAGCGTGGCCGCCGCCTGATGGTAGGCGCGCAGCAGGCGGCGGGGGTCGGGCCGGCGCGCCGCCGGGGTCCGCTCCGGCGAGTTGACGCAGTCGCCCCGGTAGGCGGGCAGCTCGACGCCGTCGACCAGCTCGGTCAGCGCGCTGCGGGGCTTGGCGAACTGCCCGGCGATGCGCCCGAGCTTGACCACCGGCAGGCCCGACGCGTAGGTGAGCACGACCGCCATCTGCAGGATGACCTTGAGCTTGTCGCGGATGGCGTTGGCCGAGAAGGCGTCGAACGTCTCGGCGCAGTCGCCCGCCTGGAGCAGGAAGCCGTGCCCGGCGGCCACCTTGGCGAGGCTGGCGCGCAGCGTGTCGCACTCGCCGGCGAACACCAGGGGGGGCTGGCCGGCCAGGATGCCGAGCACCCGGTCGAGCTCGGCCGGGTCGGGCCAGTCGGGCTGCTGGGCGGCGGGCCGGGTGCGCCAGCTGCCGGGCGCCCAGCCGGACGGGTCGGGTGGGGTGACGGGGGTGGAGACGGTCATCGCCGCAATGGTCCCTTCCTTTGCCCTGCTGGGGCAACTCGGCCCATCTTGGGGCAACCTGGCCCCGTGGTGGGGCAGCTCGGCCACGGACAGGTTCAGCCTACCGGCCGGGCGCGTTGGCGAGCGCCGTGCCGGTCGGGCGCGCGGGGCGAGTCTGCCGACCGGCCGGGCGCGCCGCCCGGACGCTTGCGCCGGACCGGCCGGCGAGCAAGCATCTGGCAGGCCTGCACCACCACGGCGC
>JBIOYL010000153.1:0-3547 GCA_044870185.1 Actinomycetes bacterium | reverse complement strand
GCTCGACCCGCAGGCCCGCCTGTTCGTGTGGGACCGGATCGCCGCCCTGCAGGAGCAGGGTATGACGATCCTGCTCACCACCCATGACATGGAGGAGGCCGAGCGGCTCGCCGACCGGGTGGCGATCATGGACCACGGCCGCATCCTGGTGCTGGACACGCCGGCGGCGTTGACCGGCCTGGTCCCCGGCACCAGCTCGCTGGAGCTGCACGTCGCCGGCGGCGACGGCGCCGTGCCCGGCGACGTCGTCGCCGCCCTGGAGGCCCTCGACGGCGTCGAGCGGGTCGAGCGCGTCCAGGACGTGGCCGGCCCCGCCGGCGGCTTCGGTGGCTGGCCCGGCGGTGGCGGCGGCGGCGGGCCGGGCGGCGGCGGGCCGGGCGGCGGATTGAGCCCCGGCGGCGCGCCAGGGCGGCCGGGGCCCGGTCCGGCGGCCCAGGGCGTGAGCGGCGACGGTGGCGGCGCGAGCCGGCTCCGCCTGTACACGACGGTGAATCCGGCCGAGCTGGTCGCGCCGGTGGCGCAGGTGCTCGCCGGACGGGGCCTGGAGATGACCGACCTGCGGCTCGGCCAGGCGACCCTCGAGGACGTGTTCATCCACTTCACCGGAAGGGGGCTGCGTTGACGACGACCACGACGACCGCCCGGCCGGCGCAGGCACGGGCCGCCTCGGTCGCGCGCACGTTCGGCGCCATCTTGTGGCGTGACGTCTTCGTCACCACCCGCGAGCTGCCGACCTTCCTCGCCCAGGTCGTGCTGCAGCCGTTCTTCCTGATGTTCGTGTTCGGCAAGATCCTGACCGAGCTCGGCTTCGCCCGCGGCGCCTACGTGTCGGTGCTCGTGCCCGGCGTGATCGCGCTGACGGTGGTGCTCACCGCGCTGCAGAGCACCGCCCTGCCGCTGGTCATCGACTTCAGCTTCACCAAGGAGATCGAGGACCGGCTGCTCGCCCCGCTGCCCGTGTGGCTGGTCGGGATCGAGAAGGTCGTGTTCGCGGCCATGCGGGCGCTGGTCGCCGGGGCGGTGATGGTCCCGATCGCCAAGCTGGTGATCTCCGGCCTGCACCTGTCCGGCCAGCACGTCGGCCTGGCCGTCCTGTTCGCCGTGCTCGGCGCCCTGGCCGGCGCCGCCATGGGCCTGACGCTCGGCACGCTGGTCCAGCCGAACCGCATCAACCTGATGTTCGCCCTGGTGCTCACGCCGCTGCTGTTCACCGGGTGCAGCCAGTACCCGTGGCCGTCGCTCGCGCCGCTGCGCTGGTTCCAGATCGTCACGCTGTGCAACCCGCTGACCTACGTGAGCGAGGGCCTGCGCGCCTCCCTGGTGCCCCAGGTGCCGCACATGCACATGGCCGTCGCCCTGCCCGTGCTGGTCGCCTGGCTGGTGGTCTTCACCGTCTTCGGCGCCCGCGGCTTCCTCGGCCGCGCGATCGACTGACCCGCGCCTGGCGTGACGCCGCGCTCCGGTCAGGGGTCGGGGCGGCCGCCGACGGCCGGCGTGACCGGGTCGGTGACCGGGTCGGTGCGCCGCGCCTGGATGGCCGGTGGCGGGCCGAGCAGCTCGGCCGCCTCCAGCGCCTGCTCGTCGGCGGCCGCGCCGCCCCGAAGCCCGAACAGGCGCTTGGCCCACAGCAGGTAGGCGAGGATGGCGACGTTGATGACCAGCGCGGCGACCTTGACGACGGTCACGCTCTTGGTCAGCTCCTCGATCTCGAAGGGCAGGAACCCGGCCGTGGCCACGGCCGTCAGGTACTCGGCCCAGCGCCGCTGGTACCACAGGCCGACCGCCTCGACGCCCTCGATCACCATGTAGGCGAGCGCGGTGAGCAGCAGGATGTGCAGCGACCTGGGCTGCAGGCGGAGCAGCCGCTGCAGGAAGTGGGCGAGGATGTCCCGGCCCGGGTTCTGGCCGTCGGCGGCGACCGCCCCGCCGAGCCGGTCGAGCAGGTCGCCCGCCTCGAGCTTGAGCACCGGCAGCCGGTAGTGGAGCACCACCAGGCCGGCGGCGATCAGCGCGAACACCAGCGCGTGCAGCGCCCGGTCGACCGCGATCACGCGCAGCACGATCGCGTCGCGCAGGGCCTTGCCGCGCCGCGGCAGCTCGATCTCCTCCGGTGGCGGCAGGGTGTCGCGCTCCGGGTCGGCGGGCGGCTCGGTCGCCACCCAGGCGTCGCAGCGCAGGCAGCGTGCGAAGCGCCGGCCGTCGGGCAGGTCGATGCCGAGCCCGAGGTCGGTGGGGCGCAGCCGCGCGACGGTGCCGGCCGGCACCACGTGGCCGTCGAGCGCGCAGACCAGCGTCTCCGGATCCCAGCGGGTGCGCCTGCCCTTCATCGGGCCAGTCTAGCCGGCCGGCATCCGGCCGGATGGTCGTCATCCGGCGGCATGGTCCTCTTCGATCCGCTCGATGCGGGCGCCCTGGTCGGCCAGCCAGCGCTCGGCCGCGTCGACCTCGCCGGGCGGGCCGGACAGCTCCAGGATGAACCAGGCCACGCCGAGCTCCGGGTCGACGTTGGCCCGGCGGATGTTGACCACCGCACCGGCGGCGTGGGCAAGGCCATGCAGGACCGGCCGGCTGGCCAGCTCGGTGGGCAGCGAGCAGTGGACGACCCGCGACGTGGCCGGCTGGCGCGCGGTCATCGGGCCGGCGCCGCCCGGCATGCGGCGGTTGTCGGACCCGCGGCCGGTTCGAGCCGGGCGTTCATGCTGCCGGACCGGAAGCCCTCGAGGTCCAAGGTGACGTAGACGAAGCCGAGCTCCCGCAGGCGGGCCACCAGCCGGTCCCGCCGCTCCGGGGCGACCAGCACGGCCAGGGCGTCCAGTGGCACCTCGACGCGGGCCAGGTCGCCGTGGTCGCGGACCCGGACCTGGGCCAGCCCGAAGGAGCGCACCAGCGCCTCGGCCCGCTCCACCCGGGACAGCCGGGCCGGGGTCACCTGGACGCCATAGGCGATGCGGGAGGCCAGGCAGGCGGCGGCCGGCTTGTCGGCCGTGCGCAGCCCCATGGCACGCGACGCGGCGCGCACGTCAGCCTTGGAGAACCCGGCGGCCACCAGCGGGCTGAGCACGCCGCGCTCCTGGCCGGCCCGCTGCCCGGGCCGCCAGTCACCCAGGTCGTCGGTGTTGGTCCCGACCGCCAGCGCCAGCCCCTCGGCCCGGGCGATCGGGCCGAGCACGTCGAACAGCTCGGCCTTGCAGAAGTAGCAGCGGTCGGGGCCGTTGGCCACGTAGCCGGGACGAGCGCCCTCGTAGGTGGCGACGACCACGTGGCGCACGCCCAGCCCGGCGGCGAACGCCCGCGCGTCGGCCAGCTCCGCCTCGGCCAGGCTCGGCGACACGCCGGTGGCGGCCACCGCCCGGTGCCCGAGCGCCTCGGCGGCGGCGGCGAGCAGGAAGGCGGAGTCGGCGCCGCCCGAGAACGCCACCATGACGCCACCGGTGGCGGCCAGCTCGGCCCGCAGCCGCGCCCGCTTACGGGTTAGCTCCTCCAACATGCCGTCATTCTACGGACGACCGGCCGGTCGTCCGGCATGCAATGGGGTCGGGGGGGGGGG
>JBIOYL010000152.1:0-18139 GCA_044870185.1 Actinomycetes bacterium | reverse complement strand
GGTGGCGGCCAGCGCCGATGCCACCCCGGCCCCGACCGGATGGGTGGCTATCCGCGGATCTCGACGTTGGTGAAGATGTCGGTCTCGCCGATGCCGGTCCTTGCGATGGCGTTGTTGCGGCCGTCGGTCCAGACCGGGTAGACGGCCTGGTTCGATGCGGCCAGGCCGTTGTAGTCGCCGATGAAGGCACCCGAGGTGAAGAAGCCGAGGTCCGGGTTCCACGATCTGGTGCTGATCCGGTAGGTCTGCCAGCTCACCCCGTCGGTGGTGGACACGGCCTGCCAGGTGTCGATGTTGCGGTTGGCCGGGTCGCGGCGCCGGTCGAACCAGATGGCGTAGAACCGGCCGGCCTGGTCGGTGGCGATCCAGGGGAAGAACTGGTCGTTGGGAGCCGGCCGCCCGGCGACGGTGCTCAGGAAGCGCATGTTGCCCCAGTGCAGGCCGTGGTCGCGTGAGACCTGGATGGAGATGTCGGCCCCCGACGCCGCCCGGTTCACGTTGTTCTGGTAGGCGAACACGATCGTGCCGGTGTGCTCGTTGATCGCGAACGCGTTGGTGCCGGGGGCGCGGAAGTGGGTCGGGGGCAGCAGGTCGGCGGGGTCGGGGTTGTCGGCGAACTGGCCCGGCTTGTCGATGCGGACCGGCGCGGGCAGGAAGCTGGCGCCGCCGTTGCCGGACTTCTGGAAGCGGAAGCCGTGGTCGAGGGCGGTGTTGCACTCCTCCAGCGTGTAGACGACGTCGAGCGTCCCGTCCGGCTCGACCTGCGGCACGCTGAACTGGTTGGCCGACTCCCCGAGGCCGCCCGAGCCCGGCGCGTCGGGGACGATCGCCGTGTGGTTGAACACCGTGAGCGCGGGGTTGAAGGTCGGCACGACGTCGGTGTAGGCGAGCTGGATCGGGCAGTAGTCGCTCGTCCCGTCCGGCAGCAGGTGGAACTTGGTGTAGGTGACGTACAGCCGGCCGTAGTGCGGGCTCGTCGGGTGGTTGTCGACGGTGATGTACTCCTTGTCGTTGAAGATGGAGTCGTCCACTGTGCCGGTGGCGTAGTCGAAGTTGGTGGCCGCGAGCGCCGCCTGGCGGCCCGGCGTCCACGTCTTGCCGTTGTCGACCGACTTGTAGATCTGGACCTCGGAGAACGGCAGCACGCGGAAGAAGCACAGCTGCGCGATGTAGAAGGCCCGGTCGCGGCGGCTGTAGGCGACCGACGGGTCACCGCCGGTGCAGAAGTCACGCGTCCCGACGAACTGCGGGACGACGCGGGTCGTCTGCCAGTGGCGGCCGCCGTCGAAGGTGCGCATGACCGCCACGCCGCCGCTGACGTAGTCGTTGGCCGCGGCGACCGCGATGAGCGGGTTGGCGACGTTGTAGGCGACCGCCGTCTCGTTCTGCGGCAGCGGCGGGTTGGAGTCGTCGTTCATCTGCACGTTGTTCAGGGAGGGGGCCGCGGCCTGGGCCGCCAGGCGCGCCCCCCTGAACCGTGCCTGTGCCGCGGCGGCCTCCGGGCTGGCCATGGCCCGCACGCCGTTCGAGATGCCGCCCCGGAAGCGCTGGGTGTGCAGCAGCCAGCGCGGCGTGCGGGCGGTGGCCACCGCCGGCGGGGTCGCCAGCGCCAGCACGGCGGCCAGCGCCGTCAACGTGACCAGGATGCTTCGCGCCTTCCTCACGTGGAGCTCCTTTGCGTGGTTGCGTCGAACCGAGCCCGTCGGGTCGCACCACCGGTGCCGGGGAGTCGGTGTCCTGCGCCGGATGGGGAGCGGTGGCGCTCCTCACCCTCCTTCCGCATCGGCCGGCTGGCCGCAGGCGGCCCGAGGGCGGGGCCGTGGCGCGGGCCGGTTGTGTCGGCGCTGCCGCGTCCCTGCGCCGCTCGAGCAAGCGGGCGGACTCGGGTGGCCTCGGGTGGGCCGAGCCGGCGGCGCGCGCCGCAGACCGGCGGCGGTCAGCACGACCAGGCGGATCGCCTCCCAGGGCAGGCATGCGTGCTGGCGATGCCGGCTCGCCGAGAAGGCGACGTTGCCCGAGCCATCACGCGCCGCTCCCACCGAGAGTGCAGGGCCGGACTTGCAACCCTGGGGATCAGCCTTGCCCGCAGAACACGACCACTCGGGATGCGAACGTCAATCCCTCATGTTCACGAAATCCGCTCGTTTTCCGCCCAAGCGGCCATCCCGACGGCCGCCCCGGCGGCCGTCACCTGACGCCCCCAGGGCCGGGCCCCGCACCGGACGGAGGGCCGGTGTCACTCCGGACGGGAGAACTGCACGCCGGCCAGGGCGAGCAGGCCGAGGGCGAGCACGGCGACCAGGCCGAGCTCCAGCACGGTCGGCACCCGCCAGCCGTTCCAGGTCATTCCGGGGTTCAGCGTGGCCACGAGCCGGGGCGGGACGCTGACGTGGCCGAAGACGGCTCGCCGCAGTGGGTCGACCGAATAGCTCAGCGGGTCGAGCTTGGTGAGCGCGGCCAGCCAGCGGGGCAGATTGGTGAGAGGGAACAGCGCGCCGGACAGGAAGAACATGGGCAGGACCAGGAACTGGATCACGACCTGGAACGACTCGATCCGGCCCATGCGGCTCGCGATCATCGTGCCGAGCGCGGTCAAGGCGAAGGCGGTGAGCCCCATCTCCGCCAGCAGGACGGCGAGCAGGGCCGGCGAGTAGGGGATGTGGACCAGGCCGGCCAGCGCCAGCATGATGGCGCCCTGGATGGTGGCGACGGTGGCGCCGCCCAGGCACTTGCCGACCACCAGCGCCCCGCGCCGAACCGGTGCGACGAGCATCTCGCGCAGGAAGCCGAACTCGCGGTCCCACACGATCGACACTGCCGAGAAGACGGCGGTGAACAGCACGGTCATCGCCAGCACGCCCGGGAACATGAAGGTGCGGAAGTCGATCGTGCCGCCGGGCTGCCTGGGCAGGATGCGGGTCAGGCCCGTGCCGAGCACGAACAGGAACAGGACCGGCTGGACCAGCGAGGTCACGATCCGCGTCCGGTTGCGCAGGTAGCGGATGAGCTCGCGCCGCCAGACGACCCGGACGGCACGCAGGTCGTCGGTGAGCCGCCCGCCGGCCTCGCGGACCGGGACGACGTCGGTGACGGCGGCGCCCACGGCTACCCCCCATCCGCGCGCGGCCGAACGGGCTCGCCCGCAGCCGGTCGCCGGCCGACGCCTCGGCGTCGCGGATGGTGCGCCCGGTGTAGGTCATGAAGACATCGTCCAGGGTCGGCCGGGCGACGCTCACGGCCCGGATCGGGACGCCGAGCCCGGCGAACAGTCGCGGCACGAACTCCTCGCCGGCCTCGACCTGGACGGTGACCGTACCCTCGCTCATGGTCGCCTCCAGCCCGAAGCGCTCCCGCAGGGCGGCGATGGCGGCCTGGTCGTCGTCAGTGCGCACCTGCACCCGGTCGCGGCCGACGCTCGCCTTGAGGGCGTCCGGGGTGTCCATCACGACGATGCGGCCGCCGTCGATGATCGCGATGCGGTCGCAGTACTCGGCCTCGTCCATGTAGTGGGTGGTGAGGAACATCGTGGTGCGCTCGCGGCGCTTGAGCTCGCCGAGGTAGGCCCAGATCTGGCTGCGGGTCTGGGGGTCGAGGCCGACGGTTGGCTCGTCGAGGAACAGCACCCGCGGCGAGTGCAGCAGGCCACGGGCGATCTCGAGCCGCCGCTTCATCCCGCCCGAGAAGGTCCGCACCAGGCTGTCGCGGCGCTCCCACAGCGCCACCATGCCGAGCACCCGGCGTATCCGGTCTGCCAGGATGGCCTTGGGCACCCCGTACAGCTCGGCGTGAAAGCGCAGGTTCTCGGTGGCGGTGAGGTAGTCGTCGAGGGTGGTGTCCTGGAAGACGAGGCCGATCCGGCGGCGGACCTCGGCCTGGTCGGCCAGCACGTCGAAGCCGGCCACCAGCGCCCGCCCGCCGGTGGGGCGCACCAGCGTGCACAGCATGGCGATCGTGGTCGACTTGCCGGCGCCGTTGGGGCCGAGGAACCCGAACGTCTCACCGGGGACGACCTCGAAGCTGACCCCTCGCACGGCCTCGACCTCGTCGTAGCGCTTGGACAGGTCCTCGGCCAGGATGGCCGGGGCCGTCACTGCGCCCGGCCGGGCTCGCCCGACGTGGCCAGCCCGACCGGGCAGCTCACCCCCGTGCCGCCCAGCCCACAGTAGCCGTCCGGGTTCTTGGCCAGGTACTGCTGGTGGTAGGCCTCGGCGTAGTAGAACTCGGGGGCCCGCTCGACCTCGGTGGTGATCTGGCCGTAGCCGGCCGCGGCGAGGACCCGCTGATAGGCGTCCCTGGAGGCCAGCGCCGCCTCCTGCTGGCCGTCGGAGAAGGCGTAGATGGCCGAGCGGTACTGGGTGCCCACGTCGTTGCCCTGACGCATGCCCTGGGTCGGGTCGTGGTTTTCCCAGAACAGCCGCAGCAGCGTCTCGTAGCCGATGCGCTTGGGGTCGAACACCACCAGCACCACCTCGGCGTGCCCGGTTAGCCCGCTGCACACCTCCGCGTAGGTCGGGTTGGGCGTGAAGCCGCCGGCGTAGCCGACCGCCGTGGTGAACACCCCGTCGGCCTGCCAGAACACCCGCTCGGCACCCCAGAAGCAGCCCATCCCGAACAGCGCCTGCTCCATCCCCTCGGGAAACGGCGGCGCCAGCGGCGTGCCCTTGACGAAGTGGCGGTCTGGGATCGGTATGCGCTCGGCCCGCCCCGGCAGGGCCTCGGCCTCGGTGGGCATGCGGGTCTTGCGTGTACCGAACAGCATGCTCGGGCTCCTCTCGGTCGTCACGTCGTCGTCTCCGCTCCCATCAACAGTACGACCGGCTCCGGTGTTTCCGCCGGGTGGAGCTCGCACGCGGCCGCGTGGCTCCTGCTCACTCGATTGCCAATGCCAAGCTCCGAGCGGGATCGCGGAGGAGCGGCCACCGCCGTGGCGATGACTGGCAGCCCAAGCAAGGTGATCGGCGGCAGGCGTCAGGGCGAGGTCAGAGGCTGCGCGGGGCCATCGGGGCGAAGCGGGAGTACTGGCCCTGAAAGGTGACCACGACCGTGTCCGTCGGGCCGTTGCGGTGCTTGGCGAGGATGAGGTCGGCCTCGCCCTTGCGAGCCGACTCGGGGTCGTACAGCTCGTCCCGGTAGATGAACAGGACGACGTCTGCATCCTGCTCTAAAGAATTATGGACAACAATTCCGTTGGCCACGAAGTTCGCCGATCCTGGTACCGTAGCGTCAAAGACGGGTTCGTAGCCGAACGACTTGAGCTCAACGATGCGATCCCAGAAAACATCGGAGGTCGCCAACTGCATGAGCCTTTTGTCTTCCAGGATTCCAGCGACCTCGGCCAGTCGACTTCGACCTGGCCCTCGATCGAAAGGTCGACCGCTACCGCGTTCGAGGCCAAGCGCAACAGCTGGCGCTTGACGACTCGAAGCCCGCTGATGCAGCAAAGCATCTACTCTGGCCCAAATCTCGGTCGGCAGGTTGTCCGAGTATGGGTACTTCTTGACTCTTCTCAAGTGATCGACCAGGTCTGGTACCCGGCTGCTTCGAGCGCCGTGAACACCAACCTGATCTAGGAAACGGAGCTGATTCTCAGCACCAATTACGTTCAATTGGAAACCAGCTCGATAGCCAAGCTTCTGCGTCTTCTCGACACGGCTCAGAACACCGAAGCGCAGCAGCAACGATTGAAGATCCTCGATGAGGCGACGGCTCGAGGACGAGTAATACACTCGTCCCTGGCCAGAGAATCCCAAGCTCCCATCTGTTGCCCATAGATGGCGAACGAAGGTGGCCAGCTGCGAGCCGGGCAGGCCAAACACCTCGCGCGGAATGAACTTGTCACAGCTGTGCAGTCCATACAGGTCGAAGCGGTCAAGCCAAGCAGCGATGGGATTTCGCCTGCCACGCACGAGCCGGTAGGGCGCGGGCAGGTAGACGTGCGTCCAGCCCTCCTGCTCTACCCGTCGTGGCCTGATCCCGAAATGCGTCGCTGCTCGCTCGACAACTGCAAGATTCGCCAGATCCTGGCTCGTGTAGTGGATGGGCTGCCTGGCGACGAAGCAGCCATCGCCAAGGAGATGAGCCAGCATGACGATCTCTGGCTCTGGCCAGGCCACTGGGCAACGAGGTTCGGGGATCGCGCGAGGCACGCCGAGGCGGTCGCCGATGGCGAGCTCGGCCAGCGGCCGCCAACCATCCAATGTGAGGAATGGATGGTTGGCGCTGGCCTTCAACCTCCGACCAGAAGCGAGGCGTAGCTCGAACACGGGCTTGACCCCGCTCGGGAACACGTGGGTCATCGTCCCGGGCACCAACTTGAGCTGCTCGTCGAGCGTCCAGACAGGAATGTCGCGCTCGTTGCGCGCCAGCAGCTCGCCGAGGCGCACCTCCGCACCGCTGTCCGCGCGCGCCACCCTGGTGTCGGCGGTCAGGCAGCCGCTCTCGCGCAGGTCGCTGAGCAGCGGCCGGCGGTCGGCGCGCGCCTCGGTCTGGCGGGACAGCTGCGAGATCGCGATGACCGGGATGTCCAGCTCCTTGGCCAGCAGCTTCAGCGACCGGGAGATCTCGGCGACCTCCTGCTGGCGGTTCTCGACCCGCTTGGCCGGCTGCATGAGCTGCAGGTAGTCGACGATGAC
The DNA here is from genome assembly GCA_044870185.1 of Actinomycetes bacterium. Lineage (GTDB taxonomy): Bacteria > Actinomycetota > CALGFH01 > CALGFH01 > CALGFH01 > JBIOYL01. Next base: position 11,507 of record JBIOYL010000152.1, on the reverse strand, counting down.
CAGGCCGAGGTCGTGCCGTTGCTTGAGGCGGCGGCACTTGGCCCGGATCTCCATCATCGTGATGGACGCGGCGTCGTCGATGAACAGCGGGGCGTCGGCCAGCCGGCCGAGCGAGCGGGTGAGCCGGGTCCAGTCCGACTCCTCCATGCGCCCGGTGCGCAGGCGCTGCATGTCGACCGTGCACTCGGCGCACATGAGCCGCTGGACCAGCTCGGTCCGGCTCATCTCGAGCGAGAACACCACTGTCGGGACCTGGGCGCGCACCGCGGCGTGGCGGGCGACGTCCAGGCCCAGGGCCGAGTTGTGCGTCGGGAGCATCGACCGGCTGGCGAGGTAGAGATGGTCGGGACTGTCGACCTCGACGCAGCGCACCGGCACGCTCGGGACGGGCCGCACCGCGGTGATGAGGCGCTTGCCGGTCCGGCCCGGACCCTTTCGCTCCTTGTGCATCCGCCGCTTGCGCTCCAGCCGGAAGACCTCGTCGGCCGTCGAGAACGTGAGGGTGTATGCCATCGAGGAGGCCGCTGTCCGGCCCTTGACCTGCTTGGCGGCAAACGAGCAGCGGTAGCCGAGACTGACGAGCAGCTCGAATGTGTCCTCGGCAAGCCGCCGCGAGGTCACGCTGAACTGCACCGCGCCGCTGCCGGTGACGGTCCCATCGGTATCGAGCAATCCGGCGAGGAGCGAACGTCGTTGCGCCTCCGAAGCTCGCAGGTACATCACGGGAATGTGCTTGTCGCCCAGGACGCCGAGGCTGCGCAACCCGTCCGCCTCCAGGTGGACGACGATCTCGGGGTCGGCGGTCGTGATCCTCGCACTCGCCGTGTTGCCGTCTCCTAGCCACACCCCGAGTGCATAGGGCGGCACCGGCAGCTCCTGCGCGGGCAGATCAAGCGGCCTGGTATTGACCACGGCGTGGTTCAAGCGCCGCTCCGTGCCGTTGCAGCGAAGCGTCGCGAGGATCTCCTCCGTGGTCCTGACCGAAGCCAGCGTCCGCTGTGTCAACGTCCGGTGGTATCCCCGGGCGGCTGCCCATGCCGACTTGCGTGCCGCCCGGGTCTCGGTCAGCCATTGGTGGTACGCGTCGGCGACGATGACGGTCCCATCCGAGAACTCCACCTCGTAGCAGGGCCGGCCGTACAGGACGTCGGTGGCCGCGACGACGGTTGCCGGCTTGCCGTCCGCACCGATCAGCCGGTCCCCGACCGCGACCTCGCCCATGGTCGTCCAGCCGGTCGGGGTGGGCAGCGGCGTGTCGAGGGCCAGTGCCTTCCCCACGCTCGGCCTGGCCGCCACGATGATGAGGTTGGAGCGCTGCAGCCCCGAGGTGAGCCGGTCGAGCGCGGGGAAGCCGGTGGGCACGCCGGTGAGCTCGCGCCGGTCCTCGTGGAGGCGCTCGATGTCCTCCAGGGTGCTGGTCAGCACCTCGCGCAGGCTCACGTAGTCCTGCGTGACCCGGCCCTGGGCGACCTGGTAGACGAGCGCCTCGGCACGGTCGACGGCCCGCTCGGTGTCCTGGGGCGTCTCGAAGCCGAGCTGCACGATGCGCGTGCCGGCGTCGATGAGGCGGCGCAGGACACCGGCCTCGGCGACGATGCGCGCGTAGTAGCCGGCGTTGGCCGCCGTGGGCACGCCGGCGACCAGCGAGTGCAGGAACGGCGCGCCGCCGACGTGCTCGAGCAGACCGTTGCGGCGCAGGTGCTCGTAGACGGTGATCTCGTCGACCGCCTCGCCGTGCGAGTACAGGGTGAGGATGGCGGCGAACACCGTCCGGTGGGCCGGCCGGTAGAAGTCGTCCTCGTGGAGCAGCTCGAGGACCTCGGCGATGGCATTCTTCGACAGCAGCATCGACCCGAGGACGGATTCCTCGGCCTCGACGTTGTGGGGTGGGACGCGCTCGGAAGCTGGGGAAGGCGAGCCTCCGTCGGGGACGGGGCGGATGGCCACGCGCTGGTGCTCCTGACGCTTCGCGAGCGAGCCGGTCACGTACCCGCGGTGTGCGCCGTCACCGCGGGCTGTCGCACGCAAGGTGATCTCGGCGCGACACCGATATACATGACCGGCTCGCTAGCCGGGAACGACCTCCAGGTTGACGGTCGCCTCGACCTCGGGGTGGAGGCGGACGGTGAAGCGGTGGGTGCCGGTGTGCTTGATCGGGGCGTCCAGGTGGATGCGGCGCCGGTCGATCCGGGTGCCGCCGCTCCTGACCACCGCGTCGACGATCTGCGGCGTGGTGATCGAGCCGAACAGCCGGCCGCCGGCGCCGGCCTTGGCGGGGACGACGACCTGGAGCGAGGCGAGCTGGGCGGCGATGCTGCGGGCCTGCTCGAGGTCGGCGATCTCCCGGGCGGCCCGGCGGGCCCGGATGCCCTCGGCCTGCTTGACCGCGCCGGGGGTGGCCAGGCGGGCCAGCCGGCGGGGCAACAGGTAGTTGCGGCCGTAGCCGTCGGCCACGTCCACGATGTCGCCCGGGGCGCCGACCCCGCGAACCTCTTGGGTAAGGATGACCTTCACGGACAGAGCTCCTCGTCGGGCCCGGCGGTCGGCTGTGGCCGCCGGGTGTCGCCTAGCGCACCGAGTACGGCAGCAACGCCATCTCGCGGGCGTTCTTGATCGCCGTGGCCACGTCACGCTGGTGCTGTGCGCAGTTGCCGGTGACCCGGCGCGCGCGGATCTTGCCACGGTCGCTCATGAACTTGCGCAGCAGGTTGACGTCCTTGTAGTCGATGAAGTCCTGCTTGTCGGCGCAGAACTGGCAGAACTTGCGCTTGGGCTTGCGCTGGAAGGTGCTCTTGGTTGCCATCTCCTCATGCCTCCCGGCCGGACGGCGCTGCCCGGCCTGTCTGCTCCTGTCGTGGCGCTCGCGCGGCCATGCCGCTGCGAGCGCCTGCCGCTAGAACGGCGGCTCGTCGTTGAACTGGCCACCGCGGGACGAGCCGGCCGCGCTGCCGGCCCAGTCGCCGCCACCCGACCCCCGGGCGGCGCGCTCCACCTTGGCGGTGGCGAACTTCAGGCTCGGCCCGACCTCGTCGGCCTCGACCTCGGTGACCGAGCGCTTCTCGCCCTCGGGGGTCTCCCAGGACCGGGTCCGCAGCCGGCCCGCCACGATGCAGCGCGAGCCCTTGGTCAGGGACTCGGCGACGTTCTCGGCCTGCTGACGCCAGACGTTGACGCGGAAGAACGACGTCTCGCCGTCCTTCCAGGTCTCGCCGTCGCGCACCCGGGGGGTGACCGCGAGCCGGAAGTTGGCCACGGCCGCGCCGCTGGGGGTGAAGCGGAGCTCCGGGTCGTCGGTCAGGTTGCCGACGAGCATGACCTGGTTGTCGGTTGCCATTCGCACACCTCGCTCACATCCCGCGCCGGCCGGCGGCCGGACACGAACCGGTTCTCAAGGCCCTGGACCGCAGGCGCGAACGCCGTACGGCCCGGTCGGGCCAGCGGGGAAGGAGGACGTCGCCGGGGCCGCTCAGGCGGCCTCGGGACGGACGACCTTGTGTCGGATCACGCTGTCGGCGAGCCCGAGCACGCGGGAGAGCTCGTCGACGGTCGCCGGCGTCGCCTCGAGCGTGACCACGGCATAATAGCCCTCATTGAGGTGACGGATCTCGTAGGCGAAGCGGCGCTTGCCCCAGTGGTCCACGTTGAGGACCTTGCCGCCGCGGCTCGTCACCGTGGTGAGGAACCTGTCGACCGCAGCCTTGACGTCCTTGTCTTCCAGGCTGGGGTCGACGATGATCATGACTTCGTAGTGACGCATGTCACCTCCTCTGGACTGAAGCGGCCCCCACACCGTCCGGGGCACCCTCGGGACCCCGGCCCCTCGGCGCCCAGGGAGTCCCGTGTTTGGGTCCCCTGGAGCCCGTCGGGTCGGGTGGGAGCAGGAGCGTGAGCCGACCGAGGGTAGCAGTACGCCGCCCCCGCCGGCAAACCGCCGTCCGCTCCACCTCCGCTCCCTTCGTCGCTCGGCTGTGCTGGCTTTGGTGTCGTCCCAGCCTGGGGGGAGTCTGGCACTGGCCTGTGACAGGCGTCGGGGTTGTCCACAGCCTGGTTGCACACCGGCGCCTCCGGTCCGACGGGAGCCGGGCGCGTGGCCGGCGGCCCCGCCTGGCCTGGGCGGGGAGGGGCGCCGGGCAGGTCAGGGCGGCGCGGCCGGCGGGCGGGGCGACGCCCGCGCGGCCCCAGGGCCCCGCGCAGCCCCGGTGTCCCGTGCGGCCCTGGGGCCCGCGGCCCCGGTGTCCCGTGCGGCTCCGGGGGCCTGTGCGGCTCCGGGGGCCTGTGCGGTCCGAGTGCCCTGCAGGAACGCCCTGGTCGCAAGCCAGGCCGCCACGAGCAGCAGCAGGTTGCGGGCGGTGAGCAGCACGACCTCGGGTGCGTGCAGGAACTCGAGCTGGCGGTAGCGGAAGGGGAACACCACCTGGGACAGGATGCCGGCGGCCAGCAGGGCGCCGAACGCCCGCCGCCCGGTCGGCCGGCAGACCAGGCCGACCATGGCGGCGCATAGCCACAGCAGGTACTGGGGCGACAGCACCTTGCTCGGCAGCACGAAGGCGAACACGCCGAGCGTGAACGCGCCCGCCCAGTCGCCCGGCCGCAGGCCGCCCAGCCGGCGGGCGCGCGTCCAGACGAGCACGGCGACCGTGATCAGGGCGGCCAGGGTGACCGGTTGCGAGGCGGACCTGGCCACGCCCGAGAGCGGCGAGTCCAGCTCGAACGCCCCGTGCCCGTAGATGGTGCGGGCGGGCAGGCCGGCCAGCAGGTGGGCGAGGTCGATGCCGTTGGCCCACAGGCTCTCGATCTGGACGCCTCGGGCCGCGTGGTAGGAGACCGAGGCGAGCGTGCCGCGCACCGACAGCACCAGCGCCGGGACGACCGGCACGGCGAACGCGAGCACCAGCGGCGCCACGGTGCGCCGCAGCGCCCGCCCCCAGCCGACCGCCGGCACCAGCCCTGCCACCAGCAAGGGTGCCAGCACGCCGGGGAAGATCTTGGCCGCGGTGCCGAAGCCGAGCGCGGCCGCCGCCGGCCCGGCCCGCCCCTCGGCGGCGAACGCGATGGCCAGCAGCACGCAGACGGCCGGGACCAGGTCGAAGCGGAGCAGCAGCAACGGGCCGAGCGCGGCCATGCCGAGGACGTAGGCTCCGGGGATGCGCGGCCGGCCACGGTCGACCGTCCGGCCCAGCCGCGCCGCGGCGTACAGGCCGACCGCGTCGACCACGAGCATCTCGAGCACGAAGGCACGCCGGTAGCCGGGCCCGGTGCCCGCGGCCAGCGCGGGGACGAGCGTGAACGGGACGCTGCCCGGCGGGTACTCGGTGGCGATGTCGCGGTAGAGGACCTCGCCCTGGAACATGCGCTCGACCTTGGCGCCGTAGACGCGCACGTCGCCGAAGGTCATGTTCGAGTACAGCTGGGGGTTCAGCGCCAGCACGACGACGGCCACCCTGGTGGCCGCCCACAGCCCGACCACGAGCAGGGCCGCGCGCCGCGGCGGCCAGCGCCGGCCGGCGGAGGTGTCCAGCCGGCCGGCGGGCGTCTCGGTCACGCCGCGCACGGCCGGCCTCAGGGCCTCGGGCGCCGGCGCCGGGTGGTCGGCGGGAAGGTGTTGAACGTGGGCGGCGGCTGCGGGAAGGTGACGCTCGGCAACGTCCGGTTGGGCAGGGTCGGCGGGGGCAGCGAGGAGGCCGGCAGCGTCGGCGGCGCGGTCGGCGGCGGCAGGGTCGTGGTCGAGTTCAGCACCGTGCCGACGTCCAGGTTCGGCTGGGCGAAGTCCACCGGCGGCAAGCCGAGGTCCGCCACCGCCTTGAGCATGAACGTCCGCCAGATGCGGGCCGGCAGCGAGCCGCCCTGCACGTGGGCGTAGCCGTGGACGTTGTCGAGCTTGTGCCTGGGGTCGAGGTAGCCGAGCCAGACCGCGGCCGACAAGTTCGGGGTGTAGCCGGCGAAGCGGGCGTCGGTGAAGTCGTTGGTCGTGCCCGTCTTGCCCGCCGCCGGCCGGCCGATCTGGGCGGCGGTGCCGGTGCCCGCCTCGATCACGCCCTTGAGCGCGTAGTTGACGGTGTCGGCCGTGTTCGGGTCGACCACCTGCCTGGGCTGGGCCTTCGGGTCGTGCGCGTGGTCGTAGACCACCTGGCCGTTCGGCCTGGTGATCGTCTCCACGATGTAGGGGGGACGGTGCAGGCCGCGGTCGGCCCAGGTGCCGAAGGCGGAGGCGAGCTGCAGCGAGCTGGCGCCGTTGGCGCCGAGGGCGATCGGCAGGCCCTGGGGGTTCAGGTTGGCGGGCTTGTCGTTGCTGGTCAGCGTGTCGGCCAGGCCGGTCCGCAGGGCCATGTCGGCGACCGCCTTCGGCCCCACCTTTTCCATGAGCTGGACATAGACCGTGTTGACCGAGTGCTTGGTCGCCTCGAGCAGGCTGATGTCGCCGTACGACTCCCGGCCGAAGTTGCGGTAGCGGTGGCCGTCCGAGGCCGTGTAGAGGTTGGGGCCGCGGAAGGTCGAGTGCACGCTGATCTGGTCGTCCTGCAGCGCGGCGGCCAGGACGAACGGCTTCATGGTGGAGCCGGCCTGGCGGGTCGACACCATCGCGAGGTTGTACTGCTGCCTGCTGAAGTCGGCGCCCCCGTAGGTGGCCAGCACCCTGCCGGTGGTCGGGTCGACCGCGACCAGGGAGGCGGCCGGGTCGCCGTGCTCGTCCAGGACCTGCGCGACGGCTTCGGCCGCGTCCTGCTGGAGCCGCTGGTTGAAGGTGGTCCTGACCTTCCAGCCCTCGACGTTGATGCGGCTCTCCGGGTAGTGGTCGAACAGCCACTGGCGGACCATCGCGGTGAAGTAGCCGTAGGTCTTGTTCTTGGCGTTGACGCCCGACCCGGAGGTCACCGGCGTGATCTCGACCGGCGCCCTGACCGCCGTGGCGTACTGCTCCCGGGTGAGCCAGCGCTGCTCGAGCATGATCTTCAGCACCGCGTTGCGGCGGCTGGCAAGCGCCCGGCGGTTGGCGGCCCTGGCGTAGAACTCGGGGCTGCGGACCGACCCGGCGAGCTGGGCCGCCTCGGCCGGGGTGAGCCGGCTGGCGTGCTTGCGGAAGTAGGTGCGGGCCGCCGCCTCCACGCCGTAGGCGCCCCGCCCGAAGTAGATCGTGTTGAGGTAGTTGGCGAGGATCTTGTCCTTGGAGGTCGTCCGTTCGAGCTTGATGGCCAGCATCGCCTCGCGCACCTTGCGCAGCAGCGTGCGCTCCGAGCCCACGTAGGCCTCCTTGACGTACTGCTGGGCGATGGTCGAGCCGCCCTGGGCCACCCGGCCGCGCACCACGTTGGCCCAGGCGGCCCGCAGCAGGCCCCGGTAGGACAGGGCGCCGTGCTGGTAGAAGGTCTTGTCCTCAGCAGCCAGCACCGCGTGCCGCAGCACCGGGTCCACCTTCGACAGCGGCACGATGCGGCGGTTCTCGCCGGGCGAGATCTCGCCGATCACGTCGCGGCCGCTGTCATCGGTGATCGTGACCACCTGGGTGAAGGCGACGTCGGTGGGCGTGGGCACCCTGCTGAAGGCGTAGGCGAGGCCGAACAGGCCTCCCGCCGTGACCGCGAGCGCAAGGACGGCCACCCACCAGAAGTGCCGGAAGGCCCGACGGATGGGGGACCGCCTGGGGGCGCCGGGTGGCCTGTGTCGGGCGGCGCGGGACGGGGCGAGCTCGGTGGTCATGAGCGAGCACTGTACCGCAGCAGACCGGCAATGCCCGCACCGGGCGGCCGATCGCCGCCACCCGGGGCGGCACCAGCCCCGGGGAGCGGCGGCGAGGCGGCGCGGCGCCCGTCCTGTCTGCCGGCCGGGGCGGCGCCGGGCCGCCCGCCGACGCGCCGGCGGCCGGGCCGCTCAGCCGACGTGCCGGCGGCCGAGCAGGTAGTGGCGGGCCAGGTGGTTCCAGGAGCAGGTCGTGCACACCTCGACCACGTAGCAGGAGAACTCGTCGACCGAGCGGTCCAGGTCGCCCAGCCCGTCCCGGGGCCAGGTGCGGCCGGAGCGCTGGCGCAGGGCGTCGCCGAAGACGTAGGCGACGTAGACCAGCTTCGCCTCGGCGCAGACCGGGCAGATGACGCGGCTCGCCTCGCCGACGTTGCGGGCGGCCCGGAGCAGCTCCGGGTGCGCGTCGCACACGTCGTCACGCGAGAGCCGGCCGCCGCGCAGGTCGGTCAGCTTGGCCCGCTTCGCCAGGGTGTAGTCGATGAGCCGCATGCCTGCCAAGAAAAGGACGTCGGCCCGGCGGGCTGCCGGTCCACGATCCTTGAGTGTACCTGTCCCCGGTCCCCGGGGCTGGGCGGCCTCGGCCGGCGGCCCCGCCCGGCGCGGTCGATCGGCCGCCCGCCGGCCGAGGCGCACCACCGGTTGACAACGCCCGGCGGTCCTACCTATCGTGTCGATATGTCGGTGCGATACATCCGGCCAAGCGGGTCACGGGCCACGACGCCGCGCCGACGGGTCGAACGGGTCACCGATCAAGGCCGCCGGCCAGGCGGTGGGGAAGGACGCCTCGTGCTCGAGCTAGCCGTGCTGGGCCTGCTCAAGGAGTCGCCCATGTCGGGCTACGAGCTCAAGAAGCAGCTCACCCTGAAGCTGGGCGCCTACTGGCGGGTGAGCTTCGGCTCCCTGTACCCATGCCTGAAGCGCCTGGCCGCCGACGGCGCCCTCCAGGTCGAGGAGTCGCCCTTCACGTCGCGCAAGAAGCACGTGTACCGGCTGACCGAGCGGGGGGAGCTCCTGTTCCGGGAGCTGCTCGAGTCCGCCGACGTCCACGACCTGGAGCAGGACCGCTTCTCGCTCCGGCTGGCGTTCTTCCGCTACCTGCGTCCCGAGACGCGCCTGGACCAGCTCGAGCGGCGCCGCGGCTACCTGCAGCAGCGGCTCGCCGACGTCAAGGCGTCGTTCCGGGCGGCCCGCGACCGCATGGACGCCTACACGGTCGAGCTGATGAACCACGGGCTGGACGAGCGCGAGCGCGAGATCGCCTGGCTCGACCGGCTGATCGCGGCCGAGCGGCGCTCCGGCTCGGGCCAGCGCACCGAGCCCGGGCCGCAGGCCACGGCGCGGTCCACTCCGATGGGTCCGGTCGAGCACGACCTGGCCACGACTGGGCAGCCGGCCCAGCCCCCCACCACGCGTGACCCCCGGCTACCGGCCCCGGCCGGCTCGGGCGCGCCAAGCAGGAGGAGAGCACACACCGATGGGTAAGGTACGCGTCGCGATCGCCGGGGTGGGCAACTGCGCCTCGTCGCTCGTCCAAGGCGTGGAGTACTACCGCCACACCCGCCCGGGCGACGAGGTCCCCGGGCTCATGCACGTCGACCTGGGCGGCTACCACGTCGGCGACCTGGAGTTCGTGGCCGCCTTCGACGTGGACGCCAAGAAGGCCGGCCGGGATCTCGCGGAGGCGGTCTTCTCCGGCGAGAACAACACCATACGGTTCGCCGACGTCCCCCCGACCGGCGTCGAGGTCCAGCGTGGACCGAGCCTGGACGGCCTCGGCAAGTACTACACCGCCACCATCCAGGAGTCGGACGCCCCCCCGGTCGACGTCGCCGCGACGCTGCGCGCCGCCAAGGCGGACGTGCTGGTGTGCTATCTGCCGGTCGGCTCGGAGGAGGCCGCCCGCTTCTACGCCCGACAGGCGCTGGCAGCCGGCGTCGCGTTCGTCAACTGCCTGCCGGTGTTCATCGCCAGCACCGGCGAGTGGGCCGAGCGCTTCCGCCAGGCAGGCCTGCCGATCATCGGCGACGACATCAAGTCGCAGGTCGGCGCCACGATCGTCCACCGGGTGCTGAGCCGTCTGATGGAGGACCGGGGGGTGCGGATCGACCGCACCTACCAGCTCAACTTCGGTGGGAACATGGACTTCATGAACATGCTCGAGCGCGAGCGGCTGGAGTCCAAGAAGCTCAGCAAGACCCAGGCGGTCACCAGCCAGATCGACCGCGACCTGGGCCGGCGCAACGTGCACGTCGGGCCGAGCGACTACGTGCCCTGGCTGGACGACCGCAAGTGTGCTACATCCGCATCGAGGGCCGCGCCTTCGGCGACGTGCCGCTCAACCTGGAGCTCAAGCTCGAGGTGTGGGACTCGCCGAACTCGGCCGGGGTGGTCATCGACGCCGTCCGCTGCGCCAAGCTGGCGCTGGACCGGGGCATCGGGGGGCCGTTGCTCGGGCCGTCGGCGTACTTCATGAAGTCGCCCCCGGCGCAGTACACCGACGACGCCGCCCGCGAAGCGGTGGAGGAGTTCATCGCCGGTGGTCCTCCCGGGGTCTCCCACGCCGAGCCGGTCGGGCGCTGAGCGGCCGCCGGCCAGCCGGGCGGCCGGCCGGCTGGCGGCCGCGCGGCGGCTGTTCGCCGAGCGCCACTTCCGCTGGCTGGCGGCCGCCCGCTGGACCAGCCAGGCCTCGGACGGCCTGTTCCAGGCCGCTCTGGCCAGCTTCCTGCTGTTCAACCCCGAGCGGGCCGCCTCGGCCGGCCAGCTCGCCGGCCTGCTGGCCGTCACCCTGCTGCCGTTCTCGCTGCTCGGACCGTTCGTCGGGGTGTTCATCGACCGCTGGCCGCGCCGGCCGATCCTGACCGTGGTCCCGGTCGTGCGCGCCGGGCTGTCGCTGGTCGTCGCCGGCGAGCTCGCGGCCGGCGTCGACGGGCCGGCCCTGTACGGCGTGGTGCTGCTGTCGCTGTCGCTGAACCGCTTCTACCTGGCCACCCAGAGCGCCTCGCTGCCGCACGTGGTGCGCCGCGACGAGCTGCTGGCGGCCAACTCGGTGGCCCCGACCGGGGGCACGATCGCCGCCTTCTGTGGCGCGGCGGCCGGCGCCATGCTGTACCGGGCGGCCGGCGGGCCGAGCGCCGAGAGCGTCTCGGCGCTCGCCTACGCCGCCTCGGCCTTGCTGTCGCTGCGCCTGCCCCGCGGGCTGCTCGGCCCGGACCTGGGCCGGCCGCCGCCCGCGCTCGGCCAGGAGCTCCACCGGGTCTGGCAGGACCTGGTCGACGGCGCCCGGGTGGTGGCCCGCAGCCGGCCGGCCGCGGCCGCGCTCGGCGCCATCTTCCTCACCCGCTGCCTGGTCGGGCTGCTGTTCGTTGGCGGCCTGCTCGCCATCCGCTCCTATCTCGGCTCCAACGAGGCCGGCCTGGCCGCCGTGATCGGCGCCGCCGGCGCCGGCACGGTGCTGGCCGCCCTGGTCACCCCGGTCGCCGGCCGGTATCTCGCCAGCCAGGCGATCGTCACCGCCGGGCTGACCGCAAGCGGCGTCGCCACCTTCGGCCTGCTGGCCGGGTTCGGCTCGCGTGCGGCCTACGCCCTGGCGCTGGAGGCGGTCAGCTTCCTGCTCGGCTGCACCGCGGCGGCCACCAAGATCGCGGTCGACACGATCGTGCAGGAGTCGATCCCCGACGCCTACCGTGGCCGCGCCTTCTCGCTGTACGACATCCTGTACAACGTCGCCTTCGTGCTGGCCGCTCTCGCCGCCGTGGCCGTCCTGCCACCGA
>JBIOYL010000151.1:0-6113 GCA_044870185.1 Actinomycetes bacterium | reverse complement strand
CAGGATGATCATGATCAGCAGGACCGCGACCAGCGCCGCGGCGCCGCCGAACGGCCCGATCTCCTCGCGTGCCATCTGCCCGAGGCTCTTGCCGTCCCGGCGCGTGGAGAAGAACAGCGTCACCATGTCCTGGACCCCGCCGGCGAAGATCACGCCGACAATGATCCAGATCGTGCCGGGCAGGTAGCCCATCTGGGCGGCCAGCACCGGACCGACGAGCGGTCCGGCGCCCGCGATGGCGGCGAAGTGGTGGCCGAAGAGGACTCGCCGGTCGGTCTTGTGGAAGTCGATGCTGTTCTCGAGCCGCTCCGCGGGTGTCGCCCGCTGGTCGTTGACCCGCAGGACCCGGTTGGCGATGAAGCGGGCATAGAACCGGTAGGCGATCGCGTAGGAGCAGAGCGCAGCAAAGAGCAGCCAGACCGCGTTGATGCGCTCGCCGCGGACGAGCGCGACGATGCCCCACGCCACCGCGCCCAGGGCCGAGACCGCGGTCCAGACCAGCACCTCACGGGGCTTGATGCGACGGGATGCCGTCGGACTACGCACAGGGCACCTCCTGCGCCGTAGGAAGCGGAGTGGTCGAGACGTGGGTAGGAGCGGCTGAGGCGAAATCCCCCGTGCCCCAAGCGGACCGACGTCGCCCGTCGCCGGAGCCAACAGGCCCGAGTTGCATGCGTCGACGGGGAGCCCGTCGGGGCCGTGGAGAACCAGGACCAGGACGGGACAAGCTTCCCTCGCGGGGGCGTTCGTGACCAGTCCCCTTGGGTTCCGCGCCGCCGTCCGGCCAGCTCTGCTGTTCGCGGCGCGCTCGTCGGGGATGGGCACTCCCGCCTGGCGCAGCCCTCCTCGAAGAGCGCGATGGCCATAAGGGCCGCCTGCTCCGCACGGGCCGCTCCAGCTCCGGCTCCCGCCGGTAGACCTTCCGGCGGGAGCGGCCCCGGGAACCAAGGTTGCCTGCGATAGACTCAGCAGCGACCAGGGCCGGCGTCGCTGAGCCACACGGTGATGTCTCGGTCCTCGAGCGTCCTGATCGCGCGCAGGACATCGGCAGCGCTCATCATGGTCGCAGCGGTATCGCTTGGCATGGCGACGGGCCGGCGTCCTACGTCGCCCGGTCGGGCAGCGGGACGATGCGGTAGCCGCGGGCGTGGATGGCGGCCAGCAGACCCGGCAGCGCGGCCACGGTCTGGGAGCGGTCGCCGCCGCCGTCGTGGAGCAGGATGATCGCGCCGGGCCGCAGCTCCTGCAGGACGTTCGCCTCGATGCGGGCGACCCCGGGGCGGGACCAGTCGCGGGAGTCGGCGCTCCACAGCGTGGTCACGATCCTCCGGGCGGCCAGCAGGTCGACCACGGCCTTGTCGTACGCGCCGTAGGGCGGGCGCACGGCGCGGACCGGCCGGCCGGTGAGCCGGGCCAGCAGCGCGTCGGTGCAGTCGACCTCGGCCGCGGCGACGGCGGCTGGTAGGCGGGTGAGCCACCGGTGGTTCCAGGTGTGCCCGGCGACCTCGTTGCCCGCCTGGGCCACCCGGCGGACGAGGTCCGGGTGGGCGGCCGCGTGCCGGCCGACCATGAAGAAGGTCGCCGGCACGTGTGCTTGCGCCAGGATGGCCAGCACCCGGGGTGTGAAGCGCGGGTCGGGCCCGTCGTCGAAGGTGAGGGCGACCGTCTTGGCCGCCGGCGCGGAGGCGGCCGCCGGCGCGGAGGCGGCCGCCGGCCTGGAAGCCGAAGCGAGCTCGTAGCGGACCCACGGCGAGTGGCGCAGCCTGGCGGCTGGCTGGCCGCCGCGCAGGCTGTCGCCATCGAGCGGGCTGGTGCCCTGCGTCAGCGCCCAAGGCTGGCAGTCACCGGCGGCGGCGTCGGGCGCGGACGCCCGCGCCTTGTGGGCCGCCACGACGTGCCGGGCGCTCGGGTGCGGCCCGGCCGCCACGTGCCCGGTGGGGGCGGTTGCCGAGCCGGTTACGAGCAGCGCCATCGCGGCGAGGAACGCGGCCCTGCCGCGGGCCGGACCCCGGCGGGTCCTGCCGAGCTTCCAGCTGTCGAGCTGGCCCATCGAGCCGACGTCCACGACCTGCCCGCTCCTGTCCGTGTGCCTGCTGCTTCCGTCCCGGTCTGCGGCGCCGTTGCGCACCCGACCCGGGCCGACCACAAGCATGGGATCGGCTGAACGTGCCGAGCATCACCTTAGGTCAGATGTCAAGCATCGGACGAGTGCGCCAGCCGCGCAGATCCCGCCCGCCGCGCAGGGGAGATCGGTACAATGCCGCCTTCACGATCGCCCCGCATGAGGGAGCGGCTGTGCCCGCCGATCTCGACCACGTGTTCAAGGCCTACGACATCCGCGGCGTCTACCCCGACCAGCTCGACGAGCAGCTCGCACGCCGGGTGGGGCGGGCGTTCGTGGCCGTGACCGGCGCCGGCACCGTCGCGATCGGCCAGGACATGCGGCCCTCCTCGGAGCCGCTGGCCCGGGCGTTCGCCGACGGGGTCACCGCCCGGGGCGCCGACGTGGTCCGGGTCGGGCTGTGCTCGACCGACATGCTCTACTTCGTGTCGGGCAAGCTCGACGTCGCCGGGGTCATGCTGACCGCCTCCCACAACCCGGCCCGCTACAACGGCATCAAGCTGTGCCGTCCCGGCGCCGTGCCGGTCGGCCAGGCGTCCGGGCTGGCCGAGCTGCGGGCCATGGTCGCCGCCGGTGAGCCGGCCGGCCGGGCGCCGCGGCCCGGCAGCGAGCGCCGTGGCGACGGCCTGCTGGCCGCCTTCGCCGCGCATGTGCGCGGCTTCGTCGACCCGAGCGCGCTGCGGCCGCTCAAGGTGGTGGCCGACGCCGCCAACGGCATGGCCGGCCACGTCCTGCCGGCCGTCTTCGAGGGCCTGCCGTTCGAGCTGGTCCCGATGTACTTCGAGCTGGACGGCGCCTTCCCCAACCACCCGGCCGACCCCATCAACCCCGACAACCTGAAGGACCTGCAGGTCCGGGTGGTCGCCGAGCAGGCCGACCTCGGCCTTGCCTTCGACGGCGACGCCGACCGCTGCTTCGTGGTCGACGAGCGGGGCGGCATCGTCCAGGCGAGCCTGATCGGGGCGCTGGTCGCCCGCACCATGTGCGAACGCGAGCCCGGGGCGACCGTGCTGTACAACCTGATCTGCTCCCGCGTGGTGCCCGAGACGATCCGGGCGGCCGGCGGCACGCCGGTGCGCACCCGGGTCGGCCACTCGTTCATCAAGCAGGTGATGGCCGAGCAGGGGGCGATCTTCGGCTGCGAGCACTCCGGGCACTACTACTTCCGCGACCACTGGCGGGCCGACTCGGGCCTGGTCACCGCCCTGGTCCTGCTGGAGGTGCTGAGCCGGGCCACCCGGCCGCTGTCCGAGGTGCTCGCCCCGTTCCGCCGCTACGCCGACTCGGGGGAGCTCAACCGGCGGGTGGACGGCGATCCGGGCGCGCTGCTGGCCGCGATCGCCGAGCGCTATCCGCCCGAGGCGCGGGACCATACCGACGGCCTGACCGTCGACGGCGGCGGCTGGTGGTTCAACCTGCGTCCGAGCAACACCGAGCCCCTGCTGCGCCTGAACGTCGAGGCAGGCACCCAGGCCGACATGGCCCGCGTGCGCGACGAGGTGCTCGCCGCGGTCGGCGGCCAGCCGGCCTGAGCCGTTCCCGCCCCTACCGTTTCGTCCAAGGAGGCTGCATGGAGCTGAACCCGGACCTGCTCGCCATCCTCGTCTGCCCGAACTGCCACGGCGAGGTCGCCTACCTGCCGGAGCAGCAGGTGATCGCCTGCCAGGGGCCGTGCCGCTACCGCTACCCGGTGCGGGACGGGCTGCCGGTGATGCTGATCGACGAGGCCGAGAAGCCAGAGAGCGCCGGCACGTGAGCGTACCCGTCGACCTGGACGACGCGGCCGCCCTGGCCGCCGGCGACCCGGGTGGCATGCTGGCCACGCTGGCCGGCGCGGGCGGCCAGGTGCGCCCGGCGCTGGCCGCCGCGCGCAGCGCCCGCCTGGCCGGCCCCCGACCCGACGTCCTGGTCGTGGCCGGCATGGGCGGCTCGGGCGTGGCCGGTGCGGTGCTGGCGGCGCTCGCCTTCGCCTGCTCGCCGGTGCCGGTGGTCACGGTGAACGGCGACCGGCTGCCCTGCTTCGTCGGGCCGGGCACGCTGGTCGTCGCCGTGTCGTACTCGGGCAACACCGACGAGACCCTGGCGGCGGCGGAGCAGGGCGTCCAGGCCGGCGCCCGGCTGGTCGCGGTGGCCTCGGGCGGCCGGCTCGCCGAGCTGGCACGGTCCTGCGACGCCGCCTTCGTCGCGGTGGCCGGCGGGATGCTGCCCCGGCAGGCCCTGTGGGCGCTGCTCGTGCCGGTGCTCGTCGCCGCCGAGGCGGTCGGTGTGCTGCCGCCGCTCGGCGCCCAGCTCGGCGCGGCCGCCGACGCGCTGGACGCCGAGACGGCCGCGCTCGGCCCGGAGGTCCCGCTGGCCGCCAACCCGGCCAAGCGGGCCGCCCGCCGGCTGGTCGGCCGCCTGCCGGTCGTGTGGGGCAGCGGGCAGCTCGGGGCGGTGGCGGCCACCCGCCTGCGCACCCAGTGCAACGAGAACGCCAAGGTCTCGGCCGTGAGCGCCCCGCTCCCGGAGGCCAACCACAACGACATCGTGGGCCTGACCGGCGGCCTGGGCGCGGGTCGGGAGCTCGTGGTCATGCGTGACGTCGCGGGTGAGCATCCGTGGGACGGCCGCCGCCTGGCCGCGGCCCTGGACGCGATCGGCGCAACCGACCCGATCGTCCGCCTGGCCGGCGACGGCCCGGCGCTCGTCCGCCTGGCGCGCCTGACCGCATTCGCCGACTTCACCTCCTGCTACCTCGCCATCGCCCGGGGCGTGGACCCCACCCCGATCACCACGATCGACAAGGTGAAGGCCGCCCTGGCCTGGTGAGCCGCGTGCCCCGCCTGCCCAGGCCGGGGGAGACGGTGCTCGGCGACCGCCTGGACACCTTCCTTGGGGGAAAGGGCGCCAACCAGGCGGTGGCCGTCGCCCGGCTCGTCGCCCAGCTCGAGATCCCCGTGCCCGCCGTGCTGGCCGCGGCCGAGGCCGCCCGCCGGCGCGGCGCCCGGCTGCTGCTGAACGCCGCCCCGCCGACGGCGCTCGCCCCTGGGGCGCTCGCCGGCTTCGACGTGCTGGTCGCCAACCAGACCGAGGCGTCCTGGCTGCTCGGCCGGCCGCCGGACTGACCGTCCGGCTATGCGTGGTGGACGGTCTCCAGCCGCTGCCGGTCGTGCGTCTCGAGCTGGAAGGTCGAGTGCTCCACGTCGAAGTGGCCGGCCAGGCAGCCGCACAGGTGGTCGAGCACGGCCGACGGGCTGGCGCCCGGTTCGAGCACGACATGCGCCGACACCACGTCGATCCCGCTGGTGATCGTCCAGGCGTGCAGGTCGTGGACGTCCGCGACGCCGGGTGCGCCGGCGATGTGGGCCCGCACCCGGTCCAGGTCCATGCCCCTGGGCGCGGCCTCCAGCAGCACGTCGATCGACTCGCGCAGCAGGCGCCAGGTGCGCGGCAGGATGAGCACGGCGATCAGGATCGAGGCGATCGGGTCGGCCGCCCACAGCCCGGTCGTCCGGATGACGAGCGCGCTCACGATGACGGCGGCCGCGCCGAACAGGTCCGACAGCACCTCCAGGTAGGCGCCGCGCACGTTCAGGCTCTCGCGGTGCCCGGCGTGCAGCAGCCGCGCGGAGACCAGGGCGGCGGCCAGCGCCAGGATCGCCACCGCGAGCATCCACCCACTCGCCACCCTCGGCGGGTCGGCCAGCCGGTGGGCGGCCTCGACCAGCACCGCCCCGGCCACCCCGAACAGCAGCATGGCGTTGGCCAGCGCGGCCAGGATCTCCAGCCGGTAGGAGCCGTAGGTGCGCTCGCGGCTGGCCGGCCGCCGGGCCATGCTGATCGCCAGCAGGGTCAGGCCGAGGCCGGCCACGTCGGTGAGCAGGTGGCCGGCGTCGGCCAGCAGCGCCAGGCTCCGGCTGGCCAGCCCACCGGCGACCTCGACCACCAGCACCGCCGCGATCAGGGCGAACGCGCTGCGCAGCGCGCGCTGGTGCGCGAACGCGGCGCTACG
>JBIOYL010000150.1:0-8946 GCA_044870185.1 Actinomycetes bacterium | reverse complement strand
CCGCGCCGAACACCCGGAGCACCTGCGGCGCTGCGAGCACGGCGCGGTAGGAACGCATGCGCATGCCTGCCATGGTGCAGGCCGTCCGGCGGCCTCGCCAACCGGCCGGGCAGTCCGGCCGCCTCGCCACCGGCCGCTACGCTGGGCGGAGGCTGTCAGCTGCAGGAAGGACCGCCGCATGCACGACACGAGCCGGGTGAGCGCCAACGTGGCGCCGAGCCCATGGCGTGACCTGGCCGAGCAGACGGTGACCGTCGGCGGCCGCACGCTGCGGCTCGTACACCCCCGCGACAGCCTGGCGCTGCTCGACGAGGACACGTTCGAGCGTGACGAGTTCCTGCCCTACTGGGCGCAGCTGTGGCCGAGCGCCCTCGCGCTCGCCCGGGCCGTCTCGGCCGTGCCGCTGCGCGGCGCGCGGACGCTGGAGCTCGGCTGCGGTCTCGCCCTGCCGAGCGTCGCGGCCGCGCTGGCCGGTGGACGGGTGCTGGCCACCGACTGGTCGGCCGACGCGGTCGCGTTCGCGGCCACCAACGCCACCCGCAACGGGGTCGCGATCAGCACCGCGGTGTGCTCGTGGACCGAGCCGGCCGCGATCGTCGCCCGGGCCCCCTGGGACCTGGTGCTGGCCTCGGACGTCCTGTACGAGCCGCGCAACGTCGACCTGCTGCTCGGCCTGCTGCCGCGGCTGGTGGACGGAGCCGGGCAGGTGTGGATCGCCGACCCCGGCCGCCCCCACGCCGAGGCGTTCCTTGCCGCCGCGGCGGCCGACTGGACGTGGTCGTCGACCCCGGACCGGCGGCTTGCCGGCGTGCGCGTCCACCGGCTGCGCCGGCGCTAGGCCGCCGGGCTCCAGTGCGCCAGCGTCGTCGACCGGGAGGCGGGACCACGCGAGGCCGATCGCTGGGAGCACGGCGCCGCGGGTAGGTCCTGTACGGTGCACGTCAGGACGCGATGGATTGGAGGCGGTGACGACGATGGAACTGCAGGCAACCCCCCTGCCGGGGGTCGGCATCCGCTACGAGCTCGCCACCCGCTCGGGCCGGCGCATCGGCGTGGTCGTCCACCATACGGGCCGGCGGGACCTGCTCGTCTACGACCTGGACGACCCCGACGCCTGCCAGGAGGTCGTGGGCCTCACCGACGAGGAGAGCGACGCGCTGGTCGAGGCGCTGGGCGGCCCTCACGTCGCCGAGCAGCTCGGCCGGCTGCAGCAGCGCATCGAAGGGCTGGCGATCGACTGGCTGCCCGTCGAGCCCGGCTCCCGCTACGCCGGCCGCACCATCGCCGACACGCAGGCGCGCACCCGCACCGGCGTCTCGATCGTCGCCCTGCTGCGCGGCGACACCGCCATCCCGGCGCCGACGCCCGACGTCCGGCTGGTCCCGGGTGACGTCGCCGTGGTCGTCGGCACGCCCGACGGGATCAAGGCGCTCGACAAGCTGCTGGGCGGGTGAGCGGGCATGCACGGCGCGACCCTGCTGCTGGAGCTGGGCGGCGTGCTGCTCGCACTGGGCATCCTGGGCCGGCTCGCCGGCCGTCTGGGGGTGTCCCCCATCCCGCTGTACCTGCTGGCCGGGCTGGCCTTCGGTGACGGCGGGCTGCTGCCGCTGGTGACCGCCAAGCAGTTCATCGAGATCGGTGCCGAGATCGGCGTGATCCTGCTGCTCCTGCTGCTCGGCCTGGAGTACTCGGCCGACGAGCTGCTCGCCAACCTGCGCGGCTCGGCGCCGGCCGGCCTGGTCGACTTCGTGCTCAACTTCACCCCGGGGCTGCTCGGCGGGCTGCTGGTCGGCTGGTCGGTGCTGGCCGCCGTCATCCTCGGCGGGGTCACCTACATCTCGTCGTCGGGGATCGTCGCCAAGGTGCTCGGCGACCTCGGCCGGCTCGGCAACCGGGAGACCCCGATCGTGCTGTCGATCCTCGTCCTCGAGGACCTGGCCATGGCGGCCTACCTGCCCGTGGTCAGCGGCCTGCTGGTCGGCGGCAGCCTGGTCGCGGCCGGCGTGCCCGTGGCCGTCGCGCTGGCCACCGTCAGCGCCGTGCTGGTGCTCAGCCTGCGCTACGGCCGGCTGCTCAGCCGGCTGGTGTTCAGCCCCAACGACGAGGTGTTGCTGCTGCTGGTCCTGGGGCTGACCCTGGTCGTGGCCGGGCTGGCGCAGCGGCTGCAGGTGTCGGCCGCGGTCGGCGCCTTCCTGGTCGGCATCGCCCTGTCCGGGCCGGCCGCCCACGGCGCCCAGACGCTGCTGACCCCGCTGCGTGACCTGTTCGCGGCCGTGTTCTTCGTCTTCTTCGGCCTGCAGACCGATCCGGCCACCATCCCCCCGGTGCTCGCTGCCGCCGCCACGCTCGCCCTGATCACGGCGGCGACGAAGATCGCCACCGGCTGGTGGGCGGCACGGCGGGCCGGCATCGCCCCACCCGGGCGGCTGCGGGCCGGCACCGCGCTGGTCGCCCACGGCGAGTTCTCGATCGTGATCGCCGGGCTCGCCGTCAGCGCCGGCCTGGAGCCCAGGCTCGGGCCGCTGGCGGCCGCCTACGTCCTCATGCTGGCCGTGGCCGGTCCGATCCTGGCCCGTGCCGCCGACCCGTTGACCACCGTCATCCGACGGCGGTCCCGGCACCGGGCGGCCGCATCCGCGGCCGCCGGCGGGCCGGTCGCGGCCGCGGCGACCCGGCGCAAGCAGCCAAGCTGAACGCGGCCGCGCCGACCCCGGACCGCGCCGACGCCGGACCGCGCCGCCCCACCTCGGCGGCCGCCCGCGCTAGGCTCGGCCGGCCGGCGCGCCGGCGTCGGGCCC
This sequence comes from Actinomycetes bacterium, assembly GCA_044870185.1. GTDB lineage: Bacteria > Actinomycetota > CALGFH01 > CALGFH01 > CALGFH01 > JBIOYL01. The sequence goes on along the minus strand of JBIOYL010000150.1, from coordinate 6,148 downwards.
GCCGGCTGCGGCCCGGGCGTCGCCGCGCCGCAGCCGCTCGTCCAGGGCGGTGTAGCGGCGGCCCGCCCCCTCGGTCCGCACGGCCCTGGCAAGGGCACGCCGGCTGCCGGCCAGCACCACCATGCGCTGGGCTCTGGTCACCGCGGTGTACAGCAGGTTGCGCTGCAGCAGCAGCCAGGAGCTCATGGCCAGCGGGACGACCACGCAGGGATACTCGCTGCCCTGGGAGCGGTGGACGGTGACCGCGTAGGCGTGGGTGAGCTCGTCCAGCTCGTCGAAGCCGTAGCGGACCTCCTCGTCCTCGTCCAGCCGGACACACAGCTCGGCGTCCTCCGGCGACAGGCCGATCACCACCCCGACCGACCCGTTGAACACGCCCTTGTCGTAGTTGTTGCGGATCTGCATGACCTTGTCGCCGACCCGGTAGGTGCGGCCGCCATAGCGGCGCTCGGGCAGCCCCGGCCGGGCCGGGGTCAGCGCCTGCTGCAGGCGCTCGTTCAGCACCCCCGCGCCGGCCGCCCCGCGCTGCATGGGGCACAGGACCTGCACGTCGCGCCGCGGGTCGAGGCCGAAGCGGCGCGGCAGCCGGGTGGCGACGATGTCGATCACCAGCTCGGCCAGCCGCTCCGGGTCCTCCTCGGCGAACAGGAAGAAGTCGTCCAGGTCCCAGGTGCGCGGCGGCTGCCCCGCGTTGATGCGGTGGGCGTTGGCGACGACGCCGCTTTGCCGGGCCTGCCGGAACACGCGGGTCAGGCGCACACGCGGGAGCACGGCGCGGGCCGCCGAGCCGCCGTCGGGGTGGGCGGCGTCGAGCAGGTCGCGCAGCACCTCGCCCGGCCCCACGCTGGGAAGCTGGTCCACGTCGCCGACCAGCAGCAGGTGGGCGCCGGGCGGGACCGCCTTGACGAGCTTGTTGGCCAGCAGCAGGTCGAGCATGGAGACCTCGTCGACCACGACCAGGTCGGCGTCGAGCGGCCGGTCGCGGTCGAAGGCGGCGTCGCCGCCGGGGCGCAGCTCCAGCAGCCGGTGCAGGGTCTGGGCCTCCAGCCCGGCCAGCTCGGCCAGGCGCTTGGCGGCCCGGCCGGTCGGCGCGGCCAGCAGGACCTTGGCGTTCTTGGCGCGGGCCAGGGCGACCACCGCCCGGACGGTGAAGCTCTTGCCGCAGCCCGGCCCGCCGGTCAGCACCGCCACCCGTTCGGTCAGGGCCAGGCGCACGGCCGCCGCCTGCTCGGGCGCGAGCATCATGCCGGTGCGGCGCTGCAGCCAGCCGAACGCCGCCGGCCAGTCGACCGCCTTGAAGGCGGGCAGCCGGTCGAGCTGGGCGGGCGCGTGCAGCAGGCGCAGCAGCGCGGCGGCCAGCGACACCTCGGCGCGGTGGAAGGGGACGAGGTAGACGGCCTGGACGGTGTGGTCGAGGCCCGGGACGGGCAGCGGGTCGCGGATCACGCCCCGCTCGCGGACCAGCTCGTCCAGGCAGCGCTCGGCGAGCGGCTCGGCGACCCCCAGGATCTCGGCCGCCTTGGCGACCAGCTCGGCCTCGGGCAGGAAGCAGTGGCCGTCCTCGCTCGCCTGCGACAGCGCGAACTGCAGCCCGGCCTTGATGCGCTCGGGGCTGTCGTGGGCGATGCCCATGCTGCGGGCGATCGTGTCGGCCGTCTTGAAGCCGATCCCCCACACGTCGGCGGCCAGCCGGTAGGGCTCGCGCCGCACGACCGCGATCGCCTCGTCGCGGTAGGCCTTGTAGATGCGCACCGCCAGCGAGGTGGACACGCCGACGCCCTGCAGGAAGACCATCACCTCCTTGATCGCCTTCTGCTCCTGCCAGGCGGCGCCGATCATGGCCGCGCGCTTGGGGCCGAGCCCGGGCACGTCGAGCAGGCGGCCGGACTCGGCTTCGATCACCCGCAGCGTGTCGGTGCCGAAGTGGGCGACGATCCGCTCGGCCATCTTGGGGCCGATCCCCCTGATCAGCCCCGAGCCGAGGTAGCGGCGGATGCCCTGGATCGTGGCCGGCAGCACGGTGGTGTAGTGCTGCACCTCGAACTGGCGGCCGTACTGGGGATGGCTGCGCCAGCGGCCGTGCAGGCGCAGGCGCTCGCCGGGCTGGGCGCCGAGCAGCGCCCCGACCACGGTGACCAGGTCGCTGGAGCGGTCGGTGGCCACCCGGGCGACGGTGTAGCCGGTCTCCTCGTTGGCGTAGGTGATGCGCTCGAGCACCGCGTCGAGCGCTGCCGGCGGCGTCGGCGCGGGAGACGGGACGGGCGTGGGCATGGTCATGCCGCGTGCTCCCCCGCGCCGGCCGGGTTAGAACGGCACCTCGTCCACGTCGAAGATCGGGCTCGGCGGCGAGCCCGGCCGGGCCCGCTCGCCGGCCCCGTCGCCGTCGCCTCGGCGGCCACCCGCGGCCGGGCGGGCGGCGCCGGCCGGCGCGGCCGGTTCGGCCGGCCGGGATGGCTCGACGAGCGCGGCCGGCTCGGCGGCCACCCGGCGCACCGTGGCGGTGGCGAACCTGAGGCTGGCCGCCACCTCGTCGGCCTCGACCTCGACGACCGATCGTCGCTCGCCCTCGGGGGTCTCCCACGAGCGGGACTTCAGCCGCCCGACGACCACGCAGCGGGCGCCCTTGCGCAGGCTCTTGGCCGCGTGCTGGGCCTGCTCGCGCCAGACGTTGACGCGGAAGAACGACGCCTCGGCGTCCCGCCAGCCCTCGCCGTCACGGACCCGCTGGTTCACGGCGAGGCGGAAGCTGGCCACGGGGATGCCGCTCGGCGTGGAGCGCAGCTCCGGGTCGTCGGTCAGGTTGCCGACGAGCGTTACCTGGTTGTCGGTCACTGGTGGAGCTCCTCTCGTCTTGCCTGGTGCTGGTGCCGGGCGGCCGTCCGGTGGGCGGCCGCCCAGATGATGCTCACGCCGGCTCGGGCGCCGCCGGCTCGGCCGGGCGGCCGAGCACCTGGTCGACTTTGGCGCGGAAGGCGGCCAGGCCGGAGACGTCGCCGCGCTCCTCCCCCATGCGCGCGACCAGCCGCGCCAGGGTCGGGCCGTGCAGCTTGCCCGGGTCGGCCACGCCGCCGTAGTAGGGGCTGCGGCGCAGGAACTCGCGCGCGTCGGTGGTGCTGACCCCGGCCGCCTCGACCAGGAGGTCGAAGCGCCGGACCAGCTCTTCGCCCGGCGGCTCCCAGCGCGCGGTGCCCGGCGCCGGCATGCGCCTGGTCCCGGTCTCCTCGTCGTCGGCCGCACCGCCCGGCGCCGCGCCGCGGCGACCGCGTGCCGCCGGGGGCGTGGCGTCCGCGGCGGCCGAGCGTCGCTGCCGGCCACCGCCGGGTCGCGCCCGCTCCGCACGCCCCGACCGGGCGGTGGACCGCTCGGCGGCCGGCGCCGCGGCCGGCGCGATGCCTGGCTTGCTGGACGCCTCGGCCGGCGTGACGGCCGGCTTGGTGGGCGCCTCGGCCGGGGCGGCGGGCGGTGCCGGAGCGACGGCCGGCGTCACGTCCGCGGCGGCGGGCAGCGCCCGCAGGGCGCGCTGCACGGCGGCCGCCTCCTCGGCGTCCGCCGTGCCGCCGCCCTGGTCGTCCCGCACGGCATGCAGCTGATGGTCGAGGAAGTAGTACTCCTGCGCCCACAGGTGCAGGCCGAGGCCGAGGCGCATGGCGCAGCGTTTGAGGGCGTCCGAGGCGGCGTCCTTGAGGCGCGCCCCGTCGTGGGGCCAGTTGTGCACGTCGCCGACGTCGCCGACCTCCTCTATGCGCACCCGGCGGCCGTCGATGTCGCAGGTGAGCCGCCAGATGCCGCCCACCACGACGTCGTGCAGCGCCGGCGTGCCGGCCCTGGCGCGCCGGCTCTTGCCGGCAGGGTCCGGCGCCACCTCGGCCACGTCGCCGCGCAGCACCTCGACCAGCTCAAAGTCGAACGGGCCGACGATCGACAGCAGACGCTGGTTGACCACGTGGTGGGCCACGTAGTCGTTGCCGTCCTTGCGCTCGATGAAGCCGTCGGGGAACGGGCGGGCCAGCTCGACGAGGTCGTGGATCGGTGCGGCCGGCGCCGTCTGGGTGGTGCTCACCAGGTCATCTCCTCGGGGATCGGGGCCGGGGTGGCCTCATGCAGGAAGAGCGTACTGGTCACCTGTGACAATCCGGCCTGGGGCGGTCCGGCCGTGGAGCGGCCGCGACCAGGGCCCAACGCTCGGGGAGCGGACGCGCGACCAGGCCCGACGCGCGGCGCGCGGCCACGTAACGAGGGTTCAACGGCCACGAAACCTCACGGCAACACCGACGGCGTACTTGTCTGGCGGTCAGGACAGCGAGCAGGGAGGACCTATCGCAGTGAACTCCGGTGACACCGCATTCGTGCTCATCTCGGCCGCCCTCGTCATGTTCATGACGCCGGGGCTGGCGCTCTTCTACGGCGGCATGGTCCGGGCCAAGAACGTGCTGGCCACGGTCATGCAGAGCTTCTTCGCCCTCGGCCTGGTCTCGGTCCTGTGGGTGCTGGTCGCCTACTCGTTGGCGTTCGGCCCCGACAAGGGACACCTCATCGGCGGGCTGGAGTACGTCGGCTTCGCCCACGTGGGCCAGCAGCCCAACGCCGCCCTGGCCCCCACCATCCCGCAGCTTGCCTTCGCCATGTTCCAGCTGTTCTTCGCGGTGATCACGCCGGCGCTGATCACCGGCGCCTTCGCGGAGCGCATGAAGTTCTCCGGCTACGTGCTGTTCACGTCGCTGTGGCTGCTGCTGGTGTACGCGCCGCTGGCCCACTGGGTGTGGGCGCCGGGCGGCTGGATCCGCGAGCTCGGCGCGCTCGACTTCGCCGGCGGCACGGTCGTCCACATGAACTCGGGGGTGGCCGCGCTGGCCGCCGCGCTGGTGATCGGGCGGCGGCGGGGCTTCCGCACCGAGGCATTCGTCCCCCACAACCTGCCGCTGACCATGCTCGGTGCCGCCATCCTGTGGTTCGGCTGGTTCGGCTTCAACGCCGGCAGCGCGCTGACCGCGGGCGGGCTGGCCGCCTCGGCGTTCGTGGCCACCAACACCGCCGCGGCCGCGGGCGCCTGCGGCTGGGCGCTGTACGAGTACCTGCGCCGCGGCAAGGCAACCACGCTCGGGGCCGCCTCGGGCGCGGTGGCCGGCCTGGTCGCGATCACGCCGGCGGCCGGCTTCGTCGGCCCGATGGCGTCGGTGGCCATCGGGCTCGCGGCCGGCGTCGTCTGCGCGCTGGCGGTGACCGTCAAGTTCCGCTTCGGCTATGACGACGCCCTGGACGTCGTCGGCGTGCACATGGTCGGCGGGATGCTCGGCGCCCTGCTCATCGGCCTGTTCGCCACGGTGGCGGTCAACCCGGCCGGCGCGAACGGCCTGATCGCCGGCGGCGGGCTGGCCCTGCTCGGCAAGCAGGCGGTGGCCGTGGTGGCCACCCTCGCCTTCTCGTTCGCGGGCAGCTTCCTGCTGCTCAAGCTCGTCGACGCGACCGTCGGGCTGCGCGTCGGCGCCGAGGAGGAGCACGTCGGCCTCGACCTGACCCAGCACGAGGAGGCGGGCTACGCTTTCAGCGAAGGCGTGGGCGCGCCCTCGGCCGCCGGCCACGCGCCGGGCTCCGCCCCGGCCGCGGCGCACACGCCGGGCTCCGCCCCGGCCGCGGCGACCGCCCCTGCGGCACAAGGAGAGTCGGCCAGATGAAGCTCGTCGTCGCCGTCATCAAGCCCTTCAAGCTCGACGAGGTGAAGGAGGCGCTCGAAGGGGTCGGCATCCAGGGGATGACCATCACCGACGCGCGCGGGTTCGGCCGCCAGCGTGGCCACACCGAGGTGTACCGCGGGGCCGAGTACCAGGTGGAGTTCGTCCCCAAGCTGCGGGTCGAGATCGCCGTGGACGACGACCAGGTCGACGACGTGGTGAAGGCGATCGTCGCGGGCGCCCGGACCGGCGAGATCGGCGACGGCAAGGTCTGGGTGGTCCCGGCCGAGCAGGTCGTGCGCATCCGCACCGGCGAAATGGGGGTGGATGCTCTCTGAGCTGCGCAGCGCCAGCGCCCTGACGCTGGCCGATGGCGGCGCGCCGGCCCGCCGGCGCGCCGCCGCCGTGGACGGGGAGCTCGCCGCGCTACTGCTCGTCGCAGCCGTGGCCGTTCCCGGCATCGCTCATGGCCGGGTTCG
>JBIOYL010000149.1:0-4620 GCA_044870185.1 Actinomycetes bacterium | reverse complement strand
GTGACGAAGTTGTCGCACTGCTCGCAGATGTTGGCGTACGGGCACGCCTGGGCGGCCAGGTGGCGCGAGCAGTAGCCATGCGCGACCCGGGTCTTGAGCAGCTCTGCACGTAGCCACTCGATGCGGCCGGGCACTGCGGGCTTGTCGTCGACGATCAGCGGTAGCGACCGACGCGCCCGCACCTTGGCCATCGCGTCCTGGTAGGCGGCCCGGATCGTTGGCGAGGCGAGCGAGGCATACCGCAGGGTCATCTCGGCCGAGACGTGCCCCAACAGCGCCATCAGCGCCTGCAGGCTCATGCCGGCGTTGACCAGACTCGTGCCATAGGTGTGGCGCAGCTGGTGGGGGTGACCCGCAGCGGGCCGCCGCCTGGCCCGCGCAGGCCCGCGATCGCCACGGCCTGCTGGAGTCCCCGGCGCAGCCGGAAGTCGCTCAGGCGCCGGCCGCGCTCGACGAACAGGAAGTCAGCCGGGCGGCCGTCGCGTGGGTGCGGCAGGGCCCGCTGCCGCCCGCGCATCGCCATCCAGGCGTCGACCGCGGCCAAGGTCTCGGCGTCCAGGGGGACCATGCGTTCGGTGCCGAGCTTGCCGAGCGGCACCTTGATCCAGGTGCCGTGGCTGGCCGAGTCCCACAGGCAGTCGAGCTCAAGGTCGAGCAGCTCCCCAAGACGCATGCCGGTGCCACGCAGGATCGTCAGCCCGCAGCGGGCGAACCGATCGTCGAGGTGGCCCACGGCGGCCATGAGGTCGCGGTCGACGTCGGGGGCGAGCGCGCGGGCAGGGGCCGGTCGAGCCTGGGGACGTCGCTGGCAAACAGCAGCCGTCCCCGCGGCCGCTCGGCCCACCCCCAGATCGCGAGGTCGTCGAAAAAGGCGCGCAGGTCCACCACGACGTGCTTGGACACCACCGGCGAGACCGGCCGGTCGCGGGCCAGGCGGCCCCGCCAGGGCCGGCCTCGGTTCCAGGCCAGGAACGGCTCGATATGGGCCTGCCGGTCCAGGTCGGCCAGGCTGCCGACCCCGGGATGATGGGCGGCCAGGTACTCGCTGAGCACAATCAGGCTGTCGGCCCGCAGCCAGACGGTGCCAGGTTGCAGCGTGGCCGCGACGGTCTCCAGGTAGCGCAGCGCGACCCGGCGGATCTCCGGCTGGGCGACGGCACCCAGCCGCTGGGCCAAGGTGGCCGCTGGCGGCCTCGCCGTCCGCGGCGGAAAGGAGCAGATGCGCAGCTCGTAGCAGGCCTGGTGCAGGCTGAACAGCCGCGCCGAGTTGTGACCGCGCGCACAGGCCGTGGCCGAGGGCGCCGCAGCCAGCGCGGCGGCGAAGCCGGCGAAGTCGGTGTCGGTGAGCTCGGCCAATGTCTTCTGCGTCCACAGGCACAGCAGCCCAAGGCCGCCCGAGCTGACGTCCCGGGTCCAGGTCGCGCTCCAGCCAAACTGGCGGGCGACCGCAGTGATGCGGGCCACGTCGTCTGGGTGGCGGGACGCCCAGGCAGCGTAGAGGCCACCCGGGGTCTTGGCCAGCAGCAGGTCCAGATCCGGGGCGAGGTGGCCCGCAACGATGCACCAGGTGACAAACGGCCAGGCGCCGGTGCGGCGCAGGTCGGCCAGCCGCGCCGGGGTCGGCCTGGCCATCCAGGCAGCAAGGTCAGCGTGCCCGGCGAGCAGCCGCTCGGCGGCCAGCAGACGCACGCGGCGGTTGTCAGGCGAGATGGCAAGGCCCTGCACGTGGGCGGCGTAGCCGGCCAGGAACGCTCCCGCGGTCATCGGCGAGGTAGCCGACGTCGATCCGGCCGTCGCCCCAGCAGCGGCGGCGTTCACCGTGCCGCCTGCTGGGCCCGGGCGTGCGCGTATTCGGTCGCCAGCGTGGCGGCCGACAGGTGCACGTAGCCCGCGGTCGTCTCCGGGCTGGCGTGGCCCATCAGCTCGCGCAGTACCAGCAGATCGATGCCAGCGGCGGCCAGCTCGGTGCCGTAGGTGTGGCGCAGGCGATGGGGCCGCACCCTGGTCGCGCCCGAGCGGGCCCGGTGGGTGCGGAAGACCCGGCGAAGGCCCGCCTCGGTGAGCGCCCGCCCGGCGCTCGGCCCACGCAGGACCACAAAGCACTCCGGCGTGGCGCAGCCCGGTGGGCGCTCACGCTGCAGGTAGCCCACCAGCTCGGTGAAAAAGGCCCGGTCGATGGGCACCTCGCGGTCGCGGCCGCCCTTGCCCACCACCCGGACCCGACGCAGGCCAACATCCACGTCGGCCAGGCGCAGCGAGCGCACCTCGGCCGCCCGCAGCCCACCGAGCAGCATCCCAAGCGCGATCGCGCGGTCCCGGTGGGTCCCAAGGTCAGCCACGAAGCAGGCCACCTCGGCCGCATCGAGCGCCTCGGGCAGCCGCCGGGGCTGGCGCACCAGCCGACCGCCGGTGCGGGCCCTGCCCGGGCCGAGGTGGCCGAGCAGCCCGCGCCGCTTGGGCCGCAACCCGCTGGAGCGACGCGCCGCCGGCACCGGGTTCTCGCTGCGCACGCCGGTCGTCACCGCGAACTCCAACAGCCCACGCACTGCGGCGATGCGCCGGTTCATGGTCGCCGGCGCCGGGCGCCGACGCTCGGCCAGGCGCACGACCTTCGCGTCCGCGCTCGGCTTGGGCTGGGCCTGCCAGTCGAGATAGTCGAAGAAGTCGACCGCCACCGCATCGGCGACACCCACGCCGCGCTCGGCGCAGAACCGGCCGAAGTTCACCAGGTCGTAGGCGTAGGCGCGGACCGTCGCCGGCGAGAACGCCCGCGTGGTCAGATGCGCCAGGAACCGGCTGGCCAGCTGGACATCGGACCACGAGCCCTCCAGCCGCCAGCCCTGGCCATCCCGCCGTGCCACCACCGCCGGCATACCTGCCTCCCTGCCGGCCGTAGTCTTCACCCCAGGCCCCACAAGGTGTGGGACCTTCAGGCCACCCCCTCCACAGAGGCATCTGAGGGCCGGTTAACCGATACCTGGTTCAACCACGACGCGTGCACGGGCAGATGGATCAGCGTGAGGTTGTCCCAGGCGCCTTGGAGCCGGTCGACCGACGCCTGCCCCCGATGCGACGACCCGTTGTCCACGATCCAAAACACCCGCGTGGCCGACGCGTACGGCTCCCTGGTCATCACCTGCTCCACCAGCCGACCGAACGGCGCGATGCCCGTGGTGGACTCGCAGCGGCCAAACAGCCGCGCCTGCTGCACATCCCAGGCGGCCAGGTAGGCCAGCGCCCCACCACGCTCGTACTCATGCTCGACCCGCATCATCCGGGCGGCGCCGGGCGGCAGGGTAGGGTGGCAGCGGCAACGCGCCTGAATGCTGGTCTTCTCGTCCGCCGAGATGACCAACTCGCCAGGCGCAAGGTCCCGACCCTGGAACCGGCGCTCGTACAGGTCCAGTACTACCCCAGCCTTGGCGGCGAAGTCGGGGTCGCGGGGAAAGATCCACATGTGGTGCCGCCACGGCTTGAGGGCATCGTCGTCCAGCCAGCGCCACAGCGTCGCGGTCGACACGTCGTCGACCAGGCCGCTGGCCAGCACCTCCCGGCGCAGCTCCGCCAGGCTCCAGCGGCCAAGCGGCACGCCCTTGCTGGCCGGCAGCGCACAGGCGATCGCCTTGGTGTGGGCGACCACCGCGGCCGGGTAGCTACGCGGCCGGCCGGGCCGCGGGCGATCGGCCAACCCGTCCAGACCCTCCAGACTGAACCGCTTGCGCCACTTGCTGACCGTGTTGACGGCGACGTCAAGCCGCCGGGCGATCAGCGCGTTGGCGATCCCCGCCGAGGCGGCCAGCACGATCTTGGCACGCAGTACCTGCCGGTACTGCGCTGTCGGCGTGCGCACCCGCGCCTTGAGCAACTTGCGCTCCGATGCCGTCAGCCTGACCTTGAACGGACTTTGGTTGCCCCGTCTGCCCACCGCACCTCCACCCATCCGGTCCCACTCCAAGCCACGGGACGATACGCCAGCCGATCAGCGATGATGCACCCATGGCGGCACGCCCGATCCCCGAATCGACCAAGACCTCCCTGGCCCAGCGGCTGCGTGCACGCCGCCAGGAACGCTGGCCCCAGCTCACCGATGTGCGCGTGCGCTTCCGCGGCCGGTTCGCCTACCTCGACGGCGAGCTGGCCAGCGGCGAGGTGCTGCCGCTGTGCCGGCTGCGCTATGCCGGCTCGGCCAGCCGGTGGGGCTTTGCGATCTGGCTGGCCAGCAAGGACGGATATGAGGACTCGGTGCTGCCAAGCGGCCTGGCCGCCGGCACCCCCGAGGAGGCGCTGGACTGCGCCTGTGGGCTGTACCTGGCCGACCCCAGCGCCTGGCAGGAAAACCTCCCCCCATCAAATTCCTGACCACGCACGAACTTACAAAACGAAGTACTAAGTGCCTGTTTCTGAACTTGCTGGGGCCGAACGACCCCGGCGGATGGCTGCAGCGCGGCTACGGTGACGCCGGGGCGTGCGGCGGTTTGACCCACAAAGGAGGCTGGGTGCGGCTCCTTTGCAGGGACTGGTTGATCAGGCCGCACGGGCGAGCGGGTGCTGGTAGCGGGCCTGGTGGACGCGCCGGTGTTCTTGGGCGCGGTGGAAGGCCCAGTAGGCGTCGAAGTCGCC
>JBIOYL010000148.1:0-9484 GCA_044870185.1 Actinomycetes bacterium | reverse complement strand
AGGTAGCTGGGCTTGGCCCGGTCCAGGAACGCCTCGGTGGCCGGGGTGTTGGCGTAGCGGTCGTCCTGGCGCTGCAGCATGCCCAGGGCGACCAGGGCGTCCAGGAAGTCCCTGGCCGCCCGGGGGTGCAGGCCGAGCCGTGCTCGCAGCGTCTCCAGCTCGGCCGAGGTTCCCGCCAGCGCGGTGAACACGCCCAGCTCCACGGCGCTGAGCAGCGCCTTGGACCCCCAGAAGCCGAAGCCGAGCTGCAGGATCGCATCGGGCGAAACGGCCGGGGCCGGGGTTGCTCCCGCCTGCTTCGCCGCCGCCGTGGTCTTGGTCATGACTGTGGTCCTCCTCATCTGCATCTGCCTCGCCGGGAGCCCGTGCCTGTCCCGGCGGGGTGCCATCGCTACTCGCCGGGTGGGAACGTGTAGGTGGAGGGGATCGAGCGGGGCGGGCTGCCGATGACCAGGGCGATCTCCTGCTGCGCGGCGAGCGCGATGCCGGCCGGGTTCCCCCGGTGGCGCGTGCCGTCAACGAACACCACCACGCTCGCGCCGGGCTCGCAGTAGCCGCCGGCGCACGAGCCGTCCAGCCGAACCCCCCACTCGTGGAAGAACTGGTCAAGGGTGAACCGGGTCGTTGTTGGCGCCTCGATGTGGAGCACGCCGGTCACGTCGTGGGTGTGCAACGGCGAGATGCACGGCCGGGGACACAGCTTGATGTACCCGTAGCTTGGAGCCCCGTCGGTTTCGCCCCGATGGACCCCTGGGTCGGTGAGGTCGATCCCGATCCCGCCGGGGACCTGGACGCGCTGACCGTTGACGAAGATGTCCAGGTGGGCGTGCATGTGGTAGGTGAAGAACTCGTGCGTCGCCGGGGTCAGCCCGGCGTGTCGGACCAGCGCCATGGGCTCGGCGAGCAGCGGCCAAGGGGCCGCGCCCGCTGCGGGCAGGGGGGCTGGTGCGGCTGAGTAGCCGGGACTCACCCCGCCACCGTGGCTGCACGCGGCGAGGAGCACCAGCGCCACAGGGATCCACACCCAGCCGGCCCGCTTCATCGCAACCCCGGCAGCCCATGGGGCCCATGACAAGCGACGTGCCGAGACGCAACGGAATCGGTTCATGCGGTCCTCCACCAATCGGTCCCCCCGGCTCCTGCGAGCGGTTCCGCTGGGGACCCGGGCCCCCGGGGGCCCGGGTCGATGCGGTCACCGTCGGCGACAGCGTCGTTACTTCGTCACGGTTGTTGCTGCCGACGCGGTGTTGTTGCTCGGGTTCGGATCTGGGTGGCGCTCGTCACAGCGGCCTGGTTGACGATCGGCCCGCGGTTGGCGTGCGCCTTGACTTTGACGCCGATGCTGCTGGCGACCGTGCCGCCGTTTTCGAGCGGATCGACCGTGCAGGTGACCGTCGCCCCCAGCGTCCCGGGCGGGGGCTGTTGCAGGTCCAACCGCTCGCCGTGACCGCCTGGAAGCTCGTCCCGTAGGGCAGCGGGTCGGTCATGGTCACCGACCGTGCGGCATCGGGCCCGGCGTTCGAAACGCTGATCGCATAGATCACGATGGAGTTGTTCTTGACCGAGCTTGGCGCCGACATCGTGATGCCGAGGTCTGCGGCTGCCGGTCTGACCGCAGCGATCGCCGTCGCGGTCACGCTGCCGCCCTGGGCGCTGAGCGTGACCGTATAGGTCCCCGCTGCGGCGTAGGTGTGGGTCCCGGAGATGGTCAGGCCGATCCCCTGATCCGGGATGTCGCAGGTCAACGTCGCAGGCGAGGGGGCCGAACCATCGCCCCAGTCGATGGTCACCGCGGCATGGCAGTCGAAACTGGTTCCGACTTGGCCGCTGAACGCGACGCCTGCGACGGCGGAGAAGTCGATTCCGCAGAACGTGGGGGTTACTGCTGTCGCAGGTACTGGCCGACGCCGTGCCCGGCAGGGTGAGCAGCATCGCGATGCTGGCGAGCGCGGCGACCACAGCGAGCGCGAGCCAGCGCCGGATCCGATGGGCCGTCATGGCTACCACTCTTTGCCTTTGTCTGGATGGTGGGGAAGTCGCGAGGGACAACCAGGTCGATCGGTGGGCGCGGTCATCGCTGCCTCCATGCGCCGGGGCCAGCGTAGCGGTGACCTTGCTGGTAAGCGGCGCGAGGACCGTACCGGCGGGGCCGCTGGCCAGCATCCGGGCGGCCACCGAACTTGCCTCAGGGCTGGCACTCGAACCTGCCTCAGGGCTGGCACTGAAGACTGGCGGGTTGCCGGGTGCGAAGATGCTGAGATCATGCCAACTGTCCTGATCGTCGACGACCACCCGGGCTTCCGCAGCTGGGCGCGGGCGGTGCTGCAGGCGGAGGGCTTCGGGGTGGTCGGCGAGGCCGCCGACGGTGCCGCCGCGATCGCGGCCGCCGGCGCGCTGCACCCCGACGTCGTCCTGCTTGACATCCAGTTGCCGGACATGGACGGCTTCGGGGTCGCCGAACGGCTTCGCAGCGACAGCGACAGCGACGGCGCGGGCGGGGCGGTGGTGCTCATCTCCAGCCGGGACGCCGCCGACTACGGCACCCGCATCGCCACCAGCCCCGCCGTGGGATTCCTCGCCAAGGCCGACCTTTCCGGTGCCGCGCTGGCGGCGCTGCTGGACAGTGCGCTACAGCGACAAGGTCGGGAGCCGGGGCGATGACGCGTCGCCGGTGGCTGCTGGTCGCGCTCGGCGGTGCGGCGCTGGTGTGGGTGCTCGGCGGCGAGTGGGTGAGCATCAGCCGCGGCGTCCAGGAGAGCCACCTGCTGGACGCGATGGTCGGGCTGAGCTTCTTCGGCGCCGGGGTCGTCGCACTTGACCGCCGGCCCGGCAACGTGATCGGCCCCCTGATGGTCGCCTTCGCGGCCCTCTGGTTCCTCGCCAACTGGGGCAACCTCGTCCCGGTGTTCCCCACGCTCCGGTGTTCCCCACGCTCGGTTTCGTCGGCGGCCTGTTCGGCGCGCCGTTGCTGGTACATATCGCCCTCACCTATCCGAGCGGGCGGCTGCGCAGCCGGTTCGACCGGGTCGTCCTCGGCACGTTCTATGCGGAAGCCGCCGCCGTGGGCCTGGTGGGCGTGCTGACCTTCCCCCGCCGGGAACCCGGCTGCACCCGCTGCCCGTGGACCCCGCTGGTTGTTCCGAACCGGACGGTCTTCACCGCGACCAACTGGCTCAGCGACCGCTCGACGATCGTGCTGGTGCCGCTGTTCCTGGCGGCGGTCTGGCTGCGCTGGCGGCTCGCCTCCCAGGGCGAGCGCCGCGAGCTGGCGCCGTGGTGGGCGGCCGCATCGATCCTGGCCGGTGTCTACCTGCTGGGCGCGTTCGCCTCGCCAGACGCCCAGGACGGCTTCTCCTACCTGCTGTGGGAGCTACGGTCGGTGCTGCAGATCAGCGCGCCGATCGTGTTCGTGTGGGGGCTGCTGCAGACCCGGCTTGCCCGCAGCGCGGTCGGCGACCTGGTGGTCGCGCTGGACCGCCCACTGCCGCCCGGTGGGCTCCAGGCAGCGCTGGCGCAGACCCTGGCCGATCCCGGGCTGGAGGTCGTCTACGCCCTGGACGCCCTGGACGGCGAGCGCCGCTGGGTGGATGCAGGCGGGCTGCCGGTCGCGCTGCCCCCACCGGCACCAGCCGCCGGGCGCGGCGCCCGGGTGGCCACCGTCATCGAGCGCAACGGGCGGCCGCTGGCGGCGCTGCTGCACGACCCGGCGCTGGATGCGGGGCTGGTCCGCGCCGCTGGTGCCGCCGCGGGCATGGCGATCGAAAACGAGCGCCTCCACGCCCAGGTCCGCGCCCAACTGGAGGAGGTACGCGCCTCCAGGGCCCGGATCGTGCAGGCCAGCGACAACGAACGCCGACGGATCGAGCGGAACCTCCACGACGGCGCGCAGCAGCGGCTTTTGACCCTGTCGCTGGCGCTGCACACCGCCCGGCGGCAGCTCCAAGCGCTCGGCGCCGCCGCCGATGCTGCCCTGGTGGCGACGGTGCGGGGCGCGTCGGAGGAGCTTCGCCTGGCGATCGAGGAGCTGCGCGAGCTCGCCCGCGGGATCCACCCGGCGATCCTGACCGACGAGGGGCTGGGCCCGGCGCTCGCCTCGCTGGTCGGCCGCACCGCGGTGCCGGTCACGCTCCTGGAGGTCCCGCCTGGGCGGCTGCCAGGGCCGATCGAGGCGACCGCCTACTTCGTGGTCTGTGAGGCGCTGGCCAACCTCACCAAGTACGCGCACGCCACCGCGGCGTCGGTGCGCGCGCGCCTTGACGAGGACGACGGCGACCAGGGCGCCGGGCTGCTGGTGGAGGTCTGCGACGACGGCATCGGCGGCGCCGACCCGGCGCGCGGCTCCGGCCTACGAGGCCTGCAAGACCGCGTGGCGGCGGTCGGCGGCCGGCTGTCGGTCACCAGCCCACCGGGTGAGGGCACGGCGATGCGGGCGTGGCTGCCGTGCCGCATAGACCACGCCGCAAACCACGCCCAGGACCCTGCCTGGAACGGCCGGGCGTAGCGATGAGGTCCCGGCCCCGATGATGGCCCCAATGAAGATTGTGCTCGCCGACGATCAGGCGCTGTTTCGCCAGGGGATCGCCCGGCTGCTTGCCGATGCCGGGTTCGAGGTGGCCGGGCAGGCCGGCGACGTCGACGAGCTGCTGGAGCTGGTCGCTCAGACCACACCCCAGGTCGCCATCGTCGACATCCGCATGCCCCCCACCCACACCACCGAGGGGCTGCAGGCCGCCGAGCAGATCCGCGCCGCCCACCCGCAGGTCGCGGTGCTGGTGCTGTCGCAGTACGTCGAGCCGCACTACGCGATCCGGCTGCTCGGCCACCACCCCCAAGCGGTCGGCTACCTGCTGAAAGACCGCGTCACCGACGCCGAGGAACTGGCCGAGGCCGTCACGCGCCTCGCCGCCGGCCGCCCGGTCGTCGACCCGGCGGTGGTCGCGGCGCTGCTTGGACGCCGCCTGCAGCGTGACCCGCTGGCCGCCCTGTCGGACCGGGAACGGGAGGTGCTTGAGCTGATGGCCGAGGGCCGCTCCAACCAGGCGATCGCTGGCCGGCTGGTGCTGACCCCACGCACCGTCGAGTCGCACGTGCGCAACATCCTCACCAAGCTGGACCTGGCCCCAGGAGCCGACGACCACCGCCGCGTGCTCGCCGTCCTCGCCTACCTCCGCAACCGAGCAACGCCAGACCCAGACCGCCTGGCGTAGGCCATGGCCATGCCGGCGATGACGCAGCGTCCGGCGGGTGCAAAAGGGTTCGCAGTACGACAACCGGGACCACACCTCTCTGGCAGGCTTCGACACCTGCCGATGGTCTGGTCCCCGTCAGCGTTCGGGTGCAGAGAGCATCATAGACGCCCTCGGCCTCTTGCGCCCGGTAGGCGGCGAGCCTCGCGGCGGGCAGCGCCGTCCCGGTCCTTGTCCCAGCCGCCGCTCATCCGACTCGCCTGGCGAGTCATCTGGTCGAGCGGCGCCGCGACCCTCGGCGCTCGAGTTCGAGTTGGACGATGCGGTCGCCAGCAGCCGCCGAACCTGCTCGTGGGAGATGCCGGTGAACTTCGCGATCCGGCGCAGGCCCCAGCCTTCCTGCTGGGCGGCCGTCATCCCCGCCGTCAACGCCACGGTGGTCACCGCATCCAGCGCCGCCCGCGGCTCGATCACCAGCCGAAGCCCAGACCGCCGGGGGCGACTCGACCAGCTCGCCGCAGAACCGCTCGACACCCCGGTGTCTGTCAACGGATGTGACAGCAACCCCGGATTCCTGCTCCATACCTACTCGAACGCGAGCCTCTCCCTGGAGCAGGGCGAGGCGGCCCCGGGGCCCGCTCGGGCCGCAGAGAGCGCGGCCTGGAGGAGGCCGAGCTCCTCGTGGCGCCGCGCGACAACCGGACACAGGATCTGCCGCATGCCGTGAGTATCGTTGGCTGGTGGCGTCGCGGCCACTGGTCGGTGAGGTACACCAGCGGCTCCCGCCAAGGATCAGCGTCTGGCTCGACGTCTCGACGGCCACCGGCAGTCCGCCGTGACCCCTGAAACCGCGGTGAACCTCGCGGCGTGCATGCTCGGCGAGGTCGTGGCCACCAGGGCCACCGGTAGGAGACGAGGCAGTATGCACACCACCCCATCCCGACCGGCGATCAGGGCAGGCGGGCTGCGCAAGTCGTTCGGCGGCAAGGTCGTGCTGGACGGCATCGACCTGGACGTTCCCGAGGGCACGGTCGTCGCGCTGCTCGGCCCCAACGGCGCCGGCAAGACCACCACGGTCGAGATCCTGTCCACCTTGATCGGCGCCGACGCTGGCCAGGTGCGGGTCGCCGGCCATGACGTGGCCCGCGAGCCGGATTCGGTGCGCGCCGCGATCGGCGTCACCGGCCAGTTCTCGGCGGTGGACAACCTGCTCACCGGCGAGGAGAACCTGCTCCTGATGGCCGACCTGCGCCACCTGGGCCGGCGTGAAGGCCGCAGGCGCGCCGCCGAACTGCTCGAGCAGTTCGACCTGGTCGAGGCGGCCAGGAAACCGGCCGCGACCTACTCCGGCGGCATGCGGCGGCGCCTGGACCTGGCGATGGGCCTGGTCGGCGACCCGCGCATCGTCTTCCTGGACGAGCCCACCGCCGGCCTGGACCCGCACAGCCGCCGCACCACGTGGCAGCTCGTCCGCGACCTGGTGGCCGGCGGGGCCACCATCTTCCTGACCACCAGTACCTGGAGGAGGCGGACGAGCTCGCCGACCGGATCGCGCTGCTCGACCACGGCAGGCTGGTCGCCGAGGGCACCGCGGACGAGCTCAAGCGCCGCATCCCCGGCGGCCACATCCGCCTGCAGTTCACCCACGCGGACGGACTCGACTCGGCCGCCCGCACCCTCGGGCAGGCGTTGCGCGACGACGAGGCGCTCACCTTGCAGGTCCCAAGCGACGGCAGCGTCAAGTCGCTTCGGGCACTGCTGGACCGGCTCGACGACGCCTCGATCGACGTCGACAGCCTTTCGGTGCACACGCCCGACCTCGACGACGTCTTCCTCGCCCTCACCGGCCAACCCGACAAGGAGAAGGAACCCGCACGATGAGCACCCTTGCCTACACGGTGGCCGACTCGGCCACGATGCTGCGCCGCGACCTGCGGCACATGTGGGTCGCGGCGGCCGGGTCCTGGCGCTGGTCACCCTGGCGCTCACCTGGCTGTCGGTCGCGCTCGGCCTGGTGAGCAAGACCGTCGAGAGCGCGAGCAACCTGCCCATGCCGCTGGTGTTCCTGCCGTTCCTGGGCAGCGGCTTCGTCCCCACCGCCTCGATGCCGGTCGGGCTGCGCTGGTTCTCCACCTACCAGCCGTTCACCCCGGTCATCGAGACCGTGCGGGGGCTGCTGCTGAGCACCGCGATCGGCTACAGCGCGGTCATCGCCGTCGCCTGGTGCGCCGGCATCACCCTGGTCGGCTACCTCTGGGCGAAGAAGCTGCACAACCGGGACCCCGTCCGCTAGTCCGCTGTCAGCGCTGCTCGGGCGCCCGCAGGGCGGCCAGGGCGGCGGCGCGCAGCTCCTCGCGACCCAGGACCCAGACCGGCGTACGACGACACCGCGTCGTCGTACGCCGGTCTCGGTCGGCCTGCTCGGCCGCGTGGCGGGCGCGGGCCGAGGACATGGTCGGCTGGAAGCCCCGCAGGAACCGGAGGCGCTCCGCCAAGGCGATCATCCGCGCCCCGATCTGGTGGCCCGCTGGTCGCCGGTGCGCGCCGCGGTCGAGGTCCACCATGGCCAGGGCCAGCAGGAGCGCACCGCAGATTCGTCAGCAGGTCGACGGCGCGTCGCCACAGGCGCAGGCCGGCCTCGACCTCGCCTCGCGCGAGCAGGGTCTCGGCTCGCACGCCGAGGCCGTAGGTGACCACGCCGACCGGCTCGTCCGCCCGCTGCGGCGCCGTCTGCTCCAACCAGCGCGCCGCCTGGTCGACGGCGCCGGTCTGCAGGCTGGCGAGCACCATCCACCACCGGAGCCCCACCACGTCCGACCAGGCCCCGAGCCGGTCCAGCACCGGCAGCGCCGTCCGCAGGTGGCGTTGTGCCTCGGCACCCCGTTCGACCTGCAGGCACAACTCGGCGATCCGGCAGTGGTGAGCGCCCACAGCCACGGAACGCTTCGGCGCTCGAGCGCCCCGAGCATCCGCTCGGCGGCCTTCAGGGCGCCGTCCAGGTCGCCGTCCAGGTCGCCCTCGTTCTCCCAGAGGTAGCTGGCAATGGCGTTGGCAGCGTCAACGCCGTCCGGGTGACCTCGACGAGCTCGGGCCCGGGCCGGAAATGCGACAGCACCCCGGCGGTCTCCTCGGCCAGCGCCGCCAAGGGCGAGTAGTTGGACTCGATCGTCCACAGGCCCCCGAGCACAGCGGACGTCGCCGCAACGGTGCCGCCGTCCGCGTGGGCGAGCCCGTACCGGAGGGCCTGCGCGGGGTTGTCCTGCTCGGCCCGGATCCGCGCCACCGACGAGAAGGGGTCGGGCCCGAAGGGCGACTCGTGCTGCGCCACCCCGAACTCGCGTGCCCACGCCATGAACCCGCCGACCACCTGCTCGCTCTCCCCGGCCGCCTGCCGATGCGCCGCACTGAACTCGCGCACGGTCTCCAGCATCCGGAACCGCGTGCCCGTCGGGGTGTCCGCCACCTGGAGCAACGACTCCACCACCGCGTGCAGGGTCTGGGGCCGCGGTGGCGCGTCGCGCGCGCCGCCACGCAGCAAGCTGAACGGTCCTCCAGGCGACGGGCAAGCTCGAAGACCGACATCACCCGCACCCGCGCGGCCGCCAACTCCACCGCGAGCGGAAGCCCGCCCAGGTGGCGGCACACTTCCTCCACCACCTCGGCGAGCAGGTCGGCACCGTCGGGGCCGGAGAGGTGCGCGCCAAACGCCTGGGCGGCATCGGCCTCGAGTGCCATGCGCAGCTCCTCGAGCGCGACGAGGTGCCGCAGCACCCGGGTGCTGGGGGTCGGGAGCGGGCCGCGGCTCCACGCCTCGAGCAGCGCCGCGCGTAGGGCGTCGATGACGCGGCGCGTGAGCGCCTGCGGGTGTCGGGGCGAGAGGTCGAGGACGTAGACCGGGGCCCGCTGTCCGGTCGCCAGGGCGACCGCGGCGAGCAGCTGGGCGGCGTTCTGGCGCTCCGACGGGTCCACGGTGGGCACCAGCTCCGCCTCGACCTCGCGGATGGCGCGGGTCAGGACGGGGCAAGAGATCCCCGGAAACGCCTTGACCGGCGGGGGGGGAGGGGGCGAGCCCCGGCGGGTTCGTCCGGGAGCGGGCACGCCGCTCACTCGGCGTCCCCAGGCGTGCCGTTCCGCTGCAGGCCGTGGCGTTCCATGAGCCGGTAGAAGGTCGTGCGGTCGATCCCCGCCAGCCGCGCCGCCTTCGACAGGTTGCCGCCGGCCCGCAGGATGACGCGGGTCAGGTACTGGCGATCGAACTTGGCCATCAGCCGGTCGCGCGCCGCGTAGTAGCCCCCCTC
>JBIOYL010000147.1:0-2696 GCA_044870185.1 Actinomycetes bacterium | reverse complement strand
CCGCCGTTGATGCCGTACACCTCGCCGGTGATGTAGCTCGACTCCGGGTCGGCCAGGAACTCCACCACCCTGGCCACCTCGTCCGGCTCGCCCAGCCGGCCGATCGGGATCTGGGCGATCACGCGCTGCAGGGCCTGCTCGGGCATGGCCGAGACCATCTCGGTGCCGATGAAGCCCGGCGTCACGCAGTTGACGGTGATGCCCTTGTTGGCCGTCTCCAGGGCCAGGCTCTTGGCCAGCCCGAACAGCCCCGACTTGGCGGCGGCGTAGTTGGCCTGGCCGATGTTGCCCTTCTCGCCGATCACCGAGCTGATGTTGACGATGCGCCCGTAGCCGCGGTCGATCATGTGCTGCAGGATCGCCCGGCTGAGGTAGAAGGCGCCCGACAGGTTGACCTGCAGGACCCGGTCCCAGTCGTCCGGGGCCATCTTGCGCACCGTCTTGTCGATCGTGATGCCGGCGTTGTTGACCAGGATGTCCAGGTGGCCGTGCTGGTCGAGCACCTCGCTGATCACGCGCTCGCAGTCGGCGGCGACGCCGATGTTGCCCTGATGGATGGTCGCCCCCTCGTGGGCGGCCGCGAACTGCTTGGCCGACTCGGCGTCGCGCGTGTAGCCGACGGCGACGCGGACCCCGCGGCCGGCAAGCCGGGTGCTGATCGCCAGCCCGATCCCGCGGGCGCCGCCGGTGACGAGTGCGACCTGTCCTTCCATGCTGGCCATGGATCGTCCTCCCAAGAACGCAAGGTCCGGCTGTCTGCTGCGGCCGACCGGCGAGCGATCGAGCAGCCCTTGGCTGCCCGCGTCGCCGTCGCCCGCGCTGCACCCGCCGGTAACCAGTCGTCCCAGGCCGGCCGGACGACGCGCTCGCCGGCAGCCTGCGAGCGCCGGCCGGCGTCGGCCCTGCTCGCGGCGTTGGCCATGCTCGAGAGCAACATGACGGCCTCCTGGGGCGGTGGCGGCCATGCACGGTCGGGTGAGCCCGGTGGAAGGAGCATAAACCCACTTCGTCCGGCCACCCGGCCGATGCGGGCGGCCGCCCATGTCGGGCGTGGTGCTACGGGAGCGTCGCCCAGGCAAGGCCGACCCGCTCGGCGACCCGTTCGAGCAGGCTTGCCGCCTCGGCCATGGAGCGCTCGACGTCCGGCTCGAGCTCGGCGAGGGCGTACGCCTCCTCGAACCCGGCCGCGCGCAGCTCCCGCGCGCTCACCTCGACCACCCCGGCGAGCACGACCACGGGGACGCCGTGGCCGGTGGCTGCCCTGGCCACCCCGAGCGGCGCCTTGCCGCGCAGGCTCTGGGCGTCGAGCTTGCCCTCGCCGGTGACCACCAGGTCGGCCCTGGCGACCGCGTCCGCGAACCCGATCAGGTCGAGCACCAGGTCGATCCCGGCCCGCAGCGTCGCGCCGAGGAAGGCGACCGCCCCGGCGCCGAGGCCGCCGGCGGCACCCGCGCCGGGAGCCTCGGCCAGGTCCAGGCCGAGGTCGCCGGCCAGGACCCGGGCGTAGCGGCGCAAGGCCTGCTCCAGCAGCCGCACCTCGTCGGGGGTCGCGCCCTTCTGCGGGCCGTAGACGGCGGCCGCGCCGTCGGGGCCAACCAGCGGGTTGTCGACGTCCGAGGCGACCGTGACCCGGACGTGGCGCAGGCGCGGGTCGAGGCCGCGCACGTCGATGTGGGCGAGCCGCAGCAGCGCCGCCCCACCAGGGGGCAGCTCGGCGCCGCGCTCGTCCAGGAGGCGGGCACCGAGCGCGGCGGCCATCCCGGTGCCCCCGTCGGTGGTCGCGCTGCCGCCGATGCCGAGCACGAGCTCACGCACGCCGCGGTCGAGCGCGGCCCGGATCAGCTCACCGGTGCCGTAGGTGGTCGCGTCCAGCGGCGCCTTGCGGCCGCCGGGCAGGCGGCGCAGCCCCGACGCCTCGGCCATCTCCACGAACGCCCGCCGGTCGCGGACGGCGATGGCGGCGTCGACCGGTGCGCCGGTCGGTCCGGTCACCCGCACCGGCACCCGCTCGAAGCCGGCCGCGAGCACCGCGGCCAGCGTGCCGGCGCCGCCGTCGCCGACCGGCAGGCGCACCAGCTCGGCGTCGGGCCGCGCCCGACGCAGGCCGGCCTCGATGGCCCGGGCCGCCTGGTCGGCGGTCAGGCTGCCTTCGAACTTGTCGGGCGCCACGACGACACGCACGGCGGGTAGGATACCCGCAGCCTCCGGCCTCCGGCGCGGCGGCGTGACAGCGACCTGAGGAGGGCCGGGCGATGGGACGTCGAGGGCGGGCACGCACCCGGCAGGCCGGCACGGTCGCAAGCGCCGCCGGCCGGCCGGACCGGTCCGGCCGGCCCGACCCGTCCCACCGGCCCGACCGGTCCCGCGGCCGGCAGGTCGCCCGGGCGCTGAACCCGCGCAGGACGCCGACCCGGCGGCGCATGCGCATCGCCGCCATCGCCTTCCTTGCCGGCGCGCTCGTCCTGCTCGTGCTCGGCCGGGCGCTGCACCGGCCCGAGCTCGACGCGTCGGTGCTCCCACTGGCGATCCTCGGCGCCCTTTGGCTGCTGTTCGCCAAGCTGAGCCGGTAGCACGGCCGGCACGCGGCCGCCGACCTGACCGCCACGCTGCTGCCGATGGACTGCCAGGGCGATGGACTGCCAGGGCAGGGAGCCGGGCTCGGAGCCCGGCTCCCTGCCCTGGCCCGGGGCGCCGCA
>JBIOYL010000146.1:0-14820 GCA_044870185.1 Actinomycetes bacterium | reverse complement strand
GGTCACCCCGCGCAGCTGCCAGGCGGTGCGGCGGTGCTCCAGGGCGCCGTTGTCCAGCTGCCGGTGATCGTCCAGCATCGCGGTCAGCGCCGCGGTTTGCTTGCTGGTGGGGCGCAGGGGGAACTTGGAGGCGCGTCGCATGGCCGGAGTATCGCAGCTGGCTGTGCCGGTGGGTGGTCAACCGCAGCGATTGTGGATGGTGGAAGGGGGTGGAGCGCCGATTCCTCTGCCGCCTGAAGGCGGCAGTCACCTCGGCGCGTCATGATGGAGCAACGGGTCAGCCTGGTCACGCTCGGCGTCCGGGACCTTGGCCGTGCGCGCCGCTTCTACCAGGCGTTGGGCTGGAGCACCACCGCGGGACCGGACGACGACGTGGTGTTCTTCCAGACGGGCGGGTCGATCCTGGCCCTGTGGGGCCGGGACAGGCTCGCCGAGGACAGCGGCGTGGAGGACGCCGGCGGCTGGGGCGGGGTCGCCCTCGCCCACAACGTCCGCTCCGCGCAGGCGGTCGACGAGGTCATGGCGCAGGCCGGCGCGGCCGGCGCCACGGTGTCGCGTCCTGCTGGCAGGACCTTCTGGGGCGGGTACTCGGGCGTGTTCGTCGACCCCGAGGGCCACCCCTGGGAGATCGCCTACAACCCGGACTGGACCCTGCACGACGACGGCTCGGTCAGCCTCGCCCGCTGATGCCGGGCGTTGCCACGCCGCCCCGGCACCGGCCGGCCGTGCCCCTCAGACCGAGCCGACCTGCTGCGCCGGGCCCGCGCCGAAGGTGACGTTGACCGTCAGCTCGTCGGTGCCGCGGACCACGCCGAGCGCCAGGGTGCCGTCCTCGGCGACGCCGCCGAGCGCCTCGTACAGCTCGTCGGCGCTGGTGACGGCCCGCCCGCCGGCCTGGACGATCAGGTCGCCGGTGCGCAGGCCGGCGCGCTCGGCCGGGCTGCCGCTCTCGACGACCCGGACGAGCAGGCCGTCGCGCTCGGGCAGACCGACCGCGCTGCGCAGCCGGCGGGCCATCCGGGACGGTGCGATGCCGATGCCCAGGCGGACCCGGGAGGGCGACTCGCCGCGGGCCAGCGCGTCCAGGCGCGAGCGCAGGTCGTCGTCGGCGGGCAGGGCGAGGTAGAAGCCGTCGCCGAGCCGGTTGGTGTTGATGCCGAGCAGCGTGCCGTTCGCGTCGACGATCGGACCGCCCGACGACCCGCGCCCGAGCGGCGCGCTGTGCTCGATGCTGCCGGTGATGCGCCGGCCGCGGGGCCCGCGGAAGGCGCGGTCGACCGCCGAGACGAGGCCGAACGTCACCCGCAGGCGGCCGCCCGGGTTGGCCAGGGCGAACACCGGCGTCCCGATGGCGGCCGGGCTGGCGCCGTCTGGCCAGGTGATCGGGGTGGTGCCGGTCGTGTCGACCGAGATCACGGCCAGGTCGCCGTCGGCGTCGACGCCGAGCACCTGCCCGGTGGCGGCGCGGCCGTCGGCGAAGACCACCGTGGTCTCCTGGCCGCGGATGTTGTGGGCGTTGGTGGCCACCCTGCCCTCGGCCACCACGACCCCGGAGCCGCGGCCCCAGCCACGGCCGATGCCGACGACGCCGGTCACCTGGGTGGCGATCCGGCCGACGGCGGACTGCAGCTCGTCGAGCGCACCCATCGTCTGCCTCCTCCAAGGCTAGTAACTTGTAGATTGCAAGTTACTAGCGAAGCGTCGGTTCGGCAAGCCGTGCTCGCACGCCGTTCTCGTAGGATGATCGCCATGGCATCGCACCAGGACTCGTCGGCGCTCGGCGAGGCGGTCGCCCGCGTCGGCGACCGCTGGACGCTGCTGATCGTGTCGGCGCTGCTCGGCGGCTCCCGGCGGTTCAACGACCTGCTCGCCGAGCTGCCCGGCATCGCGCCCAACGTGCTCTCGCAGCGGCTCAAGCATCTGGAGCGCGAGGCCGTCGTGGTCGCCCAGCCCTACTCGCGGCGGCCGCCCCGCTTCGCCTACCAGCTCACCGCCCACGGCCAGGAGCTGGCCGGCGCCCTGCGGCTGCTCGCCCAGTGGGGCGCCGAGCGGGCAGGCGAGGGTGAGGCGGTCCGGCATGCCACCTGCGGCACGCCCATGGAGGCCCGCTGGTACTGCCCGACCTGCGCCCGCCTGGTCGACGACCCGGTCGAACGCGACGAGCCCACCGAGCTGCGCTTCATCTGACGCGGCCGCATCGCCCTGCGCCGTGGTCGCCTCGCTGCGCTCACCCGCCGGCGACACCGGCCACCTCGCGTGCCCGCGCCAGCCGCGGCCCGGCTGTTGCCTCTGCCCACTACTATCGACGGGGGAGGAGCTGGGACCCTGCGGAAGGGGTCGGGACACCCGTCGGGGCACCCTGAGGAGTGCCCGAAGACTACCCGGCGTCGACGCCGATGAAGGAGGCCCGTGTGCAGGTTGGGCTGGCGCTGCCGCACTACGACTGCTCGTTCCCGGACGGCCGGCCGGCGACGTTCGACCGGGTGGCCGCGTACGCCGAGCGGGCCGAGGCGCTCGGGTTCTCCCAGGTGTGGATGTCCGACCACTTCTGGATCGACCTCGAGCGCTACGACGGCCCGGCCGGCCACCAGGGCACGCCCGAGTGCTGGACCACACTGTCGGGCATCGCGATGCGCACCGAGCGGGTGCGGCTCGGCACGCTGGTGCTCGCCGCCGGCTTCCGGCATCCCGGCCTGCTCGCCAAGATGGCGGCCACCCTGGACCAGCTCTCCGACGGGCGGCTTGACCTTGGGCTCGGAGCCGGCTGGAACGCCCAGGAGTTCATCGAGCACGGCCTGGACTTCCCCGCCCCCCGCCAGCGCCTGGCCATGCTGGAGGAGGCGCTCGGCGTCCTGGCGGCGCTGTTCGGCGGCGGCCCGGCCAGCTACGCCGGGCGCTGGTTCACACTCCGGGACGCGCCGCTCAACCCGGCGCCGCTGCAGCGCCCACGCCCGCCGCTGTGGGTCGGCGGCAAAGGTGACCAGCTGCTCGGGGTGGTCGCGCGGGCCGCCGACGGGTGGAACCTGTGCTGGTCGACCACGCCGGAGCAGTACGCCGGCCGGCTCGACGTGCTCCGGGACGCGTGCGCGCGGGCCGACCGGCCGTTCGCGGACGTGCGCCGCTCGCTTGGGCTCGCCACCCTGATCGGCCGGGACGCCGACGACCTGGCCCGGCGCTGGCGGCGCCTGCAGGCCTGGACACCGGGCGGGGCGCTGGACGGCGTCCCGCTTTCGGAGTGGGCGGCCGCCCGGCTGGTCGGGACGCCCGCCCAGATCCTCGACCAGCTCCGCAGCTGGGAGCGCCTCGGCGTCGAGCAGGTCATCTGCACGTTCGCCGGGCTGCCGTTCGGCGTCTTCGAGGACGAGCAGCTCGACCTGGTCGCCGAGCTCGTCCTGCCCCGGCTACAGGCGGACGCCCCCGCCGGCGCTCGGCCGCGAGCCGAAGGGCCATGAGCAGGCCGAGCCCGGCGCGGCCGGGGTCTGCCGTCGCCGTCCCGCCCAAGCCCCGCTGGCGGGGCCGCCTGCACCAGGCCGCCTTCTTCGCGGCCGTGCCGGCCGGGGTCGCCCTCGTGGCCATCGCGCCCACCTGGCCGGCCCGGCTGGCGGCGGCCGTCTACGCGGCCAGCCTCGCCGGCCTGTACGGCACGAGTGCTGCGTTCCACCTGGGCAGCTGGGGACCGGTCGCCTACCGGCGCATGGACCAGGCCGACCAGGCCATGATCTACCTGCTCATCGCCGGCACCTACACGCCCGTCTGCGTGCTCGTGCTGACCCGGGCCTGGGCGACGGGGATCCTCGCCGTGGTGTGGCTTGGCGCGCTGGCCGGCGTCGCCACGGTCATCTGGTTCCACCGCACCCGCGGCCTCGGCACGCCCGTCTACCTGCTCCTCGGCTGGATCTCGATCGTCGCGCTGCCCGAACTCGTCCACCGCCTGGGCGCCGGCCAGGTCACCCTGCTGGTCGCCGGCGGCCTGCTGTACACCGCCGGTGCGGTCGTCCTGTCCTGCCGGCGCCCGAACCCGAGCCCCCGGGTGTTCGGCTACCACGAGGTCTGGCACGCCTGCACGATCGCCGCCGGCGCCTGCCACTTCGCCCTGATCTGGCTGGTCGTCGCCAGCGCCGGCGGCTGACGGTCCCGCCGGGACGCCGCATGGTGATGGTGGAGGTAGGCTGAGGCTCGTGGAGCCACAAGACGCCTGTCTCGAGGTGCTCCGGTCGGCCGCCCCGGAGGCGCTGCACTGGACGGTCGTGCTCGACCGTGCCCTCAAGGCCCGCCTGATCGACCCGTTCACCACCCCCGACGTCCGCGGCGTGGTGGTGAAAACCCTCGCGGCCCTCGCCAAGGAGGGCCGCGTGGTCAAGGAGGGCACCGGCGTCTACCGGGCCGCCGGCTAGCCGGACGTCGTGTTCGGGCTCGGCGGACCGTCCGTCTGGTGGATCGGGGTGACCTCGGCCGTCGGCTGGCCGCCCTCGGACGAAGCCGAGGAGCCCGACGCCGGTCCGGTCGCCGGTCCGGTCGCCGAGGTGCGATCCTCGGAGACCTTCTGCCAGCCCTTCTCGGTCGCCTTGCCCGCCCTTTGCTTGAGCGCCTCCCGGGTCCCGGCCGCCCGCTTGGAGGTCACCAGCCAGCCGGCGGCCACCCCGGCGCTGGCCAGCCCGAGGCCACGGTAGACCAGGCCGCGCCTGCGCTTGCGCTGGGCCTTGCGGCGCTGCTTGGCCCGCTCCGGGAAGAGCTTGTCGGCCGCCCGGCTGGCCAGCTCGCTCACCTGCTCGGCGTCGGGCAGGGCCTCGGCCGCCTTCCCGGCCACGAAGCCGGCCTTCGTGCCCGCCTTCGTCGCCGCCTTGGCCGTCTTGGCACTCGCCTTGCCGGCCGCCGCGGTGCCCTTGCCGGCCGCCACGGTGCCCTTGCGGCTCGCCGCGGCCGCCACCGCCGCCGCGGTCGCCGCCGTCAGTCGGGACAGCCGCTCGGACGCCCGGGCGACCGCCTCCCTGGCCTGCTCGAGAGCTTCGCTCAGGTCCTCGTAGCGGCCGGTCAGCTCCTCCTTGGCGTCGTCGGCCACCGGGAGCCGCTCCGTCACGGCCTGCTTGGCCTTGTCGGCCTTGCTCTTCCTGAACGGCATACGCACCCTCCCACGTCGGGTCGAAACGCCTGCTCTGCATGCCTGGCTCTGCTTACCCCCGCCTTGAGGGGCGAAACGGTGTGAGCCTACACCGCGGCGGCCATCGCCGAGGGTGTGAGCTCGACCAGCGTGCACTCCTTGCGCCAGCGGTCGGCGGCCGCCTCGCCGTCGCGCAGGTTCAGCCGCCGGGGCAGGAGCACGGGCACCACCCGGTTGAACAGCGGGTCGGCGGGGGGCACGACCCGGGCGCTCGCCTCGACCCGGCTGACCAGTGACTGCAGCTCCTTGGAGCGGGCGGACAAGATCACCGTGTCGGCCTCGGCGAGCCCCGGGATGCGCTGCTCGGCGCCCCCGCACAGCACGTACACGCGCCCGTCGAGGGTGCCGTACCAGGCGGCCACCGGGCGGCCGGCGGTGCCGTCGGTGCCGGGCACGTCGATCCAGACGACGGTGCCCTTCTTGAGCGCCTCTGCCAGCACGGCGCTGCCCGACGCGTCGGCGTAGGGCGGGTCCTCGTCCAGGATCGCCACCGGGACCCGGCCGACCTCCTGCGCGGCGCCGAGCAGGAACACCAGCTCGTGGTCGTCGGCGGAGGTCACGACCGCGTCGTCCACCACGTCGACGAACGTGTCGATCTTGTTCGCGCCCCGCAGGGTGATGTTGCGCTTGTGCCCGCGCCAGGCCACGTCGCCGTTCGGGGCGAGCAACGCCATCGACTCGGTGTACCAGCCGCCCGGCCCCGTGTAGGAGCGGCGGACCTGGAACGGGGCCACCCGGCCCCGGCCGGCCCGGCCGACGAAGACGGCCATCGCGTCCTCAGGCTGGACGAGGCCGTCGTCGACGAGCTTGGCGTCGGCGACATAGACGCTGGTCAGGCGGACGTCCATCGGGCTCCCTTCGCTGCGGTGCGCGTCCGGCGGCAGAATTCTAGTGGAACCCATGGTCGCGACCGGGCGGAGCCCGAGCCGCCGTCCCAGGAGGTGTCCGTGAGCCCGGCCTCCGGCCAGGTCGTCTGCACGGTCGCCGAGCGCGAGTCCGCCGAGGTCCGTCAACTGCTGGCCCGCGAGTGGCCACCCGCCGACCGGGCCATCTTCGGCGCCGGCGTCGACTGGTCGAACCGCCCGGTCGTGGTCGAGGCGCGGGACGGCCGGCAGCTCGTCGGCGTGTGCGTCGGCGAGACCGTGGCCGGGATGGCCCGCCTGCACGATCTGATGGTGGTCGAGCCGCGCCGGTCGCGCGGCATCGGCTCGGCCCTGGTGGCCACGTTCTGCGCCCGCGCGGCCGAGCTCGGCGCCAAGCGGTGCTTCCTGCGCTGCCCCGCCACCGAGCGCCACGCGCGCTTCTACGAGCGCCAGGGCTTCGTCCAGGTCGCCCGGATCCCGCGCTACTACCACGGGCACGACTTCCTGGAGTACATGCGCGAGCCGATCGTGTGAGGCCCGCGGCCGGCATGGCACGTGGAGAGGTCGCGGGGTCCGGTCGGGCAGGCGTTCGGCGGGTTCGAACGTCGCACGCAACCCAGGACCACCGGCCCGAGGGGGACCGTTCAGGCGGCCCGGACAGCCAGCGCCCGGTCGAGGAACCCGACCACGCGGCGCTCGTAGCCGGCCGGGTCGACGTCGAACGCCCGGACGTGCCCGGCCCGGGGCACGAGCCATTCCGCCTTCGGCGAGCGGGCGGCCGCATACAGCTGCTCGCCCTGGTCGGGCCGGACCTTGGTGTCGGCCAGGCCGTGGATCACCAGGACAGGCCGGGGCGCAACCCTGCCGATGACCTTGATCGGGGCGACCCGGCCGACGTCGCCGCCGGCCCGCAGCTCGGCGAGCAGGATCGTGGCCGGGGCGAACGGGAAGGCGGGCAGGCCGGCCTCCTCGCGGAAGTTGTAGGCGATGACCTGGGTCAGCGAGGCGAAGCCCGAGTCCTCCACCACGGCGTGGATGTCGGGGTCGCGGGCCGCGGCCAGCAGGGCGACCGCCGCGCCCTGGGACTGGCCGACCACCGCGACCCGCCCGGCGTCGACGCCCGGCTGGCGGCGGGCAAAGCCGACCGCGGCGACCAGATCCGCGGTCTCCTTGTCGCCGGCGGTCGTGTAGGTGCCGCCCGACTGCCCGCAGGCCCGGTAGTCGAAGGCCAGCAGCGCGAAGCCGTGACGATGGAAGACGGGCAGCTTGGTGAGGAACTCCTCGCGGCTCGTCCCACGCCCGTGGGACAGCACCAGCACCGGCGCCGGCCGGGGTGTGGCGGCCGGGACGAACCAGCCGCGCAGCTGGGTGCCGTCGCCGGAGCGGAACGACACGTCCCGGTAGGTCAGGTGGTAGCGGGCCGGCGTGCCCACGATCCGCTCGCGCGGCAGCGAGATGAGCTTCGTGCTGGCCGTCCAGGCGACGTAGCCGACGACCACGAGCGCCGCCAGGAGCAGGACGGCAATGCCGGCCATGATGCGGCGGCCCCGGTGCCGGCGCGGGCGGGGCGGCGCGACGTCCAGGCGGGCACGCCGCCGGCTGCCGATCGCCATCGCCCTCACCTCCACCCGGCCGCCACGGGTGGCGTCACCCATGGAAAGACGGTTGTAGCACGGGCGGCCTCGCGCCACCACGCACGGTGCGGCACAGTGTGGCGACCGGTCCCGCACCGATGGAAGGAGCGGCGTGCCCGAGTACCACGGTCCCCTCGGCGTGGCCCTGCGTGACGTCGGCGTGCCGGCCGCCACGCTGCTCGACTGGGCGCAAGCGGCCGAGGCGGGCGGCTACTCGGGCATCTGGGTGCCCGAGATCAGCGGCCACGATGCGGTCTCCACCATGGCCGCCCTGGCCGTGCGGACCAGCCGGGCGCTGCTCGGCACCGGGGTCATCCCGGTGTTCTCCCGCCCGCCGGTGGTGCTCGCCCAGGCCGCCGCCTCGCTCGACGACCTGTCGGGTGGGCGCTTCGTGCTCGGGATCGGGGCGGGCGGCAGGGCCGCGACCGAGCAGTGGTTCGCCACCGGGTGGACCGACCCGTTCTCACGGCTGGAGGCGACGGTCGCCGCCGTCCGGGCTGCCGCGGCCGGCGAGGAGGTGGACGTCGCCTGGTCGGGGGGCCGCTCGCGGCGCTGGCGCCTCGCCTTCCCGCCCGTCCGCAAGCGCCCGCCGGTCGTGCTGGCCGCGCTCAACCCGCGCATGCTCGCCCTTGCCGGCCGGCTGGCCGACGGGGTGCTGCTCAACTGGCTGCCGGTCGACGCGGTGGCCGGCGCGGTGGGCGCCGTCCGCTCGGCCGCGGAGGCGGCCGGCCGCGACCCCGCCGCGGTCGTCGTCGCCGCCTACGTGCGCGTCCACGTCGGCGACCTCGACGGCGCCCTCGACGACCTTCGGCCGCAGGTGCGCAGCTACCTGGAGCTGCCAACGTATGCGGCCATGCTGCGCCGGGCCGGGATCGCCGACGTCGACCGGCTCGCCGGAGCCCCCGCCGAGCGGCGCACGGAGCTGGTCGCCCGCGACACGGTCGCCGCCCTGGTCGCCGCCGGCTCGGCCGGGGAGGTGGCCGCGCGCCTGGAAGCCTACCGGGCGGCCGGCGTCGACCTGCCCATTGCCTACCCGCTGCCGGCCGGCACCGACCCGGCGGCCAGCGTGCGCGCCACGGTCACGGCGCTCGCCCCCAGCCGTGCTCTGGCCGTCCCGGCCGCGTGGGCGGTCGTGCGCGGGCGGCATGCCGGAGGTGTCAGCCGGCCTCCGGATTGATGTCTTCCGTGCCTTCGTCGCCGAAGTAGCGCAAGGACACGTAGTGGTAGTCGGCGAGGAGCCCGACCAGCCGGTCGGCGCGGTCCTTGGTGGGGGCGAACAGCCAAAGGGCTGCGCCCCCTGCCCTGGCGTTGGCCAGGTAGCGTTCCCGGGCCGCGCGGTCGCCGGTCAGGGCAGCGACCGCCTTGGCCAGGGTGGAGCGTTCTTGCCGCTGGCGGGACTCGATGCTCAGGATCTGCTCGGCGACGTAGAGCCGGATATCGGCTTCGGGCACGCCGCGCT
Organism: Actinomycetes bacterium; assembly: GCA_044870185.1. GTDB lineage: Bacteria > Actinomycetota > CALGFH01 > CALGFH01 > CALGFH01 > JBIOYL01. The sequence goes on along the minus strand of JBIOYL010000146.1, from coordinate 5,706 downwards.
CCACGAGGCCGCGTTGGGCTCGCCGGGCCGTCTCGGCGTCCTTGAACATCACCGCGAGGTAGCCGGCGGCGGAGAAGTACCAAGGACGCAGGCTGCCTTTGGCAGGCTGCTCGAGCGGCCAGTCGTGCGGCTCGGTCATCAGGCACCATCCTGTGCGCACCGGTGGGCTCGGTCAGTATCGCCGCCGCCCAGGCCGAACGTCCATCAGGACCGGCTGGTTCGCCGGCCCAGGCCACGCCGGCGCACGGGTCTGCGCGCCGCCTTGACCTGGCCGGCTAGTCGCGAGCAGGTAGCTGCTGCACGGCCCAGCCGTTGCCGTCGGGGTCCTTGAAGAACACGAACGAGCCCCAGCCGAACTCCTGGACCTGGCTGACCTCCACCCCGCGTTCGACGAGCTCCGCCCGCGCGGCGTTGATGTCGTCCACGACCAGCTGCAGGCCCTGGACCGAGCCCGGCGGCGTGTCCACGAGCCCGGTCCCCAGGGCGATCGAGCAGGCCGACCCGGGAGGCGTCAGCTGCACGAAGCGAAGCGCGTCGCTGACCCTGTGGTCATGGTCGGCGTTGAAGCCGACCTGCTCGGTGTAGAAGCGCTTCGCGCGGTCCACGTCCGAGACGGGAATCGCCACCAGTTCGAGCTTCCAATCCATACTGCATCGTCCTTTGGCGGTCGGGGGGGTTGGCGGCGGCGAAGGGCTGCCGGCGTCTGTGCAAGCACACTATCCGACGTGTCCAGTGGGCTCGAGCGCCGCTTCGGCTCGTGGTGCCCGGGCGGCCGATGCCGAAAGGACGGCGGCGATGAGTTTCCCCCGGCCGGCCGGTCTTGCCTGAGGAAGCCAGCGAACGGGGGGCGCGGTTGGGTGATCCCGAGGGGCCACGGACGTCAGGCGCGCATACGCCGCGACCGCCTCCAGTGCCGAACACGGTCGCCGTGGTCATCGGCGGTCGGATCGCCCCCGCCGACGTCCAGGGGCTCTGGGAGCGCGTGCTGCTGGAGGGCGGCGACGGCGCCGTGGTCGTCTGCGACGTCGCCGCGCTGGCCGACCCGGACGCCGGCACGGTCGACGCCCTGGCCCGCCTGCAGCTGGCCGCTCGGCGGTTCGGGCGCCACCTCCTGCTGCACCACGCGTGCGGCCGGCTGCAGGAGCTGCTGGCCCTGCTGGGGCTGGACGACGTCCTGCCGTGCTCCGCGGGGCTACCGCTCGAGTCGGGCAGGCAGGCCGAAGAGCGAGAACAGCCTCGCGGTATCGAGGTAGAAGGCGATGCCGGCGATCTGGCCGGCTGAGACCTCGAGGACCTGGAGCGCCCACGGCTCGTGGCCGCCGCCCGGCCCGCCGGGCTTGTACTGCGCGAACGCCGGTGACCCGTTCGCCGCAACCGGGATCAGACGCGAGCCCCGACAGCCGACCCCGGGCCCCAGGCACCACCGGCGGATGTCGCGATGGCTCTGCAGCCACAGCGCATAGGGCGGCATCGACCAGGTGGCGTCCCGGTGGAGCAGCGCGGTGAGCGAGTCGAGGTCGTAGCGTTCGAAGGCGTCGACGTAGCGGGCCAGGAGCGCCTGCTGCGCTGCGTCCATCGGCTGGGACGGCCCGGCTGTGGCGACGTCGCTGGCCGCCAGCGTGGCGCGGGCGCGCTGGAGCGCGCTGTTGACCGACGCGACCGTGGTGCCGAGCAGCTCCGCGACCTCGGTCGCCTTCCAGCGCAGCACCTCCCGCAGGATCAGCACCGCTCGCTGCCGGGGCGGAAGGTGCTGGAGGGCGGCCACGAACGCCAGGCGGATCGTCTCGCGGTCCACGGCCAGCTCGGCCGGGTCACCACCGGCCGGCAGGACCCGGCTGTCGGGGATCGGCTCGATCCAGGTGGCCTCCGGCAGTGCCTCACCGAGGGGTGCATCGGCCGTCTTGGAGGGCCCGAGGTCCATGGGGACGGCCCGGCGCGCTCGTCCCCGCAGCATGTCGAGGCAGACGTTGGTGGCGATGCGATACAGCCAGGAGCGCACGGCCGCCCGGCCTTCGAACCGATCGAACCCCCGCCATGCCCGTAGCAGCGTCTCCTGCACGGCGTCCTCCGCCTCGAACGCCGATCCCAGCATCCGGTAGGCGTACGCGGTCAGCTCGCCCCGATGCTGCTCCAGCAGGCGCTCCAGCTCCCCGGCGCCGGGCGTTGCCGTGCCCCGGGCCACCTCACCGGTTGCCGCCGTCTTGGTCATCTCGGCTCGCTCCCTCCGCCGTCGGCACCGGCCCGACGGTCGTGCACGGCGCATCACCATACACGGCCCACCGGACAGCGGCGATGCACGCGTCCGGTACCGACCGCGATCTCACCGAGGTGTACCCTCTCCAGGATCTGCACAGGTGAGGCGAGGTTGTGAGCGAGTATCAGTGCTATGAGTTCGTGGCGCTCGACCGCCGGCTGACCGCCGCCGAGATGGCGGAGCTTCGCAGCATCTCCACGCGCGCCGAGATCACGCCGACGCGGTTCTGGAACGAATACCAGTGGGGGGACCTCAAGGCCGATCCTGCCAAGCTGCTCGCCCGCTACTTCGACGTGCACGTGTACTTCGCCAACTGGGGGACCCACCGCCTGATGTTCCGGCTCCCGAGCGCGTCGGTGGATGTCGGCGCCTTGCGAGCCTACCTTCCCGGTGGGCCGGCGACGTTGACCACGACGGGGGAGTACGCCGTGCTGGACCTGTGCAGCGAGGTCGATGAGCCGGAGGACGAGTGGTGGGAGGAGGGGCATCTGGCGGCGTCGTTGACGCCGCTTCGAGCCGAGTTGCTCCGCGGTGACCTGCGGGCCGCGTACCTGGCGTGGCTGCTGGCGGTGCAAGAGGGCGAGGTCGACCCGCAGGAACTGGAGCCGCCGGTGCCACGCGGGCTGCGGGCGCTGTCGGCTTCGCTGGTGGCATTGGTCCAGTTCCTGCGCATCGACGAGGACCTGCTTGGGGCCGCCATGGAATCCAGCGGCGAAGACGGAGACGACGCGGGCCGTTTCCGCGAGTGGGTCAGGCAATTGCCGCCCGCCGAGCAGCAGCGGTGGCTGCTCCAGGCGGTGGACAATCCGGAGCTGGCGCTGGGTTCGGTGCTGCTCGGCGCGTTTCGCCGCGCGCATCCGGCGGTGGCGGCCCGGCAGCGGCGGACGGTGGCGCAGTTGCTGGCGCGCGCGGAGGAACTGGAGGATGCGCGCCGCCGTGCGGTCATGCAACAGCAGGCGCGGGCGCGCGCTGCCGCTGCGGCGGCCAGAGAGGCGCAGCTTGCCGCGCTTGGGCGGCGGGGAGCTTCGGCGTGGCAGGAGCTCGAGCAGCTCGTGGAGGCGCGATCCTACGACGAGGCGGTGCGCCTGGCGGCGGACTTGCGGGAGGTTGCCGTGCGGGCCGCTGCGGTGGAGGAGTTCGACCGTCGGATGGCCGAGGTCCGCCAGCGCTACGCCCGGCGACGCGGGTTCTTGGACCGGCTGCGCCGCGCCGACCCGGCGCTCGTCGGCGACCCCGCGCGGCGATGAGGTCGTCCTGGTTGCGGCGCAGCCCGATGCGCGACCGGGCTGTCAGGTGACGGGTTGGCGGGTGATGTCGGCGAGTCGGGCCCGGACCGCCGCGTGCACCCGAGCCGGGGACCGGTCTCCCGGGAGCGCGGCCACCGCCTCGTGGACGATCTCGAACGCCGCAGCGGTGCCGGCCCCCAGCGTTGGCCTGGCCGGCGTGCCGGCCAACAGGTCGTGGGCCAGCAGCAGCTCGATCGTCACCACGTCGGCCAGCAGCTCGACCGCCGCCTCGGCCTTGCGGACGCTCAACGGGGCGCCGGTGCCATGGTCTTCGAGCCCGCCGGTCTCCAGCGGCGGCACGTCGAGGGTGGCCGGCGCGGCCAGCTGCTTGAGCTCGGCGACCACGGCGGCCGCCGGGTAGCGCAGCGACAACCCGAACAGCTCTGGGACCAACCCGTCCAGTGGCGGGCCGCCAAGCTCGGCCCGGTGCTGGAAGAACGCGTCCCACAGGTGGCTCATCCGGCGCTCGCTGAGCTGGCCGACGTGGGCGACGGCGCCGCGGAGCGCGTCGAAGGCCAGGGCGAGCACGATCGGGTGGAAGTTGCCGTTGTGGACCATGGCCTGCTCGTCGATGGCCGCCAGCGGGTTGTCGCTGCGCGCGTTGAGCTCGACCTCCACCGCCCGGCGGGCAAAGCCCAGGAACTCGCGCAGGGCGCCGTGGACCTGCGGCGCCACCCGGAACGACAGCGGGTCCTGGATCGAGTGGGCGGCGTCGGGGCCGGCCAGCAGGTAGCTGCCGGTCAGCGCAGCGCGGATGCTCTGGCAGGCGGCGATCTGCCCGGGGAAGGGCTTGGCCTGGCCGACGACCGGCAAGCTCACCGAGGGGTTGCCACCGGTGGCCTCCAACGACAGGGCGGCCGCCACATCGGCGGCACCGGCGAGCTCGGCGGTGCGGGCCAGCACCATGGCGCCATGACCGATCGAGACGCCGTTGGCCGACATCAGCGCGAGCCCGTCTTTGGGCTGCAGCACCAGCGGCTCGATCCCCGCCCGGGCCAGCGCCTGGGCGCCGGGCAGGAGCTGGCCGGCGTGCTCGGCCCAGCCCCCGCCGGTGGCCACCACCGCCACGCAGGCCATCTGGCCCAGGTCGCCGGCCCCGACCGAGCCGATGGCCGGCACGACCGGGTGGACGCCGGCGTTGAGCATCGCCGCCAGCGTGGCGGCCACCGCCGGGCTGGCCCCCGAGCCGCCGCGGGCGATGCCGTTGAGGCGCACCGCCATCGCCGCCCGCACCAGCTCGGCGGGCAGGGGCGGCCCGAGGCCGCCGGCGTGGCTGGTGACCAGCAGCTGCTGCAGGCGGCGCAGCGCCTGGTCGGGCAGCCGCACGTCCTTGGTGTGGCCCACGCCGGTGGTGAGCCCGTAGACCGGCCGGCCGCTGGCCAGGGCGGCGTCCACCACGGCCCGGCTGGCGCCGATCAGCGCCCAGGCGTCGGCGTCCAGCTCGACCCGCGCCCCCCGGGCGACCTGCAGCAGCTCCTCGATCGCCAGCGGCATCGCGGTGATGGTGACGGCGGGCATCAGACCTCCGAGGCTCGGCACTCCACTCGACGACGCAGCCCGCGCCAGGGATGCGGCGAACGACCCCAGCAGTATCCCCCACCGGGCCAGGGGGTTGAGGATGGTCTCACGGGCGAAGTCTCGGCGTCCCGGGCCGGCCGCTCTACCGGCCGATCACTATTCCCGAGGGACCGTCAGGATCGGGAGTGCTGCGCTCAAGGGCGTGGGGTTGTGCTCTTCGACGCGGCACGCCATAGGCCGGTGCTGAGCACCAGCATCCAGACGATGAAGATGCCGACGCCGATCAGTGAGGCGTTCCCCTCGGGGGTTCGTCCCAGGACGCTGAAGATCGAGCCGAGCACAAAGATCGCGGCGGCGATCAAGCCGACCACGCCGAGCCAGGGCCAGACGAGGCTGGTGCGCCTGATCGCCAGCGAGATCACCGCGACCAGCGCAGCGATGGTCCAGACGACGGGGGTGCGGCCTTGCAGCTGATCCAGGGCCAGGACGGCGGCGGGCTCGTTGCTGTCGGCGACGCCGATCAGGGCGGTTTCTGCGGCGTTGGACATGAACCCCATGGCGAGGAACACGGCACCGCTGATGCCGACTGCGATGGCGAGGGTTTCCTGCCCAGCCCGCCAGATGCTGGGGACCAGGGCGGCCACGAAC
>JBIOYL010000145.1:0-5865 GCA_044870185.1 Actinomycetes bacterium | reverse complement strand
GCTGTCGAAACGTGGCGACATCCACATCGATGACCCAGTCCTTGCAGCAGCGCTCGCGGCATGTCTTCACCGCGTCCAGCGCCGACCGGCCCGGCCGGTAGCCGTAGGAGTCTGGGTGGAAGATCGGTTCGACCTTGCCCTCCAGCCTGCGGGCGACCACCGTTTGGGCGATCCTGTCGGCGATGGTGGGCACCCCGAGGATTCTCGTGCCGTCACCGTGCGGTTTCGGGATCTCCACCGCGGCCACCGGGGGCGGGAAGTAACTGCCTGAAGCCATCCGGTTCCAGATCTTGTACAGGTTGCGCTGCAGATCCTTCTCGAACGTCTCCAGCGTCACCTTGTCTGCTCCCGGCGCGCCGTTATTCGCCTTGACCTGCTCGTATGCCTCCCAGACCTCCCGTTTGGAAATCGCAAACGGCTTGGCTGACGACTTCAGCTTGTTCCCCACAGCTCCTCCCAGGGCACGGTTGCCCCGGTTGACCAGACGAACCAGCCACAGATGACCCGGCCCCTTCGCTCCACCCCCATTACAGGGGCTTCGGCACTACTACGGGCCGGTCCGCCAGCACGCCACGGGGAACCCGCGGCGCGCCTTCCCATGTTCCATGCGAGAGCCGCAGACCAGGCTCATGCCGCCTCTGTGCCGGGCACCACCTGGCCAGTCATCGGGCTCCCGCCAGGTTCTGCTCCCGCAGCCCGGAGCATGGCCACGGTTTCGATGCCACCTTGTGAACGTCACGACACGTCAACAGCGGTTCGGGTTCACTCATCTTCCTGGTCCCCACCTGACACCTCACCGGTGCCTTTTCCACATCGCTCACCACGACGGTCTTCGGCCAACGCAGCATGTGGTGGTTTGGAGCCTCCCCCCGAAGGGCGACTCCGAAGGGCCAACCGTCCTTCATCTCTCGCACAGCACCGACTCGCGATCGGTCTTGCCTACCTGCGCATCAAAGACCTCCGTTCATCGTTCATGGCGCACGCTCCGTCGTTCTGTCGTGATGTCGGTTTTCATCCGAGGCTGATCCCCAGGGTGGCGAGGGGTCGGCGCGGGTCGCGAGCGTGGCGGCGCAGGGCGGCGGCGAGGTTGACCGGCCCGCTCGGCTCAGCGCCCCGATCGCGTCGCGGCTCTTGCGGGTGACCTGCAGGACCTGGGCGGCGTGCGGGAACCCGAAGCGGCGGACGCAGACCGCTTTGAGGGTGCGCAGCTCGACGCGGCCGTGGCCGCGGTCGCGGGTGCGGTCGGCCACCGGGGACACGGTGCCACGGCAGGTCGGCGCAGCGTTCCAGCAGGATGGGCTGGTTGGCCTTGACGACGAACAGGTGGTGGGCCTGCTTTTGGGTGACCAGGAACTCGGCGGCCTCGGGGTGGGTCTGCAGCGCGTCAGCAGTGACCACCACCCCGGTCAGATCCAGGTCGGCCAGCAGCGGGGCGAACGCGGGGACCTCCTCGGGAGCGCCGCCGACCTGGCGTTGGGCCAGCACCGCGCGGGTGGTGTGGCCCATGCAGGCCAACAGGTGGACCGGGCGGCCGTCGGCGGTGGCACCTTGGGCGCCACGCAGGGTCTTGCCGTCGACCGCGACGGCCCGCCGCCGACCACCTGCGGGGTTGCCAGGGTCCTTGCCGTCGCGGTCGGCCAGCCACGCGCCGATGGCGCCGGCCAGCACCTGGGTGTCGAGCCGGCCGAGCGTGCGGCGGATGGTGGTCTCGGCCGGGACGCTGCAGTGGCCGGGAGCGTGGTGGCGGGCGCCGAGCACGGCCGGACCGGCTGGGGTGCGTCGGCGGCCCACTCGGCGATCGCGGTGATCGACCGCGCCCCTGCCAGCACTGCGGCGGCGGCCAGGCCCAGGATGGTGACCAGCGGGTGGCGGCGGCCACGGGCAGCTCGCGGGTCGGGGATGCTGGCCAGGTAGGTGAGCAGGTGCGGGGGTTCGCTGTCGTGGAGGGGCTGGGCGTAGGCAAGTTGGGCCAGGGCGGGCGGCTGGGATCGGGGATGATGGGTCGGCAGGCATCGGCGTCCGTCCGGGTCATGAGGCTGTGGTAACCGCATGATCCTGGCCGTTCGTGCCTGCATTGCACTATCTGGCATTACGTCACGAACGAGACAGACTCACACAACGCCGGGGCACTGCAACCGAAGGTGGCATGCGGGTGGAATCTCGCGCTGATGTGCGCGCCCATTCGGGACCCGCCCCGCCGGGCGTCAAGCCGTACGATGGGCCTGGCCGCCGAGCTGGCCAGATACGCGTTCGCCGCCGGGCGCGGCCTGACCCACGTAGCTCGCGGCATGGGCTTGGCCCCGGCCGCATCGCCGTTCACAGGGCCGCCCAATCCCACCGCGCTCGTTACGCCGTGGCGTCAGCTCCCCAGGATCGCAGCCTAATCGCGTTGCTGGCTCGGGTGGGGGTCGTCCGGGTCCTCGTTTGGTTCGGTGTGGTGCAGGTGATCGGGCTGGGTATGCCAGCCGGGCGGGAGATCTGCAGCCAGCGCACAGTGGACGAATCGGGCAACGGCCGTGGTGTGCGCCCGGCTGGGGTTCCATTGCAGGGTGAATGGCACGAGCCGGCGGGGCACCACCGGGCGGATGACTGTCTGGGTGTGGGCGGCCGCCAGGGACGGGATCAGCAGGATCCAGTCAATGTCGCGCTGGTCGGCCCAGCGGATGGCTGCCAGGTCAGTGTCGGCGAGCTCGATGGTCGGCGGGCCGATGCCTGCGGTGTCGAGTGCCTGGCGCTGGGTCAGCGCCCACGCGGGGAACAGGGCCTCCGGGGCGGTGCCCAGCACCTCGTGGGCGAGTTCGGACAGCGCGATGGTGTCGCGGCTGGCCAGGCGATGGTCTGGGCGCAGGCCGACCAGGAGCGGTTCGGCACAGAACACCTCGGTGGCGATCCTGGCTGGTTCGGGGACCGGGCCGCAGGTGAGGGCCACATCGATGTCGCCGGTAACGACAGCGTCGAGGAGCTTGGGCAGCCACATCCGCTGCAGTTCGACAGTTACCTGTGGTGCTTCGGCGGCGAACAGACTGATCAGGTGAGGGGCGAGCACTGGGGCAGCGGGCGGGGTGATGCCCAGCCGCACGGTGCCTGCCTCGCCGCCAGCGACGCGGCGTACAGCGGCCTTGGCGGCGGCGACCTCGTCGAGAATGACCTTCGAGCGGGTGAGCAGTTCGGCACCGGCGCTGGTGATGGCAACCTGGCGGGTGGTGCGGGTGAATAGCGGTGTGCCCAGCTCGCGCTCCAGGCGGCGGATCAGTTCGCTGAGCGTCGGCGCGGCGATGTGCAGCCGCTCGGCGGCCCGCCCAAAGTGCAGCTCGGTGGCTACTGCCACGAACGCTTCGAGCTGACGCAGCTCCATGTCATGACGGTACCCCAACAGGCTGGCGGCCGATCGGATGAAGTACCCCGGCCGCAAGATTGTTCGGCCTGGCCGAAGAGTGCGTTCGCAAGCTGCCTCTTTTTCGGCTGCGGGTACGGCGTCAGGCTCGCAGCATCGACGGCGGACACCAGCGCGAGGGGAACTTGCGCCGGGCGGCACGGCAACCTCCTGCACGCGCAGGATCGCCAGGTCATCCGGGGGAATGCCTACAGACTGAGAGGACACCATCAGCTATGCGATCCGAACCCACGCACGAAGCCGAGACCCCAGCGCACCCCGCCTCAGCAGTCCGGTAACCCTGCGGCAGCAAACTGCTGCCCGCCACACCTGACTGACACCGAAGGGATCACTGCCATGACCGAACCGATCACCCGCCACCAGGACAGCGAACGCCGCGGACGCATCATGAGCCCGGCCGACGCGTCGCCCGCCCATTCGGCGACCGGACGGGTGCGGCCCGCGACCTGGTTCGCCGGCGGCAGGCGCCGCCCGTACGACCCGGCCCGCCGTACGCTGGCCCCGGGCAGCCACACCGGCCTGCCGCACGTGTTCGAACGCGTCCACGGTGACCCCTCACCGGACGGGCACTGGGTCAGCATGCTGCCGGGCTTTCCCGATGGCTCCTACGGCTGGGCGCAGGTCGACGCCCAGCTGCACGACATCCCAAGCCCGCGCCTGTACGTGGAGTACCTCGGGCAGGGCGACTCCGACAAACCCCGCAACTACGCGTACTCAACCATCGAGCGCGCCGACCTCGTCGAAGCCCTGTGGGCCGCGCACGACATCACCAGCACGGTCGCGATGTCGTTCGACTACTCCAGCCTGGTGGTCCTTGAGCTGCTCGCCCGCCGCCTCGACCGCCGCGCCGCCGGTGACCCCGAGGGCACCCGCATCAGCGGCGTCCTGCTGGTCAACGGCGGGCTGTTCGCCGATGCCCACTCCCACCCCTGGCGCACCACCCCGTTCATGAAGACCCGGCTCGGCGGCCTGGCCATGGCCTGGAACCAGAACCACCCGGCCTCCTTTGCGCGTGTGCTGCGTACATCCCGCATGTGGTCCCGCGGCTACCGGCTCAGCGACGAGGAGATCGGCGACATGTACGACGTCCTCGCCCGGCACGACGGGGTGCGGTTCCTGCACGACGGCGCCGGATTCGTCGACGAACACAAGCGCAACGCGGCCCGCTGGGACCTCGCCCGCCTCACCGCGGCCCTCGGCAACGAGCTCACCTGGGACATCGCAGGCAGCGCCCTCGACCCGTTCGAACCACGACAGATCCCCGCGGCCCGCCAACGCCTCGACCCAACACTGGTGCGCATCCACGACCTGCCCGGCGGCCACCTCACCACCAGCGAGCACCCAAACCTGCTCGCCGACCTCATCCGCGCGCTCCCGCAACCACGGCTCGCCCGGCCCCGGAACGGGTCGCCGCCACACCCGATTAGCACCGAAGGGAACCAACGGTCATGACCGGACCGATCACCCGCCACCAGGACAGCAGGAGGAAACGGTGATGGGCAAGACTCTGCTGGACGCCGCGCGTCAGCCGATCAGCCGCTGGCTGGAAGCGGCCGGATGAGCCGCTGTTCCTTGCCCTGGAGGGGACGTTCCAGGCCAGACTGGCGGCGAAACGAATGCCCGAAGCCCTCCAGCAGCTTGTTCGGCACGTTGGGCACGCTCCGGGGTTCGTAGCCAAGGTCGCCGCTCCGGAGTTCTTCGCCGCGGTCGCCAAGCTCGACGAAGCGGTGAGCCGCGCGCCTGGATTGACGACCTACTTCCGCGGCCAGGTCCTGGCCGACGCACCACCCGTGGTCGGAACGGCTGAGGCTGCGGTAGCCGACCTGGAGTGGGTGCTCGCGGCCAGGAACCAGTTCCCCGTCGGCTTGTGGCGGGGCATCTACCGGTCGCTGGCCAAGGCGTATCGGACCCTGGGCCGGGAGGCGGAGTCGCGCGAGATGCTGAGGCGGTCGGGCTATCCGTCGCTCGATGACGATCTCCCGACCTTCGTTGCAGACTTCTCGATGACGCTCCGTGACGGACTTCGGTTTCGCACGCCGCGGCTGCTGGAGGTCGCACCCGGTGTGCACGTGGCCCAGGGCTACGACTTCAGTGACTTCGCCTTTGTCCAGACGGGCGAGGGCATTGTGGCGATCGACGCGGCCACCACGGACGCGAACGTCCGCACCGCTCTGACCGCTCTGCGGGAGATCACGTCAAAGCCGATCACGCACGTGATCATCACTCACGCCCACTGGGACCACATCGGGGGCCTGGTTGCGCTTCGTGGGCCGGACACAGAGGTGATCGCCCGGGCCAACGTCAGCGCTGAGCTTCGGATCATCAACTCGACGGCGATACCGACGCTCCGGTTCGACAGTTGTAGGTGAACGGGCTGGTGGAACTGGCCTGTGAGCAGGCAGGCTGCAAGCAGGCCGGAGGGGCCCGTGTGCCTACACCGAGGCTGGAGCCCGCCGGCGCCGCGGCCGGGC
>JBIOYL010000144.1:0-6082 GCA_044870185.1 Actinomycetes bacterium | reverse complement strand
GAACGGACCCAGGGCGAGGTGACCGGCCGGCGCCGAGCGGCGCCCGCGCCCCAGACGCGGGGGCGGGTCGCTCGCACCGACGCTCGGGGAGGTCGCCGGCAGGAGGAGGAGGGTCGCCGGCAGGAGGAGGGTCGCCAGCCGGGGACTCGCCAGCAGGGGACTCGCCGGCAGGGGGATAGCCGATGGGGAGGCCCCCAGCAGGAGACTCGCAAGCAGGGGACTCGCCAGCAAGGGGACAACCGCCGGGGGGGGACGCGAGACATCGGCCGGCCAGCCCGGCCGGGGGGGACGCGAGACACCGGCCGGCCAGCCCGGCCGAGGGGGACGCGAGCCGCCGCCGGCGTCATTCGGTCTCGGGCCGCGGGGGAAGCGGAGGGGCGCGGCGGCGACGGCCTGCTCGGCGACACCAAGGTGACCGACGTGCTGGCTCCGGAGGTGCTGGACGAGGTGCGGGAGACGGCCCGCCCCACCGCGTTCGGGGCGGCCGCTCGGGCGCTGGCCGAGGCGGTGGTCGCGCTGTCCGAGGACGCGCCGGAGGCGGCGGTCGCCGCCGCCCAGGCGGCCAAGCGTGCCGCGCCCCGCTCGGCCAGCGCCCGCGAGGTGCTCGGCATCGGGCTGTACCGCAGCGGGCGGTTCCGGGCCGCCCGGACCGAGCTGGCCGCGGCGCAGCGCATCTCCGGCCGGCTGGAGCTCACCCCGATGCTCGCCGACATCGAACGGGCCCTCGGGCGGCCTGAGCGGGCCATCGAGCTGTTCGAGGCCACCGACCGGTCACACATGGAGCCCGACGCCGCCGCCGAGCTGCTGCTGGTGGCCGCTTCCGCCTACGGCGATCTCGGTCAGGCCGCAGCTGGGGCGGCGTTGATCCGCCGCCATGCGCGCTGGCCGGCCGAGCTGGCAGACCACCACCTGCGCCTGGCCTATGCCGAGGGTAGCCTCGCCGAGCAGGCCGGGGACCTGGCCGGCGCCCGCCGGGCCTTCGCCCGGGTGGTTCGGGCCGACCCGGCGTTCTACGACGCCGCCGAGCGGCTGCGGGCGGTGGGAGGCTGAGCGAGGGGCCGGTTCCCGGACGAGGACCGGCCCCTCGCGCCGTGCCACCGGCCCTTGGCCGGCGGCCGCCGGCGCGTCCTATGGTCGCAGGGCCGTGAGGTGGGTCGACCAGTTGCCCAGCGGTGCACGGGTCCGGCCGCAGGTCGGGTCGCTCTGGTACTGGGAGATGGTGCAGGTCTGTGCGATCCACTCGGAGGCGAACCACAGCGTGTCGCCGGCCACCACGGCCGCTGCGTAGTCGCCCCAGCGGGGACGGATGCTCGGCGGCTCGGTCTGCCCGCAGTTGTAGAACAGGTACTCGCAGAAGCCGTCCTCGGGGCCCTTGCCACGCCCGGCGACGTGCACGCCACCGGCCGTGCGGAGGCCGCGGACCTCCACATAGGCGGCGCTCGGGTACTGGTTGGTGCCGACCAGGGTGGCGGCGATGACGCCCTTGCCGCTTGGCAGGACGGCGATCGCCGGGTAGTTGACGTTGTGCCTGGCGACCGCGACGTAGCCCTGGCTGGCGACGGCGGGGGCGGCCGGGTCGACCACGAACCAGGCGGTGCCAGCCTTGATGGCGTCGGACACGTTCACGATCGTGTCGAGCGCCCCGTACAGCTTGCCGTTGACGTACCAGGTCTGCTGCATGCGGCTGTCGTTGGAGTCGAGCGGGCCCTCGACCTCCTTTAGCGACGGGCCGATGCCGGGCAGGCAGGCGGTGACCAGGCAGTCACGCAGCGGCACGCTGCCGAACTTCTGCTCCGACCATGGCGGCACGCCGTAGGTCTCGGACGCCAGGATCCTGCTACTGAGCGTCACCGCCGGGGCCGGGGAGTTGAGTGAGCCGGTGTTGGACAGCGCCCAGGCGCCGATGCGGTTGTCGAGCCCGGTCTGGTTGAGCGTCTCCTCGGCGGCGGTGGAGCTGAGGAAGTACTCGGTGCCGCCGTTGTTGGTGGCGTACTGGCCGCCAGGCGGGGACTGGGCGGGCCACACCGTGAAGCTCGGCGTCCCGTCGCTCAGCTCGGGGCTCTCGAACTGCACGAAGGTGACGACCGGTGCGCCGGCGGCCAGGGCGGCCTTGGGGAAGGCGTAGATCTGGGCCCCGTTGTAGTTGTTGCCGTACACCCCAGGGCCACTGAACGGGTACTCGTTGGTGGTGACGAAGAAGCCGTTCTTGTCGGCGCCCAGGTGCGGGTAGTCCCCGATGCACGGGCAGTCGGTGTGCTTCGGCGTGCCTTGCTAGCCGTCGTCTTGGACCGGGAGCCGGTAGATGAACCACGAGCCGGTCGGGTCGGCCGTCTGGCTGACCGCGATGTCGAGGTGGTTCGTCCCGATGAACTCGCCCGCGTGCTTCCCGGCGGGGACCACGTCGAGCGTCAAGGCCAGGTGGAAGAAGCGCTTGTGCTCCGGGTCGTAGTAGCAGGACGGGTCGGTCACGAACGGGCCGAAGACGCCCGTGGCGCGGTCGATCGCCGGCGGGTAGCCGTAGAACGTGTTGAGGTCGACGACCGGGCTGGCCGGGGTGGCCGAGGTCCGGTAGACGCGCAGCACGTCGTTGACCGTCTCGAGCACGAAGCCGTTGCCGACGCACAGGCCCTGGTCGGGCGGCTCGACGGTGAACTGGTTGCCGTTGTTGGCGTAGCGCTGGTCGAACAGGTTCAGGCCCTCGAAGGACCGGCGCACCCCCGGGTTCCTGCCGGCGAGCGGCGTCGGGGTGACCACCGGGACGGCCAGCCGGGCCGCCGCCTCCGCGGCCCGCATGGCGGCCGGCGAGCCCGCCTTCGGCCGGCGGGACAGGCTGCGCGCCTTGCCGAGGTCGCCGGCCTGCTGGCGCTTCCCGGCGGCCTTGGCCGCGTCGGCGCCGAGCTCCCGCGGGAACTCGGGCGACTGGGCACCCTTGAACGGGGTCCCGACCTGGGCGGTGGTGGGCAGCGTCGCCGTGGCGTCCAGCTTGACCTGACGGACCGACTGCTTGACGGTCGCCTGCTGCGCCGCGGCCGAGCGGGTGTCGGCGCTGGCCGCGCCCACCGTGAGCAGCGCGGCGACGACGGCGAGGGCGAGGGCGGTGACGAGGAACGCCGGGGCCTTCCTGGGACGGAGTTGGTGCATGCGCGCTCCCGGGGTCGCGTCGGTGCAGGACGGCGCCATTTCTATCCGGTCGGCGGGTCCCGATGCCAGCCCGAGTTGGACCATTTCGCACTCATGCAGCGAGACGAGCGCCCCGGCCCGCCGGTCCGCCGGCCCACCGGCCAGGCACGGGCGGCCTCGCCGGGCTTCCCGCGCCGAGCCCGCCGGACTTCCCGCGCCGAGCCGGGCTCAGGTCGCCGCCGGGACGGCGCAGGGGTCCGGCTCGAGCGGCCGCAGGACGAGGCCGTCGCGTGGCTTGGGATAGAAGAAGGTGGTCTTGGGGGGGAGGGTCTCGCCGCCACGGGCGATGCCGACGACCTCGGTGAACGTCACCGGGCGCAGCAGGATCGCGCTGGCGAAGGCGCCGTCGTCGACCTGGCGGACGGCTGCGGCCAGGTCGCCTTCGTAGGCGACCTGGCGTTCGAAGTCGGTCACGCCGAGCCGGTCGGCCAGCACCGGGCCGTGGAGCACCTCGACATCCAGGGGCGGTCGCTCCAGGCCGGTCTCCTTGGCCAGGACGGCGGAGCTGCGGGCGACGAGCAGCCAGGCCGAGCCGGCACCGTACAGGCCGAAGGCGAGCGTCTCGCGGGGCCGGCGGGCGAGCTGCGCCATGGCCTGCCGGTGCCCGGCGACCGGCAGCGCCTCGAACGCGTCACCCAGCGCGGTCAGCACCCGCTGTGGGCCGATGGCGGCGAGCAGGCGGTGGAACGAGCGCACCGACGGGCCGTGCAGGTCGGCGTCGACCAGGAACATGAGCACCTCGTCCCATGGCCCGGTGTGGTCGCCAGGGTTGGCCGCCCGCATGCGCTCGCGGTAGGCGAGCGCGGTCCGGTAGCGGTGGTGGCCGTCGGCGATCAGGACCTGCTGGTCGGCGAGCCGGTGCTGCCAGGCCGCGATCCGCTGCGGGTCGGTGACGCGCCACAGCCGGTGGGTGACGCCGGTCTCGTCGACGGCGTCCACCAGCGCCTGCGTGCCGGTGAGGTCGTCGAGCACGGCGGCCGCCCGGCCGCCGCCGGCGTAGACCCCGAAGACGGGCGACAGGTTGGTGTGGGTCGCCTCCAGCAGGTGCAGGCGGTCGGCGACCGGGGCGAGCATCGTGCGCTCGTGGGGAAGGATGGCGCTGCCGGTGTCGTCCAGCCGGACGCCGGCCAGCACCCCGCGCTGCACCCGCTCGGCCCCGTCGAGCAGGTAGCGCTCCTCGTACAGGTACAGGGCGGGCTCGGGGTCCAGGACGAGCACGCCGTGGTCGCGCCAGGCCGCGATCAGGTCGGCGACGCCGGCGTAGCGGCCGGGGTCCTCGCGCCCGCCGCGGGCCAGGATCAGGCGGACCACGTTGTAGGGATGGCGGGCCTCGAAGGCGTCGCACGCCTCGGCGGAGATGACGTCGTAGGGTGGGGCGGTCACGGCGCCCGGGTCGCCGACCACGGCAGGGTCGTAGCGCAGCCCCCGGAACGGTGCGGCCGCTACCACGGTGGGGTGTGGGGATCGTCGCATGCCATGATGTTCGTTGTAGCAAGCCTGGCCACCCGACCGCCAATTCGAGGCCGCGGGGCGGCCGGTGTACCGTGGACCGGCGAGGTTCGCGGAGCCGGCAGCCAGGAGGGCAGCGCCATCGAAGCCGACGCCTACGAGCTCTTCCAGCGGGGCAGGCAGCTCCTCGCGGGCCGTCATGCCCATCAGGCGGTGGCCGTGCTCGAGCGGGCCCGTTCGCTCGTGCCCGAGCACGGCTCGGTGTGCGAGGCGCTGGGCCGCGCCTACTACGCCAGCGGCCGCCCGGCCGACGCGCAGGCCCAGTTCGCCAAGGCGGTCGAGCTCGACCCGACCAACGACTACGCGCACTACTGCCTGGCGTTGTGCCTGGCCCGCGGTGGCGAGGCGCGCCTGGCGCTGGGCCACCTGCGCCTGGCCATGGTGATGCACCCGGGGGTGGACGTCTACGAGCGCGCCCTGGCCAGGGTCGAGCGCTCGGCCGGTGCGGGCGGCGCCGGTGGCTGACCCGTCCGGCCGGCCGGCCAGCTCCCCGCCCGCGCGGCGCACGGCCACCCCGCCGGGCGCGCCGGTCGGCGGCGCGCCCCTGGCCTTGCGCTACCAGGGGCTCGTGTTCGACCTGGACGGCGTGCTGTACCTGCAGGATCGGGTGATCCCGGCGGCACCGGCGGCGCTGGAGGGCGTGCGCGCCCTCGGCGTCGGGATCGCGTTCGTGACCAACAACTCCTGGCGGCCGGCTGCCGAGGTGGCCGCCAAGCTCGGCCGACTCGGCATCAAGGCGACCGCCGGGGAGGTGTTCACCTCCTCCCAGGCGGTCGTGCGGCTGCTCGGCGGGCCGGCCGGGCTGGCGGGGGTCAAGGTGCTGGTCGTCGGGGGGACGGGGCTGCGCCAGGCACTCCAGGATGCCGGCGCCGAGCTGGTCGGCGAGGACGCGTGGGCGGCGGCGCGGGTGGTCGTGGTCGGGATCGATCCCGAGGTCACCTACGCCCGGCTCGCGGCAGCCACCCGCGCGATCGGCAACGGCGCCCGGTTCGTGGGCAGCAACCCCGACCGGACCCTGCCGACCCCCACCGGGCTGCTGCCGGGCGCCGGGGCGCTGCTCGCGTTCGTGCAGGCGGCCACGGGGGTGGCGCCGGAGGTGGCCGGCAAGCCGGAGCCGGCGCTGCTGGAGACCGCGGCCGACGCGCTCGGCCCCGGCCCGTACCTGATGATCGGCGACCGGGCCGACACGGACCTGGCCGGCGCGGCCCGCCTCGGCTGGGACACCGCCCTGGTGCTGACCGGCGTGACCTCGCCGGCCCGCCTGCTCGACCTGGACATCGTCCCCGACCACCTGCTGCGCGACCTCGCCGGCCTGCTGGAGCCGGCCGGGCCGGCGGTCGCCGCGGCGCGTCCGGCCGACGCCGACGCGGTGGCCGGCGTGCTGCGGGCCACC
>JBIOYL010000143.1:0-11236 GCA_044870185.1 Actinomycetes bacterium | reverse complement strand
TCAGTGCAGGCCGAGCCGGGAGGCGGCCAGGAGCACCTCGGCCCGGTCCTGACCGACCACCAGTGCCGGCCACGGCCGGTCGGCGCAGAACAGCACCACCCGGTCGATCTCGGCCAGCCACACGGTCGCGGTCGGCTCGTGCCTGGCCCCGGATGCCATGGGGAACGGGCGGCTGGCCCGCAGCAGCGTCACCCGGTGGCCGGCCTCGTCCTGGTACACGTACGCCACCACCGGCAGCCCGCCCAGCGTGCCCTGGCCGGAGCGGCGCAGCTCCAGGTCGCCCAGGCGCCGTGCCGGTGGCCGGGCCGCGGTCGGGGCCCAGCGGTCGCCGGCCTGATAGCTGGCGACCGCAGCGGCGATCGTGGCGGGCTGGGCCGGCCGTGGCTGGCCGAGCAGCCCGCCGACGACCAGTGCCAGCAGGGCGACCAGGGCCGCTCCAGCGGCCAGCGCCCGGCCCCGGCCGGACGGCCATGCGGTCGCGCCGGGCCGGCGTCGCGGCAGCCTGGCCCGACCTCGAGGCCATGGGCGGTCGCTCGCGGGGGCTGCCTCGACCGTCGCCCGGATCCGCTCCCGCAGCCGTTGCGGGGCCAGCTCGCGCAGCGACTCGCCAAGCGCCCGTCCGCGCCGGGCGGTCTGGACCTCCCGCCAGCAGTCCTCGCACTCCAGCAGGTGACGCTCGTAGCGCTCGCGCTGCCGGCGACCAAGCTCCCCACCCAGGTACGCCGCTGCCAGCCCGGCCGGGTCATGGGCCATGTCGGTGTCCCTCCTGCTCCCAGACCAGGCGGGCGAGCGCCTTGCGGCCGCGGTGGGCCCAGGCCAGCACGCTCCCGCGCGGGCGGCCGAGCAGCTCGGCGGTCTCGGCGGCGGTGAACCCGGCCAGGTCCATGAGCGTGACCGCGAGCCGCTGCGGCTCGGGCAGCGCCCACAACGCCCGCTCGACCTGGGCGCGTCGGCTCCGGGCGATCGCCTCTGCCTCCACGTCGACCCCGTCCGCCACGTCGTCCAGCGCCTCGGCGGCGACCTCGAGCCGGGTCGCCGCCCGCCGGGCCCGGTCGCGGCCGAGGTTGAGGCAGATGGTGGCCAGCCACGGCTCGACCCGCTGCGGCGGCCGCCCGGCCGTCCACGCCTGCCACGCCCGCAGGTAGGTCTCCTGGACCAGGTCCTCGGCGTCGGCCCGGCCGGGCACAAGCCGCCGGGCCAGGCTGTGGACCAGGTCCAGGGCGGGCAGGGTCGTCCGCAGGAAGTCGTCACCGGCCGTCACGGCGCCTTCCCCTACCGCCGGACCGTCCGGCCGTCCGGCCGTCGGCTGGCGGAGCTCCCGTACGGCGTCATGGCACTCCCGCAGTGTGCTGGGGCTTTGCCCTCACCCATGGTTCGACGCACCCGCGCCACCGATGATTGCAGGCCGGTGCGCCGCAGCCGCCGACCGGTCGGTGGCGCGCGATCGCTGCAATCACTCGGCCGGGTGTGCCGTCCTCACCAGCAGCAGCTCAGATCCCAGCCAGGAGGTGACCGCCCATGGTGGCGATGCAGCGCAGGCAGGTCGAGGAGCCGGTGGCAGCACGGCTGCTGCGAGGCGCCACCGGCGGTGTGCTCGCCGGGCTGGTGTTCGCCGGCGTGACCATGTGGTTCGCCCAGAGCACGGGTGGCAAGCTCGACATGCCGCTGCGGATGATCTCCACGATCGTCAAGGGCGACGCGGCCATGGCAGCCGGCACCACCAGCGTGGCGCTCGGCGCCCTCGTGCACGTGGTGCTGTCGGCGCTGTTCGGGATGGTCTTCGCGTTGGCCGTGCCACTGTTTCGGACCAACGGCACGGCCGCGCTCGCCGGCACCCTGTATGGCCTGCTGCTGTATATCGTCAACTTCCTCGTCTTGAGCCCGCTGGTCTTCACCACCTTCCGGGGCGCCAACCAGCCGTTCGAGGTCTTCGCCCACGTGGTGTTCGGTACGTTGCTGTCGTTTGCGTTCTTCGGGTCCGGTGCCCGCCGAGGCGAGCCGGTGCTCGCGCTGCAACGCCGCTCCGCCGGCATGGTGTCCTGAGCGAGGCGGGAGGTGGCCGCGGGCGACGAAGCTAGCCGAAGTCGATGGCGGCGTAGCGGCTCAGCTTGGAGAACTGGTGGCGGGCGTCGATCAGGCGGACCGTGCCCGACTTCGAGCGCATCGACAGCGACTGGGTGGTCGCGCCGTGCCGGTCGAAGCGCACCCCCCGCAGCAGCTCGCCGTCGGTGACCCCGGTGGCCGCGAAGAAGACATTGTCCCCCCGCACCAGGTCGTCGATGGTCAGCACCTTGTCGAGGTCGTAGCCCGCGTCCAGCGCCGCCCGCCGCTCGGCGTCGTTGCGCGGGTACAGCCGGCCGAACATGACCGCGTCCATGCACTTGAGCGCGCAGGCGGCGATGACCGCCTCGGGGGTGCCGCCGATGCCGACCAGCAGGTCGACGCCGGTGCCCTCGCGGGCGGCCATGATGGCCCCGGCCACGTCGCCGTCGGGGATGAGCTTGATGCGCGCCCCGGCCTGACGGATGTCACGCACGATGCGTTCGTGGCGCGGGCGGTCCAGTACGCAGACGGTGAGGTCCCGGACCTCGCCGCCCTTGGCCTTGGCGAGTGCCTTGAGGTTGTCGGCGAGCGGCGCCTCGAAGTCCAGCACCCCGGCCGCCTCGGGGCCGGCGGCGAGCTTCTCCATGTAGACGAGGGGGCCGGGGTCGAACATCGTGCCGCGCTCGGACAGGGCGACGACCGCGACGGCGTTCGGCTGCGCCTTGGCGGTCAGCGTGGTGCCGTCCACCGGGTCGACGGCGACGTCGACCAGCGGCTCGCTGCCGTTGCCGATCTCCTCGCCGTTGTACAGCATCGGGGCGTGGTCCTTCTCCCCCTCGCCGATCACCACGACGCCGTTCATCGGCACCGAGTCGAGCACGAAGCGCATGGCGTCGACGGCGGCCTGGTCGACGGCCGGCTTGTCGCCGTAGCCCATCTGGCGGGCGGCGGCCATGGCGGCCGCCTCGGTGACGCGTACGAGCTCGAGGGCGAGGTTGCGGTCGGGGGCTTCGCTGCCGGGACGAGCGCTCATCGGCGACCTCCATGCCGGGTTGGCGTGCGTGCCCGCCGAGGCGTCCTGCTGGTCGCCTCGCGGGCTCCGCGTACCTCGGTACACAGCAGTATCCCCCAACAGGCAACCGGCGGTGGAGGTGGCGAACCGGGCGGACCTGACGGTGGAGGTGGCGAACCGGGCGGGCGGACCTGACGGTGGGTGGCGAAAGGCTCGCGGACGATCTACGCTTCGTGGCGGAGCAGGCCCCGGTGCCGGCGTCCAGCCCGCTCGTCAGGTGGCCTCTCCGCAGTGGGCCCCGGCGCTCCCGATCCCACCCGGCCAGCGCTGTGGGCCCACTGTCTTGTCACGCCGAGCTTGCCCGCCGCCCATGCCCGGCGCGCCCGTTCGCCACCGGCGCCGCCCCCACCGGTCATCCCGGCGCCGGCCACGCCGACCGCGCGGGCGTGGCGGGGGAACGGTACGATCACCTGCACGGGGAGGCCACCCACGGCCGGCACGGCGGCCACGAGCACGGCGCCCCGGCTCGACCTCCCGGGATGGGGCACACACGCGGCCAGGGTGGGCAGCGAGCGCGGGAGGTGGCAAGCGGTGATGACGGAAGTGGTGGTCCGCCTGGAGGACAAACCGGGGGCGCTGGCGCACGTGGGGGAGCTGCTCGGCGCGGCCGGTGTCGACATCCGTGCCCTGGCCGTGCTGACCCTGCCGGCCGGCGGGGCCATGGCCCACCTCGTGGTCGAGCCGGCCGACCTGGCCGTGCGCGCGCTGCGCGAGGCGGGCCTGGCACCCGAGCGGGTGCGCGAAGTGCTGGTCGTGACCCTGGAGGACACCCCCGGGGAGCTCGGCCGCTTCTGCCGCAAGCTGGCCGACGCCGACATCAACCTGGAGGCGGTCTACGTCGCCGGGGAGAGCGACGGCTCCAAGCAGCTCGTCCTGGCCGTCTCCGACCTGGACGCCGCCCGCCGCCGCGCCGACAGGGCCCGCCGCGCCTGACCAGGCCCGCACCCCGCCCTGGCCGCCGCCGCGCGATGGTCAGGGCCCGCCCGGGCCGCCGCCGCCCGCCCGACCAGGCCCGCCCTGGCCGCCGCCGTTGCCGCCCAAGGGATAGCATCCAGGCAGTGTGACCGTGGCGGAGGTGGCGAAGAAGCGCCATGCCCAGTGACCTCGACCTGCTCGCTCGCCTGCTGCTCGCCGCCCTCCTGGGAGGGATGATCGGCGCTGAGCGGGAGCTGGCCGGCCAGCCGGCCGGTCTGCGCACGCACATGCTGCTCACCATCGGCGCCTGCCTGTTCACCATCGTCTCCGCTTACGGCTTCGGCCGGACCACCGACCCGAGCCGCCTCGCCGCCCAGATCGTCACCGGCATCGGGTTCCTCGGCGGCGGCGCGATCCTGCGCCAGGGGCTGACGATCAAGGGTCTGACCACCGCGGCGAGCATCTGGGCGGGCACCGCGCTCGGGGTCACCGTCGGGATCGGCCGCTACGTCCTCGCGTTCGGAGCGGCCGCGATCGTGCTGGCCACCCTGGTCGGGCTGCGCTCGGTGCGCAACATGATCAAGCGCTACGCCGCCAGCCGGGAGGAGTTCGTGCTCGCGGTGGCACCCGACTTCGACCTGGGCGCGCTCATCAACCTCCTCCACCGGGAGGGCCTGGCGCTGCGCGGGATCGAGCAGGAGCGCGGGGACGGCGACAGCATGAGGATCCTGCTGGCCGCCAAGCTACCGGCCCGCTACAAGGTCCAGCGGTTCCTGGAGCTGCTCTCCGGCCTGCATGGGGTTTACGAGGTGGAGTGGGAGAATTGACTCCTCCCGCATCAGCCGGTCTCAGGGTCGACGTAGAGGTCGCCCCGGGCCACCTGTGCGGGCACGCGGCGCAGGCCGGCCACGCCCGGCGTGATGGCGGCGCCGTCGGCGCGCCAGGCGAGCCGCTGGCAGGGACGGGCGAAGCCGTCACCGGCTGCGACGACCGGGCAGGGCCCGGCCGGGGCCAGGAAGGTGCGCAAGGCGTCGCCGCGCCGGTCGACGACCACCACCTGCCCGCCCGGGACGGGGCGCTCGGTCACCGACCCGGCCGGCAGCGCCGACGCCGGCGCGATGCGCACCCACGGCGCCGCCGGGCGGCCGCCGCGGGCGACCAGCACCAGGCCGGCGAGCAGGATGACGCCGGCGAAGGCCAGCGCGGCGAGCATCCAGGGCAGGCCGAGCTGGGTGCGCAGGATCAGCTTGCGCGCCCGCACGGCGCGGGGCGGCACGTAGGCGATGCGGTCGGGCTCACGGTTGGGCACAGTAGTATCTTGCCAGCCAGGGCCCGGCGGTCCACCGGGCCAGGCCGGGTCTCGTGCATGGTCGTCGAGCCCGGCCTCGACGGCCGGGCAACGGTGCCGGGCCGTGGCAGAGCCGGAAGGGGGCCAGAGTCGTCGTGGCGCAAGGACGAATCCCGCGGGGACGAATCCGGGTCGTGGTCGCAAAGCCGGGTCTGGACGGGCACGACCGGGGCGCCAAGGTCGTTGCGCGCGCCCTTCGCGACGCCGGCATGGAGGTCATCTATACCGGCCTCCACCAGACGCCCGAGCAGATCGTCGAGGCGGTCCTCCAGGAAGACGCCGACGCGGTCGGGCTGTCCATCCACTCCGGGGCGCACATGACCCTGTTCCCCCGGGTGGTCGAGCTGCTCCGCAAGCGGGGCGCAGGCGACGTGCTGGTCTTCGGCGGCGGCATCATTCCGCGCGAGGACATCGCGGCGCTGAAGGAGCAGGGGGTGGTGGAGATCTTCACGCCAGGCACGCCCACCTCCAAGATCGTCGACTGGCTGCAGTCGGTGTTCGACACGGCCGCCTGAGGCGATCGCTTCGTCCAGACCGTTCGGCATCCGGTGCCGCCAGACCGACCCCAGTGCGGCCAGAAGAGGTGACCAATGGACCTGTTCGAGCACCAGGCGAAGGAGCTGTTCGCCGCCTACGGGGTGGCCGTGCCCAACGGCAAGGTCGCCTGGAACCCCGACCAAGCGGCGGCGGCGGCCGCCGAGATCGGCGGCTGGGTGGTGGTCAAAGCCCAGGTGCAGGTGGGCGGACGCGGCAAGGCGGGCGGCATCCAGCTCGCCGGCGACCCCGACCAGGCCCGGGCCAAGGCCGAGCAGATCATCGGCATGGACATCAGAGGCCATCTGGTGCGCCGGGTGCTGGTCGAGGAGGCATCCGACATCGCCGCCGAGTACTACGCCTCCATCCTGCACGACCGGGCCAGCAAGGGGTTTCTGGCGATGGCGTCCAGCCGGGGCGGCGTCGAGATCGAGGAGGTGGCCGCCGCCGACCCCGAGGCGATCGTCAAGGTGCCGGTCAACCCGCTCATCGGCCTGCGCCCCTACCACGTGAACCAGCTCGTGTTCGGCGCCGGCTTCGACGAGCGGGCCCGCAAGGGCGCCGCCGAGATGCTGGCCAGGCTGTACGACGTGTTCATCGGCTCCGACTGCATGCTGGTCGAGGTCAACCCACTGGTGCTGACCGGCGACGGCCAGGTCAAAGCCCTGGACGGCAAGGTCAGCCTGGACGACTCGGCGCTGTACCGCCACCCGGAGCTGGAGGCCCAGCGCGACACCTTCGCGGTCGACCCGCAGGAGCAGGCGGCCAAGGAGCGCGGCCTCAACTACATCAAGCTCGACGGCCACGTCGGGATCATCGGCAACGGCGCCGGGCTGGTCATGTCCACGCTCGACGTGGTCGCCCAGGCCGGCGGCAAGGCGGCGAACTTCCTCGACGTCGGCGGCGGTGCCTCGGCCGAGACCATGGCGGACGGCCTGGAGGTGATCCTGTCCGACTCGAGGGTGCGCAGCGTCTTCGTGAACATCTTCGGCGGCATCACCCGCGGGGATCTGGTCGCCCGGGGCATCCTCGACGCGCTGGACCGCTTGGGCGACAAGGTCACGGTGCCGCTGGTGGTCCGGTTGGACGGCACCAACGCCGAGGAGGGCCGCGAGCTGTTGGCCGCCTTCCCCTCGGACAAGGTGGTGCCGGCGGCCACCATGCTGGACGCGGCCGCCAAGGCGGTGGAGCTCGCGGGTGCCGGCAGCCCGGCGCCCGAGGCTCGGGCAGCCGCCGACGGTCACCCCGCCGACCGGGAAGGAAGCTAGCCATGGCCATCCTCGTCGACCACGACACGCGGCTCGTCGTCCAGGGCCTGACCGGCCGGGAGGGCCGCTTCCACGCGCTGCGCAACCGGGCCTACGGCACCAACGTGGTCGCCGGCGTCACGCCCGGCAAGGCGGGGCAGGACGTCGAGGGCATCCCGGTGTTCAACACCGTGGCCGACGCGGTCGCCCACACCGGGGCCAACACGTCGCTGATCTTCGTCCTGGCCCGCTTCGCGGTCGACGCGCTGTTCGAGGCGGTCGACGCCGGCATCGGCACGGTCGTGCTGATCACCGAGAACATCCCGGTCCTGGACATGACGCGCGCCTACAACTACGTGCGGGCCAGGGGCGCGGCGCTGGTCGGCCCGAACTGCCCGGGGGTGATCTCGCCGGGCAAGGCCAACGTCGGCATCATCCCGGGCGAGATCACCCACGCCGGGCCGGTCGGGCTGGTGTCGCGCTCGGGCACGCTGACCTACCAGGTCATGTACGAGATGGCGACCGCCGGGGTCGGCCAGACGACCTGTGTCGGCATCGGCGGCGACCCGGTGGTCGGCTCCAACTTCATCGACATCCTGGCCCGCTTGGAGGCCGACCCGGAGACCGAGGCGGTGGTGATGATCGGCGAGATCGGCGGCGACGAGGAGGAGCAGGCGGCCCGGTTCGTGGCCGAGCAGATGACCAAGCCGGTGGTCGCCTACATCGCCGGGTTCGAGGCGCCTGCGGGCAAGCGCATGGGGCATGCGGGCGCGATCATCTCCGGGTCCAGCGGCACCGCCCGCGCCAAGGCCGAGGCGCTGGAGGCGGCCGGCGTGAAGGTGGGGCGCAGCCCCACCGAGACGGCCGAGCTGGCCGTGGCCACGGTCGCCGGGAGCACCGCCGCCTGACGCCGGGGACCGAATCGGGCCGGTGGTCAGCTCTCGGCCAGGACGACCGTTTGCACGATCTTGTCGGCGAAGGTCTGCCGGCGCGCGTCCCACAGCGGGAACAACCAGCCGATGTAGCAGGCCAGGCTGTCCAGGATGTGGGCGAGGTCGCGCAGGAATGCCTTGCCCGCCCCGATCGGCTGCCCTTCGGACATGTCCACCAGGCGGGTCCGCATCACCTGCTTGCCCCAGCTCTGGCCCGTGCGGCCGGCCAGGAACGCGCGGTTGTACAGCCACACGCCGAAGGCGGCGAGGTCGAGCAGGACGGCCAGTGCCGCCGCGCCGCCGCCCACGTACCGGCCGGTGCCGGTGATCGGCCGCAGGATCGAGCCCGCGACGAACAGCGGCACCACGACGATGACCCAGTCGATCAGGTACGCGACGAAGCGCTGTCCCCAGTTGGCCAACTGCCGACCCTTGTAGTAGCCGGGCCGGTCCTGCGGGTAGGCGGGCTGCCCCCACTGCGGCGGCCCGTACGGCGGCTGCCCGTAGGGTGGCTGCCCGTAGGGTGGCTGCCCCCACTGCGGCGGGCCGTAGGGGCCTCCGTAGGCCGGCGGCGGAGGCGGCTGCGGCGGTGGGGTGTACCCAGGCTGGTTCGGGTCGTCGGGGCCGTACCCTTGCGTCATCGGCTGCCTCCCGAGGGCGCGGTTGGCTGGTGGGGGTCGGGTCAGGGCGCCTTGGCGGCCTGCTGCTCGGCGATGTCGCCCACGACCGGCAGCTTGAGATGGTTGCCCGAGAAGCCCTGGATCAGCAGGATAATCCAAACGACGAAGAACGCGAACTGTACCACGTAGAGCAGCGCCCGGATGAGCCCGGGCATGGCCGGGGTGATGATGCTGACCACCGACCAGACGACGCCGAACAGGATGGCCTGCATGGCGTGGAAGCGGACCTCCGGGCGCTTGTCGACGAAGAAGAAGATCAACCCGGTCAGCCAGGTCAGCAGGTAGGACAGTCCCGAGGCGACGTTCTCGGCCAGCCCGCCGGCGCCGCCCGGCTGCGGCGGGTAGCGGCCCGGCGGTGGGGGACCTTGCGTCATCGTGGTCTTCCTTTCCGTGCCGCCCGGTCCGACCCGGACGCGCACCATCGTCCGTGCCGGCTCACAGCCAGCCGAAGCGGTGCAGCTCGAACAGCTCGCTGACGGTCAGCAGGATGCCGGTCAGCAGCCAGGCGGCCCGCCGCCGGCGTGGTCCCCATGCGGATGCCGGCGCGGCCAGGCCGAGCGCCCGAGCCGCCATCAGGACCGTCATGGCCAGGGTGAGGGCGGCCAGGGCCAGGATCAGCGGGTTGGCGGCCAGCGCGGCATGCCAGCGGCCGGCTGCCAGGGAGGTGGCCGCGGTGGTCATGCCGCAGAGCGGGCAGGGGATCCCGGTCAGGGTGCGCAACGGGCAGGGCAGCCCGAACCCGGCGGCCCGGCTGACGGCCGGGTAGACGAACGAGGCGCCGGCGATGCCGAGGCCGACCAGGCCGAGGCGCTCTGGCGTGGACGCGGGACGGTAGCCGGCGGCCGGCGTCACGAGGCGACGCCTTCCCGGCCCGCCCTCGCCAGGCGGCGCGGCGGGAACCCGGGGCCGGTCGCCACGCGGCTGGGCCGGTCGCCACGCGGTCCGGCCGGTCCCCTCATGGCCGCCCCACTCCTCTGCTGGCCCGTTCCCACCTGCCGCATCACTAGGGTCTGCGGAGTGAACCACGTGACTTCTCCGGCTGCCGTTCGGAGGAGGCTTGGCGCCGACGCGAAGGCCAAGCCCTGAGCTACGACCCGAAGGCTGCACGATGACCATAGCACGTGTCCCCGACGACGATGCTGCCGCGTCGCCTGGCCGCCGCCGCAAAGCGGCAGTCCCTCGGCGCATCCTGACGGTGGCAGCCGGCTCCATGCGACGCGGTTGCCCCCGCGGGCCCGCGATGCCACCATCCTCGCTGGCTGTCCGGGGCGGCGGGCCCCCGCGCCGTCCAGACCAAGCGCCCGAGGGAAAACGTGGCTGAGCCGAAGCGAGTCGTCGTGCTGTTGTCCGGGCACGGCTCCAACCTGCAGGCCCTGTTGGACGCGGCCGCCGACCCGGCCTTCGGCGCCCGCGTCGTGCTCGTGGTGAGCGACCGCCCCGACGCCTACGGGCTGCGCCGCGCCACCCAGGCCGGCATCCCGACCGCCGTGGTGGCACCGGCCGACCACCCCGACCGGGCCGCGTTCGACGAGGCCCTGCGCGAGGTGGTGGCGGCCGCCGAGCCGGACGTGGTCTGCCTGGCCGGGTTCATGCGCATCCTCGGCAAGGTGTTCGTGCACGCGTTCCCCGACCGCATCGTCAACACCCACCCGAGCCTGCTGCCCGCCTTCCGCGGCGCCCACGCCGTCCGGGACGCGCTCGCCTATGGCGTGCGCCTGACGGGCTGCACCGTCCACCTGGTCGACGAGGAGGTCGACCACGGGCCGGTCCTGTTCCAGGCGGCCGTTCCCGTCGCCGACGGCGACGACGAGACCAGCCTGCACGAGCGGATCAAGCAGGAGGAGCACCGCCTGCTGCCGGCCGCCGTCCGGCTCGTCGCCCTCGGCCGGGTGCGGGTCGAAGGCCGCCACGCCCGCATCATGCTGGACGCCGCCGGGGCGCCCGCCCCCACCCGGCCCGCCGCCGAGGCACCCACCCCCGCCGGGCCCGCTGCGGGGACGCCCGCCTCCGCCCCCCCGGACGCGGGAGCGCCCGCCCCCGCCGGGCCCGGCGCCCCACCAGGAGGAACGAGGTGACCGACCGGCAGCCCATCCGCCGGGCGCTCGTGTCGGTATTCGACAAGGCCGGCCTGGACCGGCTCGGCCCCGCCCTGGCCGCCGCCGGCGTCGAGGTCGTCTCGACCGGGTCGACCGCGCGCACGCTGGAGGCGGCCGGCTGCCCGGTGACCCGGGTCGAGGAGGTGACCGGGGCGCCCGAGCTGCTCGGCGGCCGGGTCAAGACCCTGCATCCGCGCATCCACGCCGCCCTGCTCGCCGACCGCCGCCTGCCCGCCCACGTCTTCCAGCTCGATGCGCTCGGCATTGAGCCCTTCGACCTGGTGGTGTGCAACAAGCCGGCGGCGTCGACCACCAGGCACTCGCGCAGCCACCCGGTGCTCGGATCGGCGCCGCAGAAGAGAAAGACGT
>JBIOYL010000142.1:0-3490 GCA_044870185.1 Actinomycetes bacterium | reverse complement strand
CTACGCCAACGGGGTCATCCCCGCCCTCAGGTGATCAGATGAGACACCCTCAGAAGCGCTGCACCCAAAGCCAAACGAGCAGTCGAGAAAGTCCGTGTTATCGGCAGCGCTGTTTGGTGATCGTTCGGCGTGATTGCATGGGATGATTCGGCAGCAGTTGGTGGGGATGGCCGGAGACGTGGCAGCGCCGACTGGTGTGGTCGGCGCTGCCGTGCTGTGGTGCCAGGGGTCAGTCGCGGGTGAGCTCGGCCGCGGCGCGTTTGGCGCAGGTGTCGTCGACCAGCGCCTTGCCGTCGGCGGCCGCGGCGATCAGTGCGGCGGTGGCGGCGTTGTTGAGCTTGCGGGGCAGCCCGCCGGCGACCCGGTGCAGGCGGGCGATGGCGTCGTCGGCGACCAGCGGGTCGGTGCGGCCGGCCAGGGCCAGATGATGGCGCAGGTAGGTGGCGGACTCGGCCAGGTCCATCGGCGGCAGGCTGTAGCGGGTGGCGATGCGCTGGTCGAGTGCGGCGAAGGCGCCCAGGCGCAGCCGGCGGCCCAGGGTGGGCTGGCCGACCAGGATGCCGGCGAACGGGCTGGCGGCGTCCATGTCGGCGTTGGTGAGCAGCCGCAGCTCCTCCAGCTGTTCGGGGCACAGCAGGTGGGCCTCGTCGATCACCAGCACCACCCGGCGGTGGCGTTCGTGCTCTTCGGCGGCGAGCAGGTCGGCGGCCTGGCGCATCACCTCGGCCTTGTGGAAGCGCGGGCTGGCGCCCAGCGCTGAGACGATGGCGACATACAGCCCGCGGGTGCCGAAGGCGGGGTTGGGCACGTAGATCAGGTGGTGGCGGGTGCGGTCCAGGGCAGCGACGGCGGCGCGGACCGCGACGGTCTTGCCGGCGCCGACCTCGCCGCAGACCACCCCGAGGGTGGCTTCGGCGATGCAGAAGCCGATACGGGCGACGGCTTCGGCGTGGGCGTCGCGCACGTACAGGTCGCGGGCGGCGATCGACTTGGCGAACGGGGTGCGGGTGAAGCCGAAGTGGGCCACCCAGGGGGCGCCAGCGGCGGTGGGGGTGGTCGCCAGCGTGGTCATCGCGGGTCCTTGCCGGGGTCGTGGTTGGGCTGGGGCAGGCTGCGGTAGGCGAGCTGGCCGATGGTCTGCTCGTCGTGGGCGGCCTGGATCAGGCCGAGGTAGTCGATGCCGGTCGGGGTGGGGGCGGGCCGGGCGGCCTGGGGCACGGCCGGGTGGCTGTGGCGGCCGATGACCAGCGGGGTGGCGATGCCGGCCACGGCGCCCTCGACGACCACGGTGAGCTGGGCCAGGTCTTCGGGGTCGTAGCGCAGCTCGACCCGCTGGCCGCACAGGGACGGGTCGACTTGGTAGCGGTTGCCGGCCAGCGAGACGGTGGCGGTCTTGGCCACTACGCGTGTCGCCGACCAGCGAAACGCCTCGGCCAGCAGCACCGGGTCGGCTGCTCTGGGTGGCCCGCCGGCCAGGAACCGGCTGATCGGGGCCTGGCCGGTCTCGGCGTGGCTGCGGGTGTTGCAGACCTGCTCGGCCCAGGCAGCAAAGCGGTCGTTGAGCTCGTCCAGCGTGGCGATGCCAGCGTGCTCGGCCTCGACCAGGAACCGCTCGCGGATAAACCGGTTGAGCCGCTCCTGCTTGCCTCTGCCCTGGGGCCGATACGGCTGGCTGTGGATCAGCCGGATCCCGAGCACCGCGCACGAGCGCTCGAGCATGTGGTTGGCGTAGGGCGCGCCGTTGTCGACATACAGCTGCTCGGGCAGCCCACGGCGGCAGATCGCCTGGCGCAGCACGTCTTGGCCGGCGCGGGTGTTCTCCCAGCTCACCCAGCGGCCGTGCACCAGCAGCCGGGAGTGGTCGTCGACCAGCACAAACAGCCTGGCGCGCTTGGCGCCCGCCACGCGCGGGTGGGGCACGAACGGGCCGACCAGCACGTCGCCGATCCAGCGTTCGTTGGGCCGGCAGGCCTCATAGCGCCCGAAGGCGCGGGCGGGCTCGGCCGCCAGCGCGGCCCGGGACAGGCCCTTGCGGGCAAGATGGGCGCGGACGGTGCGCTCGCTGATCGTGATGCCAGAGCGGGCCCGCAGGATCTCGGCGATCTGTGCGGCGCTGCGGGCTGGACGTTCGGCCCGCAGCGCGGCTGCCTCGGCCAGCAGCTCGGGGTGGCGGCGCACCACGCCGGCGTCGGCGCGGCGGACCGGGCGTAGGCCGTCCAGGCCCTTGGCCTGGTAGGCGGCCACCCAGCGGTCGAGCGTGCCGCGCGAGAGGGTGCGCAGGCTGCCGTCGGGGTGCGGGTGGGCGTGGGTGGCGAGCCCGCGCACGATCAGGCCGCGCTCGGCTGGGGTGAGCCTGGGGTTGGCGGCCTCGGCGATCACCCGATAGCGAAACAGGGCGACCTGCTCGGCCCGCTCCGACGGGTCGGGCCGACCGGCGGCGGGCGGTGGGGGCGGTGGCATGCGCACCTCCTGGTGGTGGGTCAGGGCACGGGCGGCATCCAACCCCACCCACCCAGCCTCGCCCAGGGTGGGGGCGTGGTGGTGGCCAGCCAGCCGCCGCCGCTGACCAGCGCGGCCAGCTGCCAGCGGCCAGGCGCGGCCGACCCGAGCCCACACCGGACCTGCGCCCACACCGCTGCGAGCGCGTCCAGCGCCATGGTCTCGGCGCCAGCCGCCCGCGTGGCGATGGCAACCACCCCCAGCTCGACCGCCAGGGCGGCAAGGCCGGCCGCAAGCACCCGCGCGCGGACGCGGAATCGGCGCCGCCAGTCCCGGACGGTGGCATGGGGCACGTCCAAGGCGGCGGCGACCGGGCGCAGCCCGACCCCAGCCAGCGCCCGCTCCAGCGCGCCGCCGATCACCTCGACCACGTCCAGCCGCCGCAGCAGGCAAAACGACGGCAGCAGGGCGTGGGTGGTGTGGCAGCAGGAGCACTTGGCCCGGCGCACCCAGACGCGATACACCTGGCCCGCTCGCAGGTAGCGCTGGTAGCCCGGCCAGAACCCCATCGGCCGGCCACAGTCCGGGCAGTCAGGGCGCGGCACCTGGACGGCGCGGCCAGCGGCCGCGTACTGCTCGACGCTCCACAGGCAAGGCCATACGATGGCCACGGTGGCAGACACCGCCTTGGACCCTCCCGGAGCGCCAACTCCATCGGGAGGGTCCTTCGCTTGGTCACGGACCCGGGCATCCTCCCGCCAATACGAGTCCGTCCCAAATCAGCCATGCCGTTCGGCTGCTCTGCGTCCTCAGGCAGTCATGCCCTCAACACCAAGGTGCCACCGCCGACGGCCGCCCGGTCCACCTGTTGGCCTGCATGGACCACACCACCCGCGCGGTGCTGGCCCAACGCCAGGTCGGCGGCGCTCCCGAGGAGGTCCCCGCGTTCGCCCCGCTGCTGGCCGACCTGGATCTGACCGGGGTGGTGGTCACTGCCGACGCGCTGCAGACCCACCCCGAGGCCGCCGAGTTCCTGGTCACCCAAAAGCAG
>JBIOYL010000141.1:0-10630 GCA_044870185.1 Actinomycetes bacterium | reverse complement strand
GGTCTCCCGGCCCGCCGCTTCGGGTTCGGATGGGCCTCCACACCGGAGAAGGCGTCCTCGGCGGCGAGGACTATGTCGGCATCGACGTGCACCGGGCGGCGCGGGTCACCGACGCGGCCCACGGCGGGCAGGTCATCCTGTCCGACGCCACCCGGGCACTCGTCCAGCACGCGCTCCCCGCCGGGGTCTTGCTCCGCGAGCTGGGAGCGCACCACCTGCGCGACATCGCGCACCCCGAGCGTCTCCACCAGCTGGTGATCGAAGGGCTCGCGGCCGACTTCCCGCCCCCCCGGACGCTGGATGCCAGGCCGAACAACCTCCCCCTGCAGCTCACCTCGTTCGTTGGCCGCCAGGAGGAGATCGCCGAGGTGCGGCGGCTGCTCGGCCGGACCCGCCTGCTCACCCTCACCGGGCCCGGAGGGTCGGGGAAGTCCCGGCTGGCCCTTCGGATCGCCGCGGAGCTCCTCACCGAGTACCGGGACGGCTGCTTCTTCGTGGATCTTGCCCCGGTGACCGATCCCGCCCTGGTTCCCTCGGCCGTGGCCCAGGCCCTGGGGGTTCCGGAGGCGGCCGGGCGCCCGATCGTCGAGGCGGTGAAGGACCACCTCCGCGACCAGGAGCTCCTCCTGGTCGTCGACAACTTCGAACAGGTGGCCGAGGCGAGCCCGGTGATCGAGGAGCTCCTCGCCGCGGCCCCCAGGCTGCAGGCGATGGTCACCTCCCGCTTCGTGCTGTCCCTGCGAGGCGAGCAAGAGTACGCGGTCCCGCCGCTCGAGCTGCCCGATCCCGAGCGGCTTCCACCCCTGCCCGCGCTCCGCGAGGTCGAGGCGGTGCGGCTGTTCACCGAGCGAGCCCTGGCCGCCAGTCCCCGGTTCGCACTGACCGAGCAGAACGCCCTCGCCGTGGCCGAGATCGCCGCGCGGCTGGACGGTCTGCCCCTGGCCATCGAGCTGGCCGCCAGCCGCACCAAGGTGCTGACGCCCCAGCAGCTGCTGCCCCGGCTCCAGCGGTGCCTGTTCCTCCTCACCAGGGGCAGCCAGAGCCTCCCGGAGCGGCAGCGGACCCTCCGCGCCGCGATTGCCTGGAGCTACGACCTGCTCGATGCCGCCGAGCGGCGCCTGTTCGCGCGGCTGTCGGTGTTCACCGGGGGCTGGACGCTGGAGTCGGCGGAGGCGGTGTGCGACCCGGAGGGGCTCGGCCTGGACACCCTCGAGGGGCTGACCTCGCTGGTGGACCAGTCGCTGGTCCGCAGGACCGACCCCGCCGGGGACGAGTCCCGGTTTGCCATGCTGGAGACCATCCGGGAGTTCGCCCAGGAGCAGCTCGAGGCCGCCGGTGACCTCGAGCTGGTCGGTCGCCGCCACGCCGAGCACTTCCTCTGCCTGGCGGTGGAGGCCGAATCCCACCTCACCGCCGACGACCAGGGCGAGTGGCTGGACCGGTGCGACCAGGAGCACGCCAACATCCGCGCGGCCCTCCGCTGGGCCATCGAGACGGGCCAGGCCGGCCGGGCGCAGGAAGCCGCAGGGGCACTGTGGCGGTTCTGGCAGCAGCGGGGCTATCTGGCCGAGGGTCGGCGGTGGCTCGAGGAGATCCTGGCCATGCCGTCGGGGCAGGCGCGGACCTCGGCCCGGGCGAAGGCCCTGACCGGAGCAGGGGGGATCGCCTGGTGGCAGAACGACCGTGGGGCGGCCCGGACCTTCTACGACGAGGCCCTGGCCATCGAACGGGGGCTCGGCGACCCCGCCCGCCTCGCCGAGGCCCTGTACAACGAGGCCTTCGTCGTTGCCGCCGGGGACGACCTCGCCGCCGCCGCTCGCCTGTTCGACGAGAGCCTCGACCTGTTCCGCCAGGCAGGGGACGAGCCTGGGGTGGCCAGGGTGCTGGTGATGCTCGTGGTCCGGGACGCTGCGGCCGGCCGCTGGCACCGGGTGATCGCCACGATCGAGGAGGTGGTGGTGATCTGGCGCCGGCTGGGCGACCGCCTCAATCTCGCCTTCGACCTGATCTGGCTGGCGTTCGCCTACGGCCGCGCGGGCCGCCGGGCAGACGGCCGGGCCACCGCCCTCGAGGCCCTGGAGCTGTTCCGCAAGGTCGACGACGCCACCGGGATCGCCCTGGCCTTGCTGGACCTGGCGTTCCTGCTGACCTGGGAGGGCCGCCACGCCGACGCCATCCGGATGGCGGGCGTCTCGGAGTCCCTCCGTGACCGGGCCGGCGGCGGCCCGCCCCCTGGCTCCCCTGGCTTCGGTGGCATGCTCGAGGGGGATCCGGTGGCGGAGGCCCGCGCGCACCTGTCAGAGGACGCAGCCCGGCGGGCCTGGCAGCAGGGCTTGACGATGAGCGTCGACGAGGCGGTGGCGCTCGCCCAGGGTGACGTGGTGGCCTGACCGGTGCGGGTGCTGGCGGCCGGCGGCGCGTGAGATCCTCTGTGCACTGCTCGACGGCGAGCCGGAGGGACTGCATGGACGAGATGACGATCGGGATCGCGGCCCTGGAGCGCACGCCGCTGTTTGCCGGGCTGGACCGCGAGGATCTCCAGAAGGTCGTTGGCTGTGGGCAGCTGGTCACGTTCGAGCGTGGCCAGGCGATCGTCAAACAGTGGGATCCGGGCGATGCGATGTACATCATCGTGTCAGGGGCCGCCGAGGTGGACGTCGGGGGGCGGTTCCACCGGCTGCGGCGGGGCGACTTCTTCGGCGAGATGGCGGTGCTGGCCAGCGAGCGGCGTGAGGCGACCGTCAGGGCCGTGGAACCGGTGGAGGTGTTGCGGATCCCCGCAGACGGCCTGCAGGCCCTCCTGCTGGAGAACCCGAAGGTGGCTCTGGGGATGCTGAAGAGCCTGGTGGAGCGCCTGCGCGAGGTGCAGGATCGCCTCGACCGGGTGCTGGGCGATACGTGACCGGGAACCCTCGCCGCGGCCGATCTCATCGTGCGGCCCAGCATGCTGCGCGGGATCAAGCGGCGGGTGGAATGGACCGCCTTCACGGCATTTCCAGCCGGTCTTGAATGCGGTCCGCGGCGCGGGATCCAATATGGTGGCCATCGTCGACCGACCGCCACCATCTGATTGTCGAGCACGATCTGCTCGGAATCGACCGGGACGGTAACGTGACATTGTCGAGCACGTTTCGTGACCAGATGGTGCGACAATCAAGGTAGGGACTCCACCAGAATCCCGGAGTCCAAAAGGGAATGATCACCGTGCGCCCCGTCCGCGCAATTGCCACCGCCCTGCTGGCCGCCAGTCTCACCGTGGCCGGCTGCGGCCGAAGCCAACCGGACCCGACCGCGACCCCGGCCGAGCCGCCGTCGGCCACGACCGCGGCCCCCGCCGCCATGGCGCCGGCCAGCAGGGGCGGCACGACCAAGAGCCAGCCGCCGGTCCTGGTCGACGGACGCCACCCGGTCCTGCTCAAGACCGTCGACCCGAGCCGACGCACGATCACCTTCGACCTGATCCAGCTCTACCTCGGTGACGAGGCCGCCAGGGAGGCCGCCAAGGACCACCGGGAATCCCCGCCGCCCAACGACATCTACAGCCGCAACGTGAACCCCAGGCTGCGCACCCTGCCCGTGCGGGCCGACGCCACCGTCACGGTCAACGTGCTCGCCGCCGAGCTCACCGGCAGCGCCACCAAGGATGTCCCGGTGTCCCTCGCCAGGCTCGCGACCCTGACACGCGCCCACCCCGGCAGCGGGCCGTTCTGGATCACCGTGCGGCACAGCCAGGTCGTCACGATCGCCGAGCAGTACGTGCCGTAGGCACGCCAACTCGCCGGCCGCCGGCGGGCGGCGGAACCAGAAGGCCCGCCGACGCCGGCCCCAGAGGGGATGAGCACCATGCGTCCCGTCCGCACCATCGCCACCGCCCTGCTGCTGGCCAGTGTGGCCCTGACCGGCTGTGGGACCAGCCAGGCCGACCAGCCCGGCATCCCCGCCAACCAGCCGCCGACCACCATCGCAGCGCCCGCGACCAAGACCCCGGCCAGCCCCACCACCCCGACCACGACGGCACCGTCACGGCAGACGCCCACCACCAGGCTGCCCGTCACCCGCGATCCGGTGTGTGTCGGCGCCCGGTCCTGGGGCGTCGACCCCAAGCAGGCGAACGCCGGCCCCATCACCGCCGAGATCTACAACGTCCGTGCCGCCGGCCACGAGGGCTGCGACCGAGTGGTGTTCGACCTCAACGGGCTGGGCCGCGTCGGCTACCTGGTGCGCTACGTCCCGGTGGTACATGCCGACCCGTCCGACCGGCCGATCCGCGTGGCCGGCGGTGCCGCCCTGCAGGTGACCATCCAGGCGCCGGACTTCCGCGAGGCGGGCCACCAGCCCTGGCGCACGCCCTGGCAGCTCGGCCAGCGGCTGGTCGGCGGCCAGGCCACGCTGCGGGAGGTGCGGTTCGCGGGCAGCTTCGAGCACGTCACCACCTTCGCGGTCGGCGTGCGCACCCGGCGGCCCTTCCGGGTGCTGGTCCTACCTGACACCGGCAGCCATCTCACCCGCGTCGTGGTCGACATCGCGCACTAGGCCGCAGCGGCCAACCTGGCCTTTGCCGGCTCAGGACGTGGTCGTCGCTGGCCATGGACTCGCGGGCCGCCTGGGTCGCACGATGAGCGCATGGAGTCTGTGCCGCGCCAGGTGCTCCCGGGCGCCACCGGTCCGGTGCGTCCTGGCGCACCCCATGTCCGCCGGTCGGGACGCCGGCGGCGCCCGACCGGCCAGCCGCCGCCGCTCCCGCACAGCATCCAGCGCTCCGGGGTGTGGTGGGCGGCCGCGGCCGTGGTGCTCGTGGTGGCCGCCAAGGTTGCCTTCGGGCCGGCCAGGCGTGGTCTGGGGGTGGCGGTCACCGTCGAGGACGACGCGGTGGTGCGCTGGCTCGCCGGGCTGCGCGTGCCCGGCCTGACCGGCCTCATGCAGGCGATCGTGGCGTCCACCGGGTCGGTCGGCATGGTCACGGCGGTGCGCTGGGCGACCCTGCTCGCCCTGCTCGCCCTGCGGCGCATCCGCCACCTGATCGTGTTCGTGGGCTCCTTCTTCGTGGTCCTTTGGGCCGTCCGGTGGGCCACGGTGGGCCGTCCACGGCCGTTCGGGGTGGACATCCGCGGCAGCTGGGACGGCTGGGCGATGCCGTCCCGGCCGGTCGCGATCTTCGCCGCGACCCTGGTCGGGGTGCTGTACACGCTGGTCCCGCAGGGCCGCTGGCGGCAGCTCGGCAAGTGGATCGCGGCCGGCCTGGTCGCCCTGTTCGCCCTGGCCCGCGTCTACCTCGGCGTCGACGCCCCCAGCGACGTGCTGGTCGGCGCCGTGCTCGGCGTCGCCATCTCGGTGGCCGCCTACCGGCTGTTTGTGCCCAACGAGATCTTCCCGGTCACCTACCGCCGCGGCCGCAGCGCCCACCTCGACGTGGGCGGGCGGCGCGGCCAGGCGATCCGCCGCGCCCTGGCCGACCAGCTCGGCCTGACCGTGCTCGACGTCGAACCGTTCGGGCTGTCCGGCTCGGCGGGGTCGACGCCGCTGCGGGTCAAGGTCGGCGGCGACCAGCCCGACAGCACCACCTGGCTGTTCGCCAAGCTGTACGCGCGCAGCCACCTGCGCGCCGACCGCTGGTACAAGCTCGGCCGCACGCTGCTGTACGGGCGGATGGAGGACGAAAAGCCGTTCAACACGGTGCGCCGGCTGGTGCAGCAGGAGGACTACGCGCTGGCGCTGATGCAGCGGGCCGGCCTGCCCAGTCCCACACCGTATGGCAGCGTGGAGATCACCCCCGAGCGGGAATACCTGCTGGTCTGTGAGTTCCTCGACGGCGCCGTCGAGCTCGGCCGGGCCGAGGTCGACGACGCCATCATCGACCAGGGCCTGGCGATCATCCGCAAGCTGTGGGACGCCAACCTCGCCCACCGCGACATCAAGCCCGCCAACCTGCTGGTCCGCGACGGCAGGCTGTACCTGATCGACGTGTTCTTCGCCGAGGTCCACCCCAGCCCCTGGCGGCAGGCGGTCGACCTGGCCAACATGCTGCTGTGCCTGGCGCTGCGGTCCAGCCCCCAGCGGGTCTACCAGCGGGCGCTACGGTCCTTCTCGGTCGAGGAGCTCAGCGAGGCGTTCGCCGCCGCCCGCGGGCTGGCGCTGCCCTCGCAGCTGCGCCGCCTGATGCGCGCGCAGGGCCGCGACCTGGCGGCCGAGTTCGTGCGGCTGCTGCCCGCTGCGCCCCGGCCGATCGCCGTCCAGCGCTGGAGTGCGCGGCGCGTCGCGCTGTCGCTGGTGGTCCTGGTCGCGCTGGTCCCCGCCGCCCTGGTGGCCTGGGGGTTCGCCCGCGCCAGCACCGACCCGGGCGGCGGGTCGGCTGTCACTGGGGGTCACGCTGCCTGCACCCAGCTCGAGGAGCTGTGGCTGCAAGCCCAGGCGGTGCCGTCCGCGGCCCGCATCCCCTGCGTCCAGGCGCCGCCCGCGGGCATGGCCGGCACGCTCAGCGTCCGCAACGGCCAGTCGGTGCTCGAGCTCAGCCCTGCCAACGTCGGGGTCAACGTCCACGTGGGCGGCCAGACCCAAGCGCGCCCGGAGACCGGCAGCGTGACGATCCGCCTCGCGGCCACCTGCGATGTCCCGGCGGCAGGAGCGGGGCAGATCGTCGCGCCGGGCGTCCGGCGCTTCCAGGCCGACGGGGGCGGCGGCACGCCCGCGGCAGCCGACGTGTTCGCCGGTGGCTGCCTCACCTACCGGCCGCAGCCCGGCGTGGGCACGGCCGCCAACCTGCTCGACCAGGCCGAGCGCGCCGTGGCCTTGCGGACCCGCGACCAGCTGCGCGAGGCGCTGCAGCGCCGCTCCGGCGGCCGGCTCGAGCTCGATCCAGCGGCTGGCTGAGGCACCGATGATGAGCGGCGTCACGAGTGCCCACGTACACCTGTAAGACGTCGGTAAGAGGTGCGAGAGCTGAGCGCAAGATCCGCCTTGTAGCCTCCTGTGGTTGACCCGGAGGAGGTCGAGCATGGAGGCGATGAGATGAGGACGAGGACGAGGACGAGCCGAATCGTGCTGCTTGCGTCCGCGGCGCTTGCCGCCGCGCTGCTGGTCGCCCCGGCCGCCTCGGCCAGCGGCGGCACCGATGGCGGCGGGGCGACGACCTGGAAGGTGACGATCGACAACCTCACCCCACCCGGCCCAGGGGCGCCGGGCTCGCAGCCGCTGTCCCCGCCGCTGCTGGTCGTCCACACCGCCCAGGTCCATGTCTGGCAGGTCGGCCAGATCGCCAGCCACGTCGTCGCCGCCATTGCCGAGGACGCCAACAACGCACCGGCCGAGTCCGCTCTCGCCGCCCTGCCCGGAGTCCACAGCGTCGCCACCGGCGCCGGCGGCCCGATCCCATCTGGCGGCTCCCGGATGTACCAGGTCCAGACCCGCGGCCGGTTCGACCGCCTGTCGGTTGTGAGCATGCTGGTCAACACCAACGACGCCTTCACCGGCCTGGATGCCTTGCGGCTGCACGGCCCGCGCCTGACGATCGAGACGCCGGCCTGGGACGCCGGCAGCGAGCGCAACAACGAGCTGGCCGCCTTCATCCCGGGCCCGTGCTGCGGCCACCCCTTCGTGCGCGACCCGGAGGGTGCGGTGATCACCTTGCACGGCGGCATCACCGGCGTCGGCGACCTCGACCCTGCCCTGTACAACTGGCACGGCGCAGCCGCCAGGATCACCCTCGAGCGCGCCTGAGGATGCGCCTGCTCGACGCGCGGCCCGCGCGGCCACGGCCGGCGCCAGCCAGCCCAACCGCCGGGCGCGCCGCACCGTCAGCCCTGGCCGGGCAGGAGCGCGCCGACCATGCCGGCGGCCCGGCGGCGTTGACCAGCACATCGATGCGACCGAACGCGTCCATCCACCTGGCCCTCCGCCCCGGTCAGCTCCTGCGAGCGTGCCAGGTCGGCCGCCAGTACCAGCGCGCGGCCCCCGACGCGCCCGATCTCGGCCGCAACCTGCTCCAGGTCGCCCCTGCTGCGCGCCAGCAGGCCCACGCCGGCGCCGGCCTGCGCCAAAGCGATCGCGGTCACACGGCCAAGACCACGGTGCACGCCGGCCGGGCCTCATCGATAGGCACGGCGCGGTGCTGAACCGGCCCCGGCGGCGCCTCCAAGCTGCAGCGCCCGGTGCGATCCGCCTGGCGCTGGTGCCGGGTCAGTCGCCTGGTCGACACTGGTCGGGGCGAGTGACGTACAGGATCGGCCGGCGTTGGCAGCTGGTCAGCGCGGCGGTGAACGGCGCGTGGGCGGCAACCGCCCGCTCCACCCAGCCCTCGTAGGCCAGCGGGAGCGGCAGCACCCCCTGCCCACCAACCCCGTCCGCGCCGAGGAAGACCTTGCCGGCGAGCCTGGGCAGCCCACCGTCTGGCGGGGTGACGTCGACCACCTGCAGCGCGTTGACGTACTGGCTGGTCACATAGCCGTAGTAGCCGCCGCCCCGCTTGGCGCCGAAGTTGGCCCCATGGCAGCCCGGCTCGCAGGCCAGGGTCTCGGCCACCGTGTCGGTCGCGGTGTCGATCACCTTGACCACGCCAGGGCCGAACAGGTTCAAGACCGCGGTCAGGACGTAGCGGCCGTCGGGGCTGACCGGGGTCTGGATCGGGATGCGCAGCGGGTAGATCAGGCTCACCTCGTCGAAGGCGCCGGGGAACTGGGCCGGGCCGGGGGTGCCGTCTGACAGCGGGATGATCCTGGTGACCTCCAGCGAGGTCAGGTCGAGCACGTCCAGGGTGGCGTCCAGGCCGTTGGACAGGTAGGCCTTCTTGCCGTCGGGGGTGACCCCGACCGCCAGCGGCTCAAAGCCCACCGGGATCTCCTTGAGCAGCCGGCCGTCGGCGGTGTCGAAGATCAGGATGCCGGCGGTGTCGGCCAGCGCGTTGGGCACGATCATCAGCCGCCCATCGGGGGTGAACCAGGGGCCGTGCGGGTGGCTGTGGGCCGCGCCGGTCCGGATCTCGGCGGTGACCTCGAGCGTGTCGGGGTCAAGGCGCTTGACCGTCTCCTCGCCCATCACCGACACCCACAGGCTGCCGTCGCCGGGGCTGGTGATCACGTGGGCGGGGGAGGAGCCCACGCTGGCGGTGGCCAGGATGTCGCCGCTTTTGCGGTCGACCTTGGACAGCACATGGTCGAACCAGTGGGTGACGTAGACGGTGTCTTCGGTGTCGTTGGTCCAGTTGTTGTGGGGGTTGTTCCACCGGCCGTGGCAGTCGGCGCGGGCGCACAGCGAGGTGCCCTTGACCTTCAACCGCAGGTCGAACCGGTCACCGTCGACCACGGTGACCGTGCCGGGGGTGTTCTGGTTTGGCACGTCCTCGAAC
Source organism: Actinomycetes bacterium (assembly GCA_044870185.1). Lineage (GTDB taxonomy): Bacteria > Actinomycetota > CALGFH01 > CALGFH01 > CALGFH01 > JBIOYL01. Next base: position 1,293 of record JBIOYL010000141.1, on the reverse strand, counting down.
TGGGTGTCGACCCAGACCTCACCAACTCCTGGGCTGCTGGGCGGCTGCAGCTGGCTGGCCCCGTAGCGGGTCCAGTTGGCCTGGTTCAGGAACAGCTGGTTCTGGCCGGCGAAGTCGAGCAGGGCCTGCTGCCTGGCGGTCAGCGGGTGGTCTTGGTCGGTGGCCACCACCACCCCAACCGCGTACGGGTGGACCTTGTCGGCGAACACGTACACCCCCGCAACCGGGAACGTCACGGTCTTGACACCAATGATCGGGTCGGGCTGGTCTACCGGGAAGCCAGCCGGGATGGAGGCAGGGTTGTCCAGCCCGCAGGTGCCGGCCGCCAGGCTGTCTGGGGTGCAGGGGAAGATCGCCGAGGTGAACGTCGCCCCGAACGTGGTGGTGCGAAACTCCGCCGACCCGCCGACCGGCACGACCGTCACCGACGGGTCGAACCACCTGCCGGGGACGTCGGTGACCTGTACGACCGCCGCCGGCTGCGCGTGCGCGGCCGTCCGCGGCAGCGACACCAGCAGCAACCCGAGCGCGAGCAGCCCCACCAGCACCTTCACGCGACCACGCATGTGCCTCCCCTTTGCTACTGTTCGGATCGCCATCAGCACACCCGTGACGTCGGCGCTGCACGACCAAGCGGGCGGCCGCCCGGCTGCCCGGCGGTCAAGGTCACCACCATCCGGCCACGAGCGCCCGTCACCGCAAGCCAGGCGAGCACCCAGCCACCCTGGTCCGGCGAACGCGAGGGCGATCCGCACTTGCTCTCACCCCGCCCGCGTGCTCGCCGCCGAAGCACCAAGGCCGGTGCGTGTGCTTGGGGAAACGCCTCCAGTTCATCTGGCAACCGTGCTGGGATGGCGGTACCAGAGCACAGCGGCTCTACGAAGTACATCCGCATGTTGCTTGGGCTGGTGTCTGGTTGCGTGGGGATGCAGTAGCTCGTTCACGTGACCACCGACAGCGCTGCCCGCCGCCACGCGGATCCGTTCTCGCCGAGCCACCCGAGTTAGGATCTCGGCGCTGGTCCGATCGTTTACGTGGCGGAACCGCTTGCGCGACTCCCCCGCACCCAGGAGGTGCCCATGCGTCGAGTACTTGTCGGCTTTGTCCTGATCACGGTGGCTATCCTGGTCCTGCCCCACGTGGCCGCGGCGCAGGACACCACCTTCGTGGCCAACCTCCGGCCCGCAAACGAGGTGCCACCGTGTGCCAGCGCCGCCCACAACGCGGTCGGGACGGCAGTCTTCGAGCTTGGCGCCGACGGCACCCAGCTCAGCTACCGGCTGGTGGTCAACA
>JBIOYL010000140.1:0-4767 GCA_044870185.1 Actinomycetes bacterium | reverse complement strand
GCCTCGGTAGTGATCCTGCATGAGCGCACCCGACTTCGCCTGGATGGTCGAAATCGACCAGCGGAAACGCTGTCGTTACGGTAACAGCGGTGGGCTGGTTCTTACATAGGTGCGTCGCCACCTCTCGGCTGGGCCGGGTTCGGATGCCCGAGATGACTGCCGACAAGTAGCCTTTTCGAACAGCCCGAAAAAACTGCCATGGACAGCCAGCGGTCGGTCATTCCGTTGGACATTCCACAGCGCCCTACAGGGCCCGACTAGCCTGGCCGGCGACCGCCTCGCCCGGGCGGCGGGCGGCTTGGGTGGTCATGTCTGCGTGTAGCCGATGACGGCGTGGAGCGCCACCGCGCGGGACAGGTTGGCCGGGGCGGGCGCCACCGTCGCGAAGGCGGGGAAGCGGGCCCGGAAGGCCAGGGCGTCGGCCAGGTGGCCGTCGGTGTAGTAGACCTTGGAGAGCGGGTCCCGCAGCGCCGCGCGGATGCTGACCACGTCGTAGCCGGCGGCGCGGACGCGCCGGCCGAGGTCGATGGCCACCCGGGCGTAGTTGCCGGCGTTCAGGATCTGGACGCTGACCTTGGCGACCGGCTTGGACGTGGCAGGCGGCTTGGGCGCGGCCGGCGGCGCGGGCGCGGCCGTGGCCGGCGGCGCGGCGGTCTGGGCGGCGCGCGTGCTCGGGGGCGCGGCCGTGGCCGGCGCCGCGGTCGTGGCCGGCGCCTGGCCGCCGGGCGTGGGCTGGTAGGTGGTCGTGCCGACGACCAGGGGCGGCCGGGGGCGGGGGACCCGCCGGGTGAGCTGGTCGACGCCGACGATCAGGGCGAGGACGACGAGCAGGGCGGCGGCGGCGCGGAGGGTCGGGCCGGTACGCATGCGCTACCTCGCTCCCGGCGCACGCGCCCGCGCGCAGCCGGCCGGTGGGCGCCATGCCATCGAGGTCTCCAGAGGTGAACGGGTGCTGCACGGTCGACAGACGAGCACCGCTGAACCTACCAGGCGCAGGCCCGGCGCGTGGGGACGTTGCGGTCAGCCCCCACCCGGCTGCTCGGCGCCCAGCGGCGGGGTGATCCGCCGGCGCCGCCTGGCCGCACGCTGACGTTGGAGGCGCTTGACCAGCATCGCATCGGCCTCCAGGGCCCTGGGGTCGTCGATCAGGCGACCAAGGGCCTGGTAGTAGGCGGTCGGGCTGATCGAGAACTGCCGGTGGATCGCCTCCTCCTTGGCGCCGGCGTACCGCCACCAGCGCCGCTCGAAGGCCAGGATGGCCAGCTCGCGTTCGCCGAGTCGTCCGGCCGAAGCCCCGTGGCCGGCCGGCGCTTCTACGCACTTCTCCGGACGTTGCGACAACCTGGTGGCTCCTGTCCGCATGGCTGGGCAGCCAGCCCGAGCCCAACATGTAGGGTCGAGCCGGAACATACACGCAAGATGTAGGGGCCTCAAGCACCGCTGACCGAATCGGCCGGATATCCGTCGAGTTGGCAGATGCGCGTGATCCGCAGTACAGTCCGGCGGTCGTTCATCACGGATTGGTACCAGCTGCATCACGGGACGCCAAAGCCCGCGACCCCCAACGCGGGATGCGGATCCCAGCGTCAGTCTTTCCCAGCTGGGCGGTCCCTCCGGCCCCCATCGGAGGGCAGGGCGCCGTGCCCTGTACGCCCAGGTCCGCAGGCGTGTGCGCACGACGGCAAAGGAGCGTGATCCGTTGCTACGCGCTCGACGGCCCCCCCACCGCCGAGGGCTTCCCCCCCGCCGAAGGCTGCCCCGCCTCGTCCTGCCCCTGCTGGTGGCGATCTGGCTCGTCCCGTTCGCAGCCCTGTTCCCGATCGGCGGCTCGGCGGCCGCCCCGGGCGCGGCCCAGGCGCCCAGCCTCCAGACCAGGCTCGACCGCCTCAACAACCAGGCCGACCAGGCGGTCGAGCAGTACCTGCAGGCACAGCTCGCGCTCAAGCGGACGCAGGCCCAGCGGCAGGCCCTGGCCAAGCAGGTCGCCGACGCCCAGACCCGGCTCGACGCGCTCAAGGCGCAGGTGTCGGCCCAGGCCGTCGACGCCTACAAGCGCGGGCCGGGCACCGACGTTGCCTCGATCCTCGAGGCCGGGGCGCCCGACGACGCCGCCCAGCGGGTGGTGATCCTGAACCTCCTCGCCCAGCGCAACGGCGACCTGTTCACGCTGGTCCGGCTCGCCCAGCAGGCCTACCAGCAGCGTGAGCGCGCGCTCGGCAGCCTCGAGGAGCAGCAGGGCGCCCTGGTCGCCCAGCTCGGCCGCAAGCGCTCCCAGATCGAGCGGCTGGTCGCCGACACCAAGCGGCTGCTCGCCCAGGCGCAGGCGGCCGAGCGGGCCCGACGCGCCGCCCAGCGCCGGGCCGTACTGGCCGACCAGAGCGCCCCGGTCAACCCGACCCCGCCACCCCCGCCGGTGACCGGCAGCGGCAGCGGCGCGGCGGCCGTGCGCTTCGCCCTCGCCCAGGTCGGCAAGCCGTACTGCTGGGGTGGGTCCGGCCCGTCCTGCTACGACTGCTCCGGGCTGACCATGATGGCCTGGCTGCACGGCGGGGTCTCGCTGCCCCACTCGGCCGCCGCCCAGTTCGGCGTCGGCCGGCACGTGAGCCGCTCCGAGCTGGCGCCCGGCGACCTGATCTACTACAACGGCCTTGGCCACGTCGCCATGTACATCGGCAGCAACCAGCAGGTCGCCGCCACCCACACCGGCAGCGACGTCAAGATCCAGACGGTCGGCAGCAGCGGCGGCATCGACGGCTACACCCGACCGAACGGCTGACACCGCCCCCGCACCGCCTCCCGGCCTCCAACGCCCCTCGGGCCGCCCCGCCCCCCCGCCGCCCGGGGGGCGTTGGACCCTTTCGCCGTCGACCGGCACGCCGGACGGCCGGGTCAGGGAAACAGGCCGCGGGTGCGGTGGGCGTCGGCCACCCGGCCCACGCCGATCGTCTGGGCGGCCATCCGCCGGCTGATGCCCTTCTCCTGGGCGAGCGCCGAGACCTCCTCGTAGGCCCGCTCCATGACCTGACGCATCCGGTCGTTGACCTCATCCTCGGTCCAGAAGTAGGCCTGGATGTCCTGCACCCACTCGAAGTAGGACACGGTCACGCCGCCGGCGTTGGCCAGGACGTCGGGCACCACCAAACAGCCGCGGTCGTCGAGCACCTTGTCGGCCGCCGGAGTGGTCGGGCCGTTGGCCGCCTCGACGATGATCGAGGCCTTGACCGCGTCCACGTTGTCGGACCGGATCACGCCTTCCAGGGCGGCCGGGACCAGCACGTCGACGTCGAGGGCGAGCAGCTCGTCGTTGCTGATCCGGTCGGCCTCCGGGAAGGTGGCAACGGTCGGCGCACCGGTCGCCTGCCGGTGACGGAGCACGGCCAGGGGGTCGAGGCCGCCCGCGTCGTGGACGCCGCCGCGCGCGTCGGAGACGGCGACCACCTTGCAGCCCGCGTCGTGCAGGAAGACGGCCACCCGGGAGCCCACCTTGCCGAAACCCTGGACGGCCACGCGCACGTCGGACGGCCGCAGGCCCCGCTCCCTGAGCGCCATGAACAAGCTGTACATGACCCCGAGGGCGGTCGCGCCCCGCCGGCCCTCGGACCCGCCGATGGCGAGCGGCTTGCCGGTCACGATGCTGGGCACCGAGTAGCCCTTGTTGGCCGAGAACGTGTCCATGAACCAGGACATGATCTGGTCGTCGGTGTTCACGTCGGGGGCCGGGATGTCCTTCTCGGGGCCGACGATCGGCAGCAGCTCGGCCGCGAACCGGCGGGTGAGCCGCTCGAGCTCGGCCTTGGACAGCGTGGCCGGGTCGACCACCACCCCGCCCTTGGCGCCGCCGAAGGGGATCCCGACGAGCGCGCACTTCCACGTCATCCACATGGCGAGCGCCTTGACCTCGTCGAGCGAGACCATCGGGTGGTAGCGGATCCCCCCCTTGGCCGGCCCCCGTGTCACGTTGTGATGGACGCGGTAGCCCTCGAAGACCTCGAGCCGTCCGTCGTCACGCCGGACGGGGACGGCCACCGTGAGCACCCGCTTGGGCGTGGCCAGAAGATCCCGCATGCCCTGGTCGAGGCCGAGGATGTCGGCCGCCGCCTCCAGCTGGAACAGCGCGGCCTCCCATGCGCTGGTGGTCTCGCGCAGCGTTTCCACGAACGTGTCTGCCTCCTGCGTCGGCGCCGTTGCCGAGGATTGGCTAGGACGCGTCCGGCGACCCTAAACGGGCTGCCCGCACAACCCTCGACGGGTTGCCGCACACCCGTGAGCGGGTTGGCCGCGTCGACCGCACTGCATCGTAGCGCGCATGCCGTGGGTGGAGCCGCCTGGTTGCGTCCCGGACGTGCCGGTGGCGTAGCGTGGCGGCCATGTTCGCGCTCGTCGGGGCGGTGTGGCTGTCGTCGCTGCTGGTGGTGGCGCCGCTCGGTCTTGGCGCCGGCTGGCTCGCCGGCCGCCACCCGGTCGCCGGCGCGGTCGCCGCCTGCGTGCTGTGGACCGCGAGCGCCGCGCTCGTGCTGGTCCCCGCCGTCGAGGCGTGGCTCGGCCGCAGCCTGTTCGGCCTGCGTGGGCCCACCGGCCCGGAGGCCGCCCGCCTGCTCCCGATCTGGCGGTCGGTGTGCCTGCGGGCCAGCGTGGCGCCCGACCGCTGGCTGCTTTGCGTCGAGGACCGGCCCCAGCTCAACGCGCTGGCCGCCGGGCGGCGCTCCGTCGCCGTGACCGGCCTCGCCCTGCGCCTGCCCGACGGCCTGCTCGCCGCGGTGCTGGCCC
>JBIOYL010000139.1:0-10966 GCA_044870185.1 Actinomycetes bacterium | reverse complement strand
GGCGGGCGTGCCGGGTCGGGCGTCGTCGGCGGGTGGGCGGGCCGGGTCGGCGAGCAGGTCCGGCAGGCGGGCCGGGTCGCCGAGCAGGTCCGGCAGGCTGGCCACGCTGTCGATGACCGCGTCCGGCCCGCCGCCCGCCGGTGGGGGCGGCGTCTGCTCGGTACCGGCCGGCGGGAGGGGGTGCGCCTGCTCGGCGCCGGCCGGCGGTGGGGGCAGGTGCCCGCCGCCCGCCGGTGAGGGCGCACCTGCGCCCTTGCCGGTCCGCACGAGCACGGCCCGGCAGCCGACGGCACGCGCGCCGGCGACGTCGGCGGCCACGTCGTCGCCGACCACGAGCGCCCGGGCGGGCTCGCTCCCGGCCGCCCGGACGGCCAGGCGGAAGAAGTCGGGCGAGGGCTTGCCGAGCACCCGGGCCCGCACGCCGGCGGCGTACTCGAGCAGGCGCACCCATCCCCCCGTGTCGAGGTGCTCGCCGTCGTCCCGGCGCACGAACCGGCCGACCTGCGTGGCGACCAGCTCGGCCCCGGCGCGGAGCGCCCGGAAGGCGGCGTCCAGGTCGCCGTAGGTGGCCCCGTAGCTCGGGTCGCCGACCAGCACGTGCGTCACCGACTCACCCGAACCCGCCAGGAAGCGGGCCAGGTGGTCGCGGACCGGGGGCGAGGCCACGGCGAGCACGCGCGCCTCCGGCAGTGCGGCGAACAGGCGACCGGCGAGCGTCACCGGCGTGAGCAGCTCTGCCTCCTCGGCCCGGATGCCCATGCCGGCCAGGCGCCCGACCAGCGCAGCGGCCGGCACCGAGTCGGTGTTGGTGGTGAAGCGCACCCGCAGGCCCAGCTCGCGCAGGCGGGCCACGGCCCGGGCCGCCCCGGCCACCGGCCGCGTCCCCTCGTACACGGTCCCGTCCAGGTCGAGCAGGACGACCTCGACGCCCGTAACCGCCGCCATGCGACCCCTCCCGTCCGGCTCGACCGCGCCCGCCGCCGGGCCGACCAGCGCCCGCCCCGGCTTGACCCGCGCCCGGCGCCTGCGGACGGCGCTGGCCCGGGCGACCAGCTGGCCGGGGGCCGGCGGGCCGGGGGCCGGCGGGCCGCCCAGGACGTGGGCCTACCCGGTCGCCCGGGGGCGAACGGCCGGGCCGCCGGCGGCGCCGCTGTCCCGGCCGCCGTCCTGCCGGCCGGGCCGCTCGGCGGCCGCCCGCCGCAGCAGCTCGCGGACCTCATCGTCGGAGGTCTGGGCGAACCGACGGTAGGACAGCCCGACGGCGAAGAACGGCTCCGGCGTGGTGACGCACACCACCTCGTCGGCCTCCTGCCGGAGCAGCTCGCAGGTCGAGGCGGCCGCGGTCGGCACGCCGACGACGATGCGGGCAGGGCCGGCCCGCCGCAGCGCGGCCACCGCCGCCCGCATGCTCGACCCGGTGGCCAGGCCGTCGTCGACGACGATCGCGACCTTGCCGGCGACGTCCGGCGCCGGCCGGTCGCCACGGTAGGCCCGCTCGCGCCGCTCCAGCTCCTCCTGCTCGACCTGCGTGACCGCCTCGATCGTGGCCGCCGGGATGCCGAGGCGCTCGACGACGTCCTGGTTGAGCACGCGCACACCGCCGCTGGCGATGGCGCCCATGGCCAGCTCCTCGTGGCCGGGCACGCCGAGCTTGCGTACCAGGAACACCTCGAGGGGTGCGTCCAGCGCCCGGGCCACCTCGTAGCCTACCGGCACGCCGCCGCGGGGCAGGGCCAGCACCACCACGTCCGGGTGACGGGCGTAGCCGGCCAGCCGGGCCGCGAGGGCGGCGCCAGCCTCGGCTCGATCCTCGAACACGGCGTCCATGTGCGCCCCGCTCCTCGGTCCTGCGGCCAGCCCCTCGGATGCGCCCGCGCGGCCGCCGGTCGCCGTCCTGGCCGGTCAGCGGCGCTCCGCGTCCTCGTCGTCGAACGGGACAGGCAGGGCCTGCTCGTAGGCGTCGGCCTCGGGGACCTCGGCGTCGATCGCCGGGAGCTCCGGGTCGTCGGGCGCGAGCAGCGGGGCGCGCTGCTCCTGCGCATCGGCCTCGGGGACGGCGTCCTGGCTCATCGCATTCCTTTCGGTCACGGCTGGCCGACATCGGCGGGTTCCCCGACCGCCACCGGCTCAAACGCCCGCTTGGGCACCGGCGGCCGCCGCCCAAGCGCGGGTCTGCCCATCCTCTCGTGTTCCGGCGCTTCCGGGAACCACACGCACGGCGACGCCGCCGGAGGGATTCCCACGCCCCTCGCCTGCGGCCCGTCGCATTGGCAAGTGTAGAGGCCCGTCGGCCGATCCGCAGACCGGTGGGCTCGCCGCCCCCGCTGGAGACCTCCAGGATGTCGAAGCCGACGCGGGCGACCTCGTCGACATAGCGGTCGACCATGTCGGCACCCTGGGTGAGCACGTGCTCGACGAACCCGCCGGTGGATCGGTGAGGCCACGGGTGCGTGGCTTGGGGGGCCGATGGTTGGTGCGCAGGAAGCCGAAGGCGGGCCGGCTGGCGGTGCCCGCGCGGGCCCGGGCCCGGGGCCTCAGCTGCCGAGCAGGCGGGCGAGCACCGCGGCCTGGCTCCGCGACGGGTCCCTGGTCGCGGTCAGCAGCGTGACCGGCCCGGCCCGGGCCAGCTCGCGGAGCCGGTCGAGGGCCGCGGCCGGCTCCGGGGCGGTCAGCTCGGCCTCGTAGCGCCGGGCGAACTCCTCGAAACGGTCCGGGTCGTGCCCGTACCAGCGGCGCAGCTCGGTGCTCGGCGCGACCGCCCTGATCCAGTGGTCGAGCTTGGCGTCCTGCTTGCGCAGCCCGTGCGGCCACACCCGGTCGACCAGCACGCGGCTGCCATCGTCGGCACCGGGCGCGTCGTAGACCCGCTTGACCTGCACGGTCTGCCGCTTGCCCGCCAGTTCGTCACCTCCTCGGCCGGGCGGTGCCGCCCCGCTGCCCGGCCGGCGGCGCTGGCCGCGACGCCGGGCGCCGGCCGGGCGCCGCCGGCTTGGCGCCGCCATCCCCGCGCGCCGCCGGCAGCACAAGCGCGCCGGCGGCCAGGACGACGAAGGCGCCCAGGCTCACCCCCACGAGCCACCAGCCCAGCCGACCCGCCCATCCCGGCAGGCCCGGGGTGACCACGGCGAGCAGGCCGGCGTTGACCGCAGCCACGCGCACCGGCCAGCCGGCCGACAGCAGCCGGGCCAGCCGGCGCCCGCCCTGGGGGCCGCCGCCCCGGACGACGGGCAGCAGGTAGGTGAGCGCGCCGACCAGGACCTGGGCGGCGAAGCCAACCACCACGGCGGGTGCCAGCCGCTGCTCGGCGGCCTCGGCCGTCGCCGGGCGGAGCGCGATCACGACGGTGTCGGCCGCCACGGCGGCGGCGAACCAGGCCATGGCGGCCGCGAGCATCCATGGGGCGGCCTCGCGTGGGCGGCGCTGACGCAACGTCCGGACGAACGGACCGGCAGCGACGGCCACCCCGGCCAGGTAGCAGGCCAGGCCGGCGCCGGCGGCGGCGCGCCAGCCGGCCAGGAACCCGGTCACGGTCAGGGCAAGCCCGGCCACGGCGAGCACGAGGGTCCGGCGGGCGGCCATGACCGCGCCGGCGACCATGCGGGTGCGCAGCATGGTCGGCCACAAGGTCACCTGGGTGCCGAGCACGGCCAGGCCGACCCAGCCGAGCAGGTTGACGTGGGCATGTGCCAGCCGGACAGCGTCCCACCTGGCCGCGCCGGCGATCGCGCCCACGCCCAGCAGGGCGCCGAGCACGACCCCGACGACCAGGCTGGCCCCGCCGGCGACGTAGTACCAGACCACCACGCGCAACCGCGGCGCCAGGCTCCGGCCGGCCATGACCGCGAGCGCGGCGACGTGACCGACGACCGCGGCGCCGACCAGCACCGCGCCCGCGACCACGGCCCGTGGGCGGGTGGCGGCCACCCCGTCGAGCACGGCGACGATGCCCGCGTTCAGCACGAGCAGCCGGGCCAGCCCGAGCGCAGGTGGCAGCGGCCGGACGTGGAGCAGGGTCGCGGCGAACTGCTCGCTCCAGGAGACGATCGCGTTGCTCACCGCTCCGAGCAGCAGCAGGTGGAGGGCGAGCCACGGCCCGGCGGCGATGCGGCCGCGCCCGAGCAGGGCCAGGCCGGCGGCGGCGAGGTAGGCGACGGTGACGGCGGCGGCCACGCCTTGCCGGCCCCGCCGGCCCGCCAGCCGGCCGCGCCGCCCCCGCCCGGCCGGCGGACCGCGCCGCCCCCGCCCGGCCGGCGGACCTTCCTCCTTCTGGGCCCTCACAGCACCCACCGATCTCCCGGGTCCTGGTGAGCAGGACGACCAGCATGTTCACGTCGCCAGCAGTGTATTCTCGCGGCCGTGTACCACCTCTGGGTGTTCGTCCACATCGCCGGTGCCATCGGGTTCCTGGCCGCCCACGGCGCCTCGGCCGCGGTGGCCCTGCGCCTGCGGCACGAGCGCGCACCCGAACGGGTCCGCGCCCTGCTCGACCTGTCGGCCAGCACCCGGCCGTTCATGTACGGCTCGCTGGCCGTCCTGCTCGTCGGCGGCATCGTCGCCGGCTTCCTCGGGCACTGGTGGCGGCAGGGCTGGATCTCGGCCGCGCTGGTGCTGCTCGTGGTGCTGCTGGTCGCGGCCGGCCCGCTGGCCGTGCCCTACTACCGGCGCGTACGCCAGGCGGTCGCCGTGCCGGCGGGCGGCCCGGCCGAGCCCGACCCGCAGGCCGTGCCGGTGGGCGGCCCGGCCGACCCCGGCGCGCGGGAGCAGGAGCTGGCCGACCTGCTCGACTCGACCCGGCCCGTCGTGATCGCCGTGGTCGAGGTCGCCGGCGTGCTCGGCATCCTGTGGCTGATGGTGGCCAAGCCGTTCTGAGGCAGAAGCTGGCAGGCCCGGTGGGCTCGCAGCGCGGCGACCGCGGCCGCGATGGGTACCTCGTCAACGCCGAGGAGCGGCGTGGCCGGCCCGGCCGTCGGAAGCGCGGCGAGCCGCTCCCCGGTGGCGGCTGGGGTGGACGTCCGCCTCCCGGGCCGGTAGCTTGCAGCCATGAGTGGAGAGGCCCCCATGCACGACACCCCGGACGCTGAGCGCTCCTTGCACGCCCAATACCTTGGTCCTGACGAGCTCGACCAGGGCCGCCAGGACATCGACCGCTACCTCGCCGGTGACACCGCCGGCTGGCACCGCTACGAGGACCTCCGGCCGGGGTTGCTGGACCGGGTGACGGCCGCGGCCCGGCGTACGCTCACCCATTGGCGGCGTGCCGTATAGCGTCGTCGTCCACCAGCAGGTCCGGGCGCAGCTCGAACGCGCCCCGGAGGAGCTGGTCGTGTTCGTGCTCGGCACGCTGGAGGGCCTCCAGGCCGACCCCTACGAGTCCACGGCGTTCTACCGTGTGACACGGGCTGCGGACGATTGGATGGATGCCACCTTCGCCGGTGGCGCCGGGTTCCTCACCTACCAGGTGAACCAGGCGCGAAAGGTGGTGTTCGTGCGCTGGGTGACCTGGCTCGGCTAGTCGTGGCGCCTCCAATGGTCGTCGGGCTGCTTGCCGCCCAGGCGCCGGTCAGTGGGGCATGCGCTCGAGTCGCGCCCGCACGTCGCCGACGAAGGCCCGGACGGCGGCCTGGTCGAGGCGTCGCGAGCCGTCCACGTGGCGCAGCGCCACGGGGACGGCGACGATCGCCGGGTCCTTGCTGTGGGTCCGCGCCCAGGCGGCGGCGTCGTCCTTGGAGGACCAGACGCCCGCTTCGGCGAAGCGCCACGACCGGCAGGCGTTCAGCACGCTGTTGTGCGGCACGGTCTCGTGCTCGGCGTGCCATCGCAGCGAGTCGTCCAGGGCGTCCAGCAGCCCGACGACCGCGTGGGCGTAGCGCTCGACGCCGGCATCGATTCGCATGCGGCCGTCTGCGGCGCGGATGCTCATGGGAGGCTGCGCCATGCCGTCAGGGTCTCGGGCATGCGCCAACGGTGGGCCGGGCAAGCTGTCAACGCCGGCCCGTCCGCTCCGTTTGCAGAGCCAGACGTGCTCAGGTACAAGTGCACAACGACCCTCGACAGGAGCACCCGAGCCGTCCACGATCGGACCTGACCTTGGGGGAACGATGATCGTCACCGTGACGCCCAACCCCAGCGTCGATCGCACCATCGAGGTCGACACGCTCGTCCGCGGGGCGGTGCTGCGCGCCAGGGCGAGCCGGGTCGATGCCGGCGGCAAGGGGGTCAACGTGTCCCGCGCGCTGGCGGCGAACGGGCACAAGACCCGCGCGGTGCTGCCGAGCGGCGGCTGGGAAGGCGAGCAGCTCGCCGCCCTGCTCGACCCGGAGGGCATCGACGTCGTCGTCGTCCCGATCCGCGGCGCGGTGCGCGCCAACGTCAGCGTGGTCGAACCGGACGGCACCGTGACCAAGCTCAACGAGCCCGGCCCCATCCTGAGCGCGGCCGAGCTGGACGCGCTCACCGAGGCGACCGTCACCGCCGCCGCCGGCGCCGACTGGGTGGCCGTGTCGGGCAGTCTCCCACCCGGAGCGCCCGCCGACTTCTACGCCCGGCTCGCCGGCCGGGTCCGGCAGGTGGGCGTCCGGGTCGCCGTCGACACCAGCGGCGCCGCGCTCGCCGCGGCGCTGCCCGCCGGCCCCGACGTCATCAAGCCGAACCGGGAGGAGCTCGCCGAGGTGAGCGGACGGCCGATCGCCACGCTCGGCGAGGCGGTCGCGGCAGCCACCGAGCTGTGCCGAGGCGGTATCGGCACGGTGCTGGCCAGCCTGGGTGCGGACGGCGCCTTGCTGGTCGACGCCGGGGGCGCGGTGCACGGGACGGCGCCGGTGGAGGTGGCCCGCAGCGCGGTGGGCGCGGGAGACGCGCTGCTTGCCGGGTTCCTCGCCGCCGGCGGCAGCGGGCCGCGGGCCCTGGAGGAGGCGCTGGCCTGGGGTGCCGCCGCGGCCAGCCTGCCGGGCAGCCAGATGCCACACCCCGACGACCTCGACCGCGCCGCGGTGCGCCTGTCGGACACCATCGATGCCGACCGGATCCTCGTAGAACGGAGCTGACGCCATGGCAGACGTCATCACCACCGACCTCGTCGACCTCGACCTGCAGGTCAGCGACCGGCACGAGGCGACCCGCTCGCTGGCCGAGCGGCTGGCCGCCGCCGGGCGGGTGACCGACCTGGAGGGGTTCCTGGCCGACGTGCGCGCCCGCGAAGCGCAGATGCCGACCGGCATCGAGGGCGGCATCGGCATCCCGCACGCCCGCTCGGCGCACGTCACCGAGCCCACCCTCGGGTTCGGTCGCAGCCAGCCCGGCATCGACTTCGGCGCCGAGGACGGCCCGGCGCACCTGATCTTCCTGATCGCCGCGCCGGCGGGTGGCGGCGCCGAGCACATGCAGATCCTCGCCGCCCTGGCCCGCAGGCTGATCCACGCGTCGTTCCGGGAGGCGCTGCTGCAGGCCCCCGACCCGCAGGCGGTGGTGGACCTGGTCCACAAGGAAGTGCTGGCGCGATGATGCTCGTCGGTCGCGGTGACGGCCTGTCGTCGTGACCGGCTCGTCGCGGTGACGACCGATCTGCCGACCGGCATCGCGGCGCTTCCGAGCCCCGGGGGCGCCGTCCGACCAGGAGGTGACCTGTCAGGTGGCTGAGCAGCTGCAAGGTGTTGGGGTGAGCCCCGGCGTGGTGATCGGCCCGGTCGCTCGCGTCGGCGGCGAGGTGCCGGTGCCGCCCGAGGCCGGGCGCGGCGAGGTCGCGGACCCGGCTGCGGAGGAGCGGGCGGTCGCCGACGCGCTCGAGGCGGTCGCCACCGACCTCGAGGCGCGCGGGCAGGCCGCCGGCGGCGACGCCCAGGCGGTGCTCCAGGCGCAGGCCATGATGGCGCGCGACCCCGGCCTGACCGAGCAGGCAGGGCAGCTCGTCCGCGGCGGGCGGGCGGCCGCGCGGGCGGTGTACGAGGCGTTCGGACTGTACCGCAAGCTGCTCGGCGGCGCCGGGGACTACATGGCGGCCCGGGTGGCCGACCTGGACGACATCCGCGACCGCACGGTCGCCCGGCTGCTCGGCGTGCCCATGCCGGGCGTGCCCGACCCCGGCCACCCGTTCGTGCTCGTCGCGCGCGACCTCGCCCCGGCCGACACGGCGACGCTGCGCCGTGACCAGGTGCTCGCGCTGGTCACCGAGGAGGGCGGGCCGACCAGCCACACCGCGATCCTGGCCAAGTCGATGGGGGTGCCGGCGGTGGTCGCCTGCTCGGGCGCGATGCGCCTGGTCGACGAGGTGCGGGTGGTGGTCGACGGCAGCGCCGGCCAGGTGGTGGTCGACCCCGACGACGCGCAGGTCCGGGCGGCCGAGGCCCGTGCCGAGGCCAGGCGGGCGGCCCAGTCGGCGTTCGTGGGGATCGGCCGGACCAAGGACGGCCATCACGTCGACCTGCTCGCCAACGTCGGCGGCCCCGGCGACGTGGAGAAGGCGGTCGCCGCCGACGCCGAAGGCGTCGGCCTGCTGCGCACCGAGTTCCTGTTCCTCGACCGCACCGACCCACCCCCGGTGGCCGAGCAGGCGGCCGCCTACCGCAAGGTGTTCGACGCCTTCCCCGACGGCAAGGTGGTGGTGCGCACGCTCGACGCGGGCGCCGACAAGCCGCTGGCGTTCCTCGACCTCGGGGAGGAGCCGAACCCGGCGCTGGGGGTGCGCGGGCTGCGCGCGGTCCGCCGCCGGCCCGAGCTGCTGGACGCCCAGCTCGACGCGATTGCGCAGGCCGCCCAGGGGAGCGGGACGGATGTCTGGGTGATGGCGCCGATGGTCGCCACCGCCGACGAGGCGGCCTGGTTCACCGCCAAGCTGCGCGGCCGGCCGGTGGCCAGGGCCGGCGTCATGATCGAGATCCCGGCGGCCGCCCTGACGGCCGACGCGATCCTGGCCGAGGCCGACTTCGCCAGCCTGGGCACCAACGACCTCGCCCAGTACGTGTTCGCGGCCGACCGGCTGGTCGGCAGCCTGGCCGCCTTGCAGAGCCCCTGGCAGCCCGCTCTGCTCAAGCTGGTCGCGGCGTCCGCCGAGGCCGGCCGGAAGGCCGGCAAGCCCGTCGGCGTGTGCGGCGAGGCCGCCGGCGACCCGGTGCTCGCCCTGGTCCTGGTCGGTCTCGGGGTGACCAGCCTGTCGATGGCCCCGCCGTCGCTGGCCGATGTCCGGATGCTGCTGGGCCGCCACAGCCTCGACGACTGCCGGCGGCTGGCCCAGCTGGCGCTGGCCGCGCCGGACGCCACCACCGCCAGGGCACAGGTGCGCGGCGGCACCCCGATCCTCGACGAGCTCGGCCTGTAGTCCCAGGAGGGGATCAGCCGGCGGCGGTCGTTGGCGACGTCTGGGACGGGGCAGGGTGGGTCGTGCTGGGCGCCGTGGTGGTCGTCGGCGTCGTCGAGGTCGGCGTGCCGGACCCGCCCGCCGCGGTCGTGGGTGGGACCGCTCCTTGCGGCTGGGTGGTAGCCGACCCGGCCGGTGCCGCGGTCGTCGAGGTCGACGTGGCGCCCGAGCCGTTCTGGCCCTGCGTGCCGCCGCGCCCGCCCAGGACCGCGCCGACCGACGTGCGCTGGCCGTGCGTCGGCTGCGCGCCGAGCAGGGACGCGATCGGCCGGTTGGCGGTGGCCTCGATCGCGGTGATCGTGCCGAGCGCCAGCGCGAACACGATCGCACCGGCGGCGGCGACTCGCTGCCAGCGGATGGAGCCACCCGCGGCCGGCAGGCTGCGGCCGCCGGGCCGCGCGGGGACCGGCTCCGTCCCGACCGGCTCGCCCTCGCTCCCGACCGGCTCGTCGCCCTGCGCCGGGCGGACGAGCGAGCGGCGCATCCAGGCCTTGCTGGAGCTGAGCGAGCGGTCGTAGATGGCCGTGCCGACGGTGGCGACGATGCTGGCCAGCCCGGCGCCGATCAGGGTGCCCTCGACCCCGAAGTAGGAGGCGATGGTCGCGGCGGTGACCGCCGCCAGCGCGCCCGCGAGGATCTTGGTGGCGCTGAACTCCATCGGCTACGCCGCCTGCGCCTCGCCCGGCGCGTTCGCCTCGATGGTGAAGCTCGTGGGCAGGCTGCCGCCGGCGAAGTCGCTGCCGGGCAGTGCCGGGCCGGGTGCTGTGGGGCTGACCGGCAGGGGCAGCGCCCCACCGCCGAAGTCGCTCCCGAACGGGTTGTGGTCGTCGAAGAACTGCATGGTCGCCCTCCAGTGCAATAGCGCAAGCCAAGGCAAGGCAAGTGGTATCGATGTCGGATGGGGTGTCGTGGCGTGCTGGGCGCCCGTGTGGCCGCGGCGGGCGCCGGCGGGACTCCCGCCTGTTGCCCGCCCGCGGCCCAGGCTGCAGCGGCCCCACAAGACTGCGGCGGGCGCCGGCGAGGCTGCCGCCCGTGGCCGAGCCCGCAGCGCGAGCCGGCGAGGCGGCAGCGGCGCCCGCGGGCCGCCTACCCGGCGGCGCGCCGCGCGGCCGGCTCCAGAGCGGGCTCGTGGGCGGTGACGTCGGGCACGAGCTGCTCCTCGGGGACAAGGACGCCGTCCTTGTCCATCAGATCGGCCTGGCTGGTCATGCCATCACTCGCTTCCAACTTCCAACTTCCAAACTTCCAAAATGGTGTATCGGGTCGCTCGCGTCCCAGTCATGGCCGCCTGCCCGCGGTCCCGTAGACCGCTGCCTGCGGCTGGTTGGAACGTCCGCGCTTCATGCGCTACGTGCGTCTCTCCACAAGCTGTGCGTACTATATCTAGCAAGCGCCAGGGCGACCTGTCAAGGGGGCACCGAGCAGGCACCGACCTCGAGCACCCGGCACCGACACGGCCGGGCACCGGCGATAGGCCCTCAGCGCCGCGATGGCATCATCGTCGTCCTGGTCGCCCGGAGTATCCTCTTGGATACGCGAATGGTCACCCAAAGGGCGAGCTTCCGGGGGGAGGGTGCCCGACGGCAGCCCACGGCTTGGCCTGGCTGGATCGCTCAG
>JBIOYL010000138.1:0-8064 GCA_044870185.1 Actinomycetes bacterium | reverse complement strand
CCCGGCTCGACCACAAACGACAGGTGGTCGACGGCCAGCGTGCCGCCGAACCGCTTAGTCAGTTCCCTGGCCTGGATCGTCACACCCTCAGGTTCGCGCATGGCAGTGGACGTGGGTGCCGGTCACTCGGCGGCGACGGCGGCAAGCAGGTTCACCTTTGCGGCTCGCCGGGCCGGCCAGGCGGCCGCCGCCATGCCGACCACGGCCAGCCCGGCCACGGCGAGCAGCAATTGGCCGACCGGGACGGAGGCGTCGAATAGCCCGGTCCGCAAGGCGGTCCGCTGGAACATCGCGCCGAGCAGCCACCCACCGCCGATGCCCAGCAGCCCGCCCAGCATGGCGACCAGGGCCGCTTCGACCCGCACCAGGGTCCGCACCTGCCGCCGGGTCAGCCCCAGCGCCCGCAGCAGGCCGAGCTCGCGGGTGCGCTCCAGCACCGCCAGCGCCAGCGTGTTGGCCACGCCCAGCAGCCCGATGAGCACAGCCAGCGCGAGCAGCGCATACGACACCCTGAGGACAGCGTCAACGGCACCGAGCCGATGATCCAGGTACTGCCGCAGCGAGCGGACCATGACATCGGGGCGGTCGGCGACGGCCCGCTCCAGCCCGGCACGCACCGCGGCCTGGTCCGCGCCAGGAGTGAGCGCCACAAAGGCGACCGAGGCGCCGGTCTGCTCCAGGTGCGGCAACGCGACCCGCTGCGGGACCAGCACACCAGAGACGAGGCTCGAGCCCCGGTAGATCCCGGCGACCGTGAGCACGCCCTCGCCACCCCTCGGCCAGCCCATCGTGATCCGGTCGCCAGCCGATAGCCCATACAACGTAGCCAGGTCGGTGCTGACGAACACGCCGCCGGCGAGCCCATCGCTGCGGCCGGAGACCATGGACAGCCGCAGCGCGCTGCCGATCGCGGCCGGGTCCACGACCGTCAGGGGCTGCCGCGCGCTGACCGGGCCGATGCGCACCACGGGGTAGGCGTAGCCGAGCGCGGCGACCGCCCGCACGCCGGGCACCGCGGCGAGCTGGGCGACCTCACCCTGCGGGATGGTGGCGCCGGGACCGGTCGCCTCCGCGACGAGCTGGGCGGCCACGTCACGCCGGACGCTGGCGGTGACGTTGTCCTTCAGGCTCTGCCCGCCGATGGCCAGGCCGATCACCACCGACAGGCTGAGCAGCAGCGCGGACGCGGTGGCCGCGGTCCGTCGCGGATTGCGCTGGGCGTTGCCGGCCGCGAGCCGGCTGGCGACGCCGAGCCGGGCCAGCGGCACCGACAGCGCTGCCAGCAGCAGCCGGCACAGCGCCGGGGCGAGCAGGATGACGCCGAGTAGCAGCAGCGCCGCACCACCCAGACCGACCAGCCCGACCTGCTCGTCGACCCGGTCGGTCAGCGCGGCGTAGCCGTAGACGGCGATGCCGGGTGCCGCCACGATCAGGCCGGCGAGCGTGCGCCGCCGGAGGTCCTGGTGCAGCAACACGGTCTCGCTGCGCAGGGCGGTGATCGGGGGTATCCGCCCGGCCCGGCGCGCCGAGGCGTCGGCCAACAGCACCGTCACGCCTACCCCGACGGCCAGTGCGGCCAGCAGGGCCGGCCAGCCCGCCACGACGGGCACCGGCCCGGTCCCCTCGTCCAGGAACCGCACGGCCACCGTGGCGAACCCATAGCCCGCGGCGGTGCCAACCACCCCGCCCAGCAGCCCGACCACGGCGGCCTCGGCGAGCACCATCCGCCGGACCTGCCGCTGCGACATGCCGACCGCCCGCAGCAGGGCCAGCTCGCGGGTTCGCTGCCCGACCAGCATCGAGAAGGTGTTGGCGATGACGAAGGTCCCGACCAGCACGGCGATGACGGCAAACCCCAGCAGGGCGTTGCGGAGCCCTCCCGCCGTCTCGGCGCGCTGGCGCCGCGCCGCTGTGTTGGCGGCCTGCGCGTCGACCACCCGTGCCTCCGGCACGGCGGCGTGGGCCCGGCTGACCAGGTCACCGGGTGCCGTGCCGGGGGTAGCAACCAGGTCGATCGCGGTGACCTGTCCTGGCATGCCGAGCAGCCGCTGGGTGGTGGCGGTGTCGAACGCCATCGCCGGCGGCGTCTCCTGCCCGAGGGTCCGGTAGTCGTAGACGCCGACAACGCCTGCCTGGTGCCGGGAGCCGCCGAGCAGCAGGTCCACCGTGTCGCCGACCAGCCTGCCGGACGTGCGCGCAGCCGACCCGGACAGGGCAACCTCGTCGGCACGGGCAGGTGACCGTCCCGCGGTAACGGCGAAGCGTGAGGTAGCCGCGAAGTTCGTCACGCCGCCGGCGCCCTCGACGACCTTGCCGTCCCGGCCGAGCAGCGACCCCTGGCCGGACACGACCGGGTCGGCGCGCGCGACGCCGGGCAGGCGGGCCAGCTCGTCCACAGTGGAGCGCGGGAGCCCGTCGCGTGCGTCCGGACCGGCGGACACCTGCACGGCGATGTCGGTGCGCTGGGCGATGGCCAGCTCGGCCCGCTCGGCCGAGGCGGTGAAGAACATCGTGCCGGCCACGAACGCGGTGCCCAGGCACACCGCGGCCAGCGTCATGGCCAGCCGCGCCCTGTGCGCGACCAGGGTGCCGACCACCAGCCGCCGCATGTCAGCCCCTCCGCGCATCGAGCCGCTTCATGCGCTCCAGCACCCGCTCGGCGGTCGGGGTGGCCAGCTCGTCCACGATCCGGCCGTCGGTCAGGACCAGCACCCGGTCGGCATACGACGCCGCGATCGGGTCGTGGGTGACCATCACGATCGTCTGGCCGAGCTCGTCGGCCGCCCGCCGCAGGAACTGGAGCACCTCGGCTCCGGAGCGGGAGTCGAGGTTGCCGGTCGGCTCGTCGGCGAACACGATCTCCGGGCGGGAGACCAGGGCTCGCGCGCACGCCAGCCGCTGCTGCTCGCCGCCGGACAGGTGCGCCGGCTCGTGGTGCAGGCGGTCTTTCAGGCCGGCTGCCTCGATCACCGCATCCAGCAGCTCCTGGTCTGGCTTGCGGCCCGCGAGCTCCACGGGCAGGGTGATGTTCCCGAGCGCGCTCAGTGTCGGTATGAGGTTGAAGGCCTGGAACACGAAGCCGATGCGGTCGCGGCGCAAGCGGGTGACCTCGTCGTCGCGCATGCCCGTGATGTCGGCACCGCCGATCAGAACCTGGCCGCTGGTCGGCGTGTCCAGCCCGGCCAGGCAGTGCAGCAGGGTGGACTTGCCAGACCCCGACGGTCCCATGATCGCGGTGAACCGCCTCCGCGGGAACGTCACGTCCACGCCGTCGAGGGCGACCACGCCGGTGTCGCCCTGGCCGTACACCTTGCGCAGCCCCACGGCGGCCACCGCCGCGTCCGGGGGCGCGGTCACGCCACCAGCCATCATGGTCATCGCTCCTCGATTCCAGTCTCCCGGCTGACGGCTGCGATGGTCGCCGAGCCGGCGGGGGCGCGGCATCGGCCACCGGTCGACGGCGCGCCCCGACGAACGTCGAACGCGCCGGTCGCCGAAGGTCGCTGGCTGGCGGCCGGGCCGCGCCGTACGCTCGGTGCCATGCAGCAGCAGCCGACGCTCGAGCAGCCGCTGCGCCGTTGGGCGCGGCGCTGGTGGGCGCGCCGGGTCGTGGTCGTCGACCTCGGGCTCGCCCTACTGGTGTTCGTTGGCACGGCTGACGAGATTGGCCGAGAGGTCGGATTCACCGGCGTGCACGAAGGGCCCATCCGGACGCTCCTGGCGGTGTTCGTGGCGTTACCGGTGCTGATCCGCCGCAGCAGCCCCTACCCGCTGCTCGCGCTCGGCACGGGGGCGTGGTTCCTCATGAGCGCCCCCGTGGGACTGATGGTCGGTTGCTACACCCTGTCGGCGGAGTCGCGTCGCCTCCGCTGGCACAGCGTCCTCATGGGCGTGCTCGCGGTGGCCGTGTTCACCGGGTCGGCCGTCACGCCCGACGTGAGCGCTCTCGGTGCGGCGATGGTGACGGCACTGGTGGTCGTGGTACCGGCCCTGCTGGGCCTGTGGATCGGAACCCGCCGCGCGCTGGTCGCCAACCTCAAGGAGAAGGCCGCCCGGCTGGAACGCGAGCAGCACCTGGAGGCCGACCAGGCCAGGGCGCAGGAGCGCGCCCGCATCGCCGGGGAGCTGCACGACGTGGTCGCCCACCGGGTCAGCCTGATGATCCTGCACGCCGGCGCGCTGGAGGTGTCGCTGGCCGACGCCGACGCGGCCCAGCAGGCCGGGCTGATCCGGCAGACCGGCCGACAGGCGCTCGAGGAGCTGCGCCACATTCTCGATGTGCTGCGCGAGCGAGACGGCGGCCCGCCGCTGGACCCCCAGCCCACCCTGGCCGACCTGGACCGGATCGTGCAGCAGTCGCGCGCCGCCGGCATGGAGGTCTCGCTGGCGGTCCAGGGGCCGCGCCGCCCGCTGCCCGCGACCGTCGAGCGGACCGCCTACCGGCTGGTGCAGGAGGCGCTGACCAACGTGCACAAGCACGCGGCAAGCGCAGCCACCGACATCCACCTCGAGTACGGGCCGAAGCACCTCGAGGTGACCGTCCGCAACGCCAGGCCGGCGCACCGGCATGACCCCGACCTGGCGCTTGCGAGCGCCGGCCACGGCCTGGTCGGCCTGCGCGAGCGGGTCTCGCTGCTGGGCGGCAGCTTCCACGCCGGCCCGCGTCTGGACGGCGGCTTCGAGGTGCGCGCCTGCATCCCCACCGAGGCGCCGGCGTGATCCGCGTCCTGCTGGTCGACGACGAGCAGCTGGTGCGCTCGGGCCTGCGCATGATCCTGCAGTCGTCGGACGACATCGAGGTCGTCGCCGAAGCCGCCGACGGCGCCCAAGCCGCAGAGCAGGTGCGGCTGCACCGGCCCGACGTCGTGCTCATGGACATCCGCATGCCCACCGTGGACGGCCTGACCGCGACCCGGCAGCTCACGGCGCTGCCCGACCCGCCGAAGATCATCGTGCTGACCACCTTCGAGCTGGACGACTACGTGCACACCGCGCTGCAGCACGGCGCCGTCGGCTTCCTGCTCAAAGACACCCCGCCACGCGACCTGCTCGAGGCGGTGCGGACGGTCGCGGCGGGCAACGCCATGCTGTCCCCCACCGTCACCAGGCGGCTGATCGCCAAGTTCGCTGCTCGAGGCAGCGCGCGGGCGGTGGCGGCGCGGAACCAGCTGGAAGCGCTCACCGGGCGCGAACGGGAGGTCGTGGTCGCCGTGGCCCAGGGGCTGAGCAACGCCGAGATCGGCAAACGCCTGTTCATGAGCGAGGCGACGGTGAAGGCGCACGTCAGCCACGTGCTGGCCAAGCTCGGCATGAGCAACCGGGTGCAAGCCGCGATCCTCGCCCACGACGCCGGCCTGCTCGACTGACCGGCAGACGTCAGGTGGAGCCCGCGGCGGGCGGGACCGCAATGCCGGCACCCTGCTTGGGCTGCCCCTGCTCGGGCTGCCCCTGCTCGGGCTCCCCGGCCGCGCGGTAGTGCCGGCATCGCGTCTAGGCCTCGCGGCGGACCGCCGTCGGGGTGACGCCGGCCGGGGTGGTCGGATGGCGCACGGCCTGGGCGTCGGGCCCGGCCCCCGGCCGGGGCGTCACGCCTGCCCGCCCAGCTCGGGCCCGCCCGGCTCGGGAGTCGAGCCTGGCCGCCTGGCGTCTGGCGAGCAGCAGGAGGATCCCGGCGACCAGGACCGGGACCAGCCGGGCAGCCCCGCCGAGCCGGATCGAGCTGCCGGGCAGCCCAGCGGCCGAGTGGGCCACGGCCAGCAGACCGGCGAGGAACGGCCCGGCGAGGCGGCAGCTGACGGCGGCGGCGGACGGCCAGACCGTGGCCAGGGCGGCGGCGACGATGCCGAGCAGCATCGGGGCGGACGCCAGCGGCAGCGCGAGCAGGTTGGCCGGCAGCCCGGCCAGTGAGACCTGCCCGAGCAGCCCGGCCAGCACCGGCAGCGCGCCGGCCTGGGCGGCGAGCGTCACCGCGACCGCCGCACGCAGACCGGCCGGCAGCCGGGCGGGCAGGATGCGGGTGAGCAACGGCCCGATCCAGAGCACACCGGCGGTCGCGGCGACCGACAGGGCGAAGCCGAGCGAGCCGGCCAGGGCCGGGTCGACGAGCAGCAGCAGGCAGACCGCCAGGCACAGGGCTCGCCGGGCGCCGGGGCCCCGCCCGGTCGCCAGCCCGAGCAGGGCCAGGACGGCCATCACGCCGGCGCGCAGCACGCTCGGCTGCCACCGGGTGAGCAGCACGAACGCCAGCACCAAGGCGGCGCCGACGGCCGCCACTCCCCGTCGGCCGGCGTGCAGGCGGGCGACCAGCCCGAGGCCGGCCGCGAGCACGACGGCCAGGTTGGCGCCGCTGACCGCGAGCAGGTGCGTCAGCCCGGCCGCCTTGAAGCTCGCGTCCACGGACGCGGCCAGCCGCGAGGTGTCTCCGAGCGCCATCCCGACCAGCAGCCCGGCCTGGTCGGGCGGCAGCGCGCCCGACGCCCGCTCGCGGGTCGCGGCCCGCACCGCCGCCGTCAGGCGCAGCGGCGGCCAGCGTCCCGGTGTCCGGCCGAGCAGCACCGGTCGGCGCACGAGCGCGGCGGGCACCCGGCCGAGCCGGTCGGCCCGCCGGTCGGCTGCGAGCCGGCCCCGCAGGCGCAGCCGGTCCCCTGCCTCGAAACGCCCGGCGGCGGCGGGCACGAACACCGTGGCCCGTTCCCGGGTGCGCCATGCCCGGCCGTCGATCTCGGCCCGCACCACCGACAGCACGAGCCGCTGCCCGCCGCGCGTGGCCGCGGGCTCCTCGGCCACCGTGCCCTGCACGGTGGCGACGGCGCCGGACCGCGCGCCGCGCGCGAGCAGGCCGCCGCGCACCGCGTCGGCGCGCAGGCTGGCGGCCAGCGCGGCCGCGCAGGCCAGCGTGCCCAGCACGAGCAGTCCCCGCCGCGCCGCACCGCCGGACGAGCCGGCAGCGCCGGACCAGCCGGCGCCGCCGGGGGACCCCATGCCGCGGGTGTGCGCCAGCCGGGGCCGCCCGACGAGCAGCGCCATTCCGGCTGCCAGGCAGCCGAGTCCCCACGCCGCGCACGCAAGCCGTGCCCCGACCAGCACGCCGACGGTGACGGCGACGGCCAAGGCGACGCCGTCGGGATCGGGGGTGGCGCCGGGATGCCGCCGCACCGTCAACCCACGGTCACGAGTCGTTGCAGGGCGGCCAGGCGACGCTCGCCGATGCCGGGGATCTCCCGGAGCTGCTCGATCGAGGTGAACGGATGGGTCGCCCGGTAGGCGACGATGCGGCCGGCGGTCACGGCGCCGATGCCGGGCAGCGCCTCGAGCTGTGCCTCGGTCGCCGTGTTGAGGTCGAGCGGGCCGGACGAGGACGGGTCACCCGTACCTGTGTCGGCGGCGACCGGCTCCCCGCGGGCGGGGATGCGGACCTGCTCCCCGTCGGCGACCTTGCGGGCGAGGTTGACCGCGTCGAGGTTGGCGCCGGGGGCCGTCCCGCCGGCTGCCTTGACCGCATCGGCCAGGCGGCTGCCGGGCGGAAGGTGAACCAGGCCCGGATGGCGGACCCGGCCGGCGACATGCACCAGGAGCGCGCCGCCTGCCGGGAGGGCCGGGCGGTCCGGGCTGACCGCCGGCAGCGCCCGTGCGGCCGCCCCCGACGGGACCGGTGCCGGCGCAGGGGCGGGCAGCAGGCGGGGCGCGGCGGCGATCCACACCAGCCCGGTGAGGGCCAGGCCGGCGACGGCCAGCAGCACGGTCACGTGGCGCTGCCGGGCGGCGCCGTCCAGCAGGGCGAGGACGCGGGCGCGCCAGGACGCGGGGCGAACGACGAACGGCGAGGTGCTCGGCATGGTGGGCCTCCTGGTCGGCGACGGGTCACGCACCCGTCGGGACGACCCGAACCTAGTTCGACGCGAGGCGGGCTGCCCGTCGCCGTCCACAGGCTCGCCCGCGCCGGCGGCGAACGCCCTGGTGGCGGTGGCTGGCCAGTGGCTGGCCTGGCCGGACCGCTGGCCTGGCCGACCTGCTCGGTGGGTGCTCGCCGCCGGCGACCGCCCGCCAGCGCTGCCGCCGCCGACG